>CP058896.1:1212053-1515066 GCA_013415865.1 Methanomassiliicoccales archaeon
GCAACTCGGGCGGTAAGGCAAGACTGATAGGGTCCACGCAGGAAGTGGACTCGATGATCGAGGCGTCCAGGCCAGACAAGTTCGTCAAGGCGATAAACGCCATCTGAGGTGTTCGCATGGCAAACAGCTCGAAGATCTGGATGGACGGCAGGTTGGTAGATTTTGATAAGGCCCAGGTGCATGTTCTGGCACATGGGCTCCACTACGGAAGCGGCGTCTTTGAGGGCATAAGGATATATCAGACCGAGAAAGGAAGGGCCATCTTCCGTCTAAGGGACCACATGGTACGGTTCCTCAACTCGGCCAAGGTGATCTCGTTGAACATACCTTACACCCTGAATGAGCTTTGCCAGGCATGTAGGGAGGTCATGAGGAGCGCCCCCCCGGAAGGTGATTATTTGAGGCCTTTGGCATTCTATGGGATGAACCCGGCTGGAAACATCGGTCTGAATCCTATGAAGATGCCTACCAACGTCATCATCGCCTGCACGCATATGGGAGCATACGTCGGAGCAGAGCAGTTAGAGCATGGGGCCAAGTTGATAACGTCAAGCTGGGAAAAACCCTCCAACAGGGCGGCGATGTTGAACGCCAAGATCACCGGCAACTATATCAACTCGGTCGTGGCGAGGATCGAGGCCATAAAACGCGGGGCGGACGAGGCGTTGATGCTGAACGCCGATGGGACGGTCGCCGAAGGGACCGGGGAGAACATCTTCATGGTCAAGAACGGCCAACTTTACACCCCGCCGCTCGCATCGGGCATCCTGGAAGGCATAACCAGGGACAGCATAATGACGATCGCAAGGGACCTTGGATACCAAGTGGAGGAGAAGGAGATCACAAGGTCGGAGCTCTATCTTGCGGACGAGGCCTTCATGACCGGGACCGCGGCCGAGGTGACCCCTATAGGCAGCATTGATGATGTCCAGATAGGCGAGGGAAAAGCTGGGAAGGTCACAAAGCATATCCAATCGACCTTCGCTCAGGCCGTCAAGGGAAAGGTCCCCAAGTATACATCCTGGCTCGATATGGCCTGAACGGCCCTCTCATGATCTCAAATGACCGTAAGGTTTATGTTGGCAAGGCTCAAATCTTACGACAGTTGAGAATGGGGTCAGTATTATGAGCAAGACCGTTGAAGATCTAAAGAGCGCCTTCGCTGGCGAGTCGCAGGCCAATAGGAAATATCTCGCATTCGCCGTCAAGGCCGAGGAGGAAGGGTTCCCAGAGGTCGCAAAGCTGTTCAGGGCTGCAGCCGAGTCCGAAACGATACATGCAATGTACCACCTGAGAGCGATGGGCGGCGTGGGCACGACCGCAGATAACCTGAGAGAGGCGATCGGGGGCGAGAACTACGAACATACCACAATGTACCCAGCGATGATACTGCATGCAAAGGCCGAAGGGAACAAGGTCGCCGAGACCGGATTTACTTGGGCCAATACGGTGGAAAAGACGCATGAGGGTCTATATGAAAAGGCGTTGGGGGCGGTCAAGGAAAAGAAAGACCTCCCTAAGAGGAAGCTATGGGTCTGCCAGGTATGCGGGCACGTTCATGAAGGAGATGAACCTCCTGAGAAATGTCCTGTCTGTAACAACCCAAAAAAGAAGTTCAAGGAGGCCGTTTGAAGGCCCCGGTCAAATCATTTCCTGCATATCAGTTCCTACCATCATGATTTTATATTTTCTCCTGGCCTATTCAGAATGGTGTTAATGTGTACGAGGTACGTTTCCATGGGAGGGGCGGGCAGGGGGCCGTGATGGCCGCGCAGACCCTGGCCGAGGCAGCTATATTATTGGGCCATCATGCACAGGCCTTCCCTTATTTCGGGGCTGAACGGAGAGGAGCCCCGGTCAGGGCATTTGCCCGCATCGATGATAAGAGGATATCGATCAAATCACAGATCTACGAGCCCGATATGGTCGTGATCCTTGACGAGTCTCTTCTGGAGATAGACCCGGTCGTGGACGGTCTCACAGAGGAAGGTATGGCGGTCGTGAACACCACCAAGTCCCCAGATGAGCTAGACCTTGGTATATCTGTCAGATGCGCGACGGTCGATGCAAGCTCGATAGCAATGGAGGCCATCAAGGCCCCGGCGGTCAACACCGCGATGTTAGGGGCCGTGGCAAGGATGTCGGACCTGGTCACATTGGAGACGGTCAAGAGGGCGATCGAGGACAGGTTCGGTGAGAAGCTAGGTCCGAGGGCGGCAGAGGCCAACATATTGGCGGCAGAGCTGGCATTCGAAAAGACAAGGACGGGCATCTGCAAAGCTGATAGAACGATCTTTCAAAAGAAGGTCTGGCTCCCGACATGGGAGGAGCTGCCGACCGGAACAACGGTCTATCCTGAGCATATAGATGGCGTGGCCGTGGGCCCAGGCGGTTCGATGCAGAACCTGACCGGTACATGGAGGAACGCGACGCCAAGGTATCTGAAGGACAAATGTATCAGATGCCTTAGATGCTGGTTCTGCTGTCCTGAGGGGTGCATAAAAAGGTCAGAGGACGACCATGTGAGCTGGGATTATAGGTATTGCAAAGGGTGCGGCATCTGTTCCAACGTCTGCCCTGTCAACGCGATCGAGATGACAAGGGGGGTGACAGAGTGGTGATGAAAGTGCTCAGCGCAGACCATGCGGTCGCCTGGGCCGTCAGAAGGGCGAAAGCTGAGGTGATACCAGCTTTCCCGATCACCCCGCAGACCTTGATAATGGAGCTCTTGGCGGAGTTCATCGCTGATGGGGAGATGGATGCCGACCTTATAACCGCGGAGAGCGAGCACAGCGTCATGAGCATCGCGGTAGGGGCCTCGGCGGGAGGAGTAAGGACGTTCACGGCCACGGCATCCCAGGGACTGGCATTGATGCATGAGATGCTCTATGCCGCGCCGCAGAACAGGTTGCCCGTGGTGATGGTCAATGTCAACAGGAGCCTTGGCGCGGCGGCCGGGATATGGGTCGAGCACAACGACTCGATGCCCGAACGAGAGTCAGGGTGGTTGCAGGTCTATGTGGAGGATGGGCAGGAGGCCCTAGATATGGTGCTCCAGGCCTACCGCATCGCTGAGGACGAGAGGGTCCTCCTGCCAATAATGGTCTGTCTTGACGGGTTCATCCTCTCGCACACGGTGGAGAGGGTGGAGGTCCCAGAGCAGGAAGATGTCGACGCATTCCTTCCGAGGTTCAAGCCCGCCTTCGCGTTGGACCCTGAGGACCCTTCGACGATAAACGCGATAGTCCCGCCCGAATATGCTATGGAAATGCGGTATCAGCTGGACCGCACGGTCGAGAGGTCCAAGATGGTCATAAAGGAAGTGGATGAGGAGTTCAAGGAGAGGTTCGGTCGAGGTCACGGAGGTCTGATCGACACCTACAAGATGGATGACGCCGACCACGCCCTGATCTGTCTGGGCACTGCCACCAGCACGGCACGCGCGATCGTGGACGAGCTCAGGTCACAGGGCAGGAAGGCCGGTCTGATCAAGCTGCGCTTCATGAGGCCATTCCCGCATGAAGAGCTTAGGGAGGTGTGCTCGGGATTGAGGGCGGTAGGGGTGTTCGACCGGTCCATCGGCTTCAACAGGTATGGTCCAGTGTTCACCGAGGTCTCGAGCTCGCTCAGCGGCCAGGGCCTGAAGGTCACTGACCACATAGGGGGCCTTGGAGGGAGGGACATCACGCTCCGGGACATGAGGGATATCTATGCGATCATCGGATCTGACGCCGAGGGAAAGGAGGTCAAGCGAGTCAACTGGCATGGGCTGAGGGGGGTGCAGACTTGAGCGAGGATGATATATCGACCATCAAGCAAATGCCCAGGAACGACTACTTCCTGAGCGGGCATGGGGCGTGTCCCGGATGCGGCGTGGCCATCGCCGTGAAGAACATCATGAGGGTCCTCGGGAGCGAAACTACCGTTTACGTACCTGCGTCCTGTCTCATCGTCTTCAGCGCCCTCTATCCCACCTCTGCTTTCAAGGTCCCGTTCTTCTTCACGGCGTTCGAGAACACTGGAGCGGTCATCACGGGCATCAAGGCCGCGCATAGAAGGAGAGGGGTCCAAGGGAACGTGGTAGGGTTTGCCGGTGATGGAGGTACCTTTGACATAGGGCTCCAGGCCCTCTCAGGGGCGGCGGACAGGGGAGAGGACGTCCTATATGTCTGTGTTGACAATGAGGCCTATATGAACACCGGCATCCAAAGGTCCGGGGCCACGCCTTTCGGGGCTTGGACCACCACATCCCCCATTGGAAAAAGGATACAGGGGAACAGACGGATGAAGAAGGACATAATGGATGTGGTGATAGCCCACAACCCATCATATGCTGCCACCTTGTCGATCGCACACTTCAATGACTTCATAAAGAAGGTGGACAAGGCAAAGAAGAAGAAAGGTTTCAGATTTCTTCACGTGCTCACGCCCTGCGTGCCCGGTTGGAAGATCGAATCGTCAAGGACAGTGGAGATAGCGAGATTGGCAGTAGAGACCGGAATGTGGACGCTCTATGAATACGAGGATGGGGAGGCAAGGTCGACCTATAGGCCGCAGGAGATGAGGCCCGTGACAGAATATCTGCAGCTTCAGGGCAGGTTCCGACATATGAACAACGAGGACCTAAACAACCTTCAAAGATATCTGTGCAACAAATGGTACTATCATTACGGGCACGACATCGAGCAGCCGGTCTGCAGGATCTACAAAGGTGAGAAGGAGCTTCATTTCGATGGGGACCCCCTTCACGGGGTATGACAGGCCACCGAGGAAAATTAGACGGAGACCGAACCGTGCAGGAGGTCAATGAGGCAGATGGGCATCTGGACAGACCCTCCGAAGACATCTTGAGAAGCTACAAATCCTTTTATATGACCACTCCTTTGTGTCGTCCTGCTCTTTTGAGCCAATGAATAATGAGGATGTTCAACAACATCGGAAGGAGGTAAAAGAATGGCAAAGCCAATCTTCGTTAAGTTCGAGATGCCGAAGGAACTGCAGGACAAGGCCTACGAGGTCGTCGAGCTAGCTCGCGACTCTGGTAAAATAAAGAAAGGGACCAATGAGGTCACCAAGCTCATCGAGCGCGGCGAGGCCGTGCTTGTCGTCATGGCCGAGGATGTCCAGCCCCCAGAGATCCTGGCCCATATGCCCTTCCTTGCGGACGAGCGGAACGTTCCATATGTCTATGTGCCTAGCAAGGCGGAGCTGGGGAACGCCTGTGGGCTCGAGAAGCCGACCGCTTCAATAGCGGTCCTGGATGCGGGCAAGGGAAAGCCAGTCCTTGACAATCTGGTCGAGCAGGTCAAGAAGCTCAAGAAGTAAGAAAAGGTGTGAGAAATGGCAGAGGAAGAGGGAACGAGCATCCCTTCAGAGGTCGTGGAGATAATCGGGCGCACAGGTATGACCGGCGAGGCGACGCAGGTCAAGGTCCGTGTGCTGGAAGGACGCGACAAGGGCCGTATCATCACCCGCAACATCATGGGTCCAGTCCGCATGGGCGACATCCTGATGCTCCGTGAGACTTCCAGGGAAGCAAGGAAGCTCTCCATCCGTTAATAAAATGGAGGAAGAAAGATGGTCGAGCAAAAGCTATGCTCCTTCTGCGGAGCGAACATCGAGCCCGGGACAGGCAAGATGTACGTCAAGAAGGATGGCACGGTGTACATGTTCTGCACCAACAAGTGCAAGAAGAACATGATAGAGTTGGGCCGAGTCCCGCGCACCACCGAGTGGACCCGCGCATATGCGCAGACCAAGGCGGCCACGAAGGCCGAGAAGCACCTCGGTACGAAGGCCGAAGAGAAGGCGTGAGCGGATGATCGAGCGCACGTTCGTCATGTTAAAGCCAGACGCAGTCCAGCGCGGTCTCATCGGCGAGATCGTCTCCCGGTTCGAGGCCAAGGGCTACAAACCTGTCGCAATGAAGCTCATGCGCATCCCGCGCGAGCTCGCCGAGAGGCACTATGCCGAGCATAAGGGCAAGGGCTTCTTCAACGGTCTGATCGACTACATCACTTCAGGACCCGTCCTGGCGATGGTGTGGGAGGGAGAGAACATCGTGGCCGACATGAGGGTCATGATGGGGAAGACCAATCCGAAGGACGCGGCGCCTGGAACGATACGCGGGGATTTCGCGCAACAGACCGGAAGGAACATAGTGCACGGTTCCGACTCGGTCGAGTCGGCAAAGCGCGAGATAGACCTGTTCTTCAACGACTATGAGCTCCAGTCATGGAGCCGCAGCGTTGACAAATGGCTCTATGAGTGAGGGCTACAAACCCTTTTCATTTTCTCGGCCCATCCATCCCAGCGTCGGAGACGGGCCTATGTTTCTAAGGAAAATACATATAGAGAATGCCTAATCCGACAATTATGAGCATCAGGCAGCCGATAGTGAGCGTTCTGGGCCATGTCGACCACGGCAAGACCAGTCTACTTGACTACATCCGTGGCACGACCGTCTCCTCGAGGGAGGCCGGCTTCATCACGCAGCACATCGGCGCGACCGAGGTGCCATTGGAGCACATAAACAAGGTCTGCGCACAGCTCATGGGGTCCAAGAGGTTCACCGTGCCCGGACTTCTTTTCATCGACACTCCTGGCCACCAGTCCTTTGTTTCTTTGAGGGCCAGGGGAGGTTCCCTCGCTGACATAGCCGTCCTGGTCATCGATGTGAACGAAGGTCTGAAACCTCAGACGATAGAATCTATCAGCATCCTTCGCCGCTTCAAGACCCCGTTCGTCATAGCGATGAACAAGATAGACCTCGTTGATGGATGGATATCGAACCCTAAGATGCCCTTCATATTGTCCGAGAGGAAGCAGCCTGAGGAGGTCAAGGACCGCCTGAACAACAGGATGTACGAGATCATCGGGAGGCTGAGCATGGAAGGGCTCTCCTCTGACCGTTATGATAGGATCGAGGATTTTACAAGGAACATCGCGCTCATCCCTGTATCTGCAAAGACGGGGGAAGGGATACCTGACCTCCTTCTGGTGCTCATCGGTCTGGCCCAAAAGTTCCTCGAGGGGGAGCTGAGGACAGAGGAAGGGCCCGCAAAAGGGACGATCCTTGAGGTCAAGGAAGAGAAAGGACTAGGCCAGACGCTTGACGTAATAATCTATAGCGGCACGCTCAGGAGAGGGGACACCGTGGCATTGGGGACCAAGAGCGGAAGACCCCTGGTGACCAAGGTGAAGGCCGTGCTAAAACCGAAACCTCTTGATGAGATAAGGGACCCGAGGGACAGGTTCGATTCCGTCAGGGAGATATCAGCGGCCGCCGGGGTCAAGGTCAGTTGCCAGACGCTTGAAGGGGTCGTTGCCGGAGCCCCTCTGAGGGTCATAACCGGCACCAACCAGAGAGAGGTGATGGACGAGATCGCCCAAGAGGCCAAGGTCACCATCAAGACCCAGGAGGCAGGCGTCATGATAAAGGCCGATGCGATAGGGTCGTTGGAGGCGCTTGCCTTTGAGGCCGAGAAGGCATCCATACCCATCCGTAAGTATGAGGTCGGTGACATCTCGCGCAGGGACATCATAGAGGTGTCGGCGTACACGGAGCCTTTGCACAAGGTCATCCTAGCGTTCAACGTCTCTCTCCTTCCTGACGCGAAGGACGCCCTGCCCAATTATGATACGAAGGTCTTCATCAACAACGTGGTATATGGCCTGATCGAAGATTATCAGAAATATGTCATCGAGGAACAGCGCAGGGCCGAGGAGGCGAAAAGGGCCCTAACATCCTTCCCTGGTAAGTTCAAGATCCTTCCCAACTGTGTCTTCAGGGTCAGCAAACCGGCCATCGTCGGCGTCAGGGTCCTTGCTGGCCGTATACGTAATGGTCAGAACGTCATCGACAAGGATGGAAAGGAGATCGGTAAGATCAGGTCGATAAGGTCCGGGGAGGAAACGCTGAAAGAGGCGATCGCAGGTCAGGAGGTCGCTGTAGCGATCGAAGGACCGACCGTCGGACGTCAGATCATGGTCGAGGACATACTTTACATCGACATCTATGAATCAGACTTCAAGAACCTCTGGGATTATAATCTCAACTCGGACGAGAAGATGGTCCTGGAGGAGGTCGGTCAGATCAAGCGCAGGCAGGAGCCCTTCTGGGGGATGTGACCGCACTCCTCACATAAGCTAGACGACAATCAATAATATCACCTCTACCAATCGGAACATCATGTGGGGAAGAACAATCTGTCCCCGTTGCAGGAGATATGTATCGAAGGAGCAGCTCTATTGTCCCCATTGTGGCACCAATCTTCACTCGGCCTATAGGCCCACGCTGCAGACGGTGACAGATAAGAGGATGGGGCAGAGCTATGAGGCCAAGGTCTCCCACATCGGCGGGAGCATCGAGGTGCTCGTCAAGTTCATTTTGGCCCTGACGGTGGTCTTCGGCCTGCTCTTCCTGCTTTTCTTCGCTTACCTTTTATACAGCACATCCCCCTGACCCGACAAGCTCATCATCGAACGTCATGACGCTCAACTTGTGCTTCCGCTCAACCTGGAACGATAAATAGAGAGCTCTTACTCACAAAACGAGGTCCAGCAAAACCAAGGTTCATATATCGAGACCCTCTTGTCCAGTCCAACCCCCTAATGAAAAATTATTTAAGGGGAACTACATTAGGGCGGATACTCTTAGGTGATTATATGGTCGAATTCAGAGCTGTCATCAATGATGGGAAATCTGGTAGGTCATACCAGGTCAACGTCACAGGCCACCACGCCAACTCCCTGATCGGAAAGAAGATCGGGGATGTGGTGGATGGCATATTCGTGGGCCTTCCTGGCTACAAGCTACAGGTCACCGGCGGGAGCGACAAGGATGGTTTCCCGATGCGCAAGGACCTCCCAGGCCCCCGAAGGAAGAAGCTGCTCGTGGCCGCAGGCCATGGCTTCAACACGTCCGAGGAAGGCCTCAGGAAGAAGAAGTCCTTCCGTGGCAACACCATCGCGCCCGACACTGTACAGTTGAACATGAAGATCACGGCGGTCGGCGCAAAGCCCATCGAGGACCTCATCAAGAAGGAAGAGGCCCCGAAGCAGTGAGGCAAAAGTGATGAGAACAGTCCGCCAGCCCGAAGTGAATATTGGTATGATCGGTCATGTCGACCATGGAAAGACCACGCTGACCAAGGCGCTCAGCGGCGTCTGGACAGACCGGCACTCAGAGGAGGTCAAGAGAGGGATCTCCATCAGGCTCGGCTATGCGGACGTGACATTCTACAAATGTCCTGACTGCGGTTCCTATACCTCAAAGTCCACCTGCCTGTGCGGTGGGAAGGCAGAGGTGCTCCGCTCCGTGTCATTCGTGGACGCGCCAGGACATGAGACGTTGATGGCAACGATGTTATCTGGAGCAGCGATGATGAACGGCGCGCTGCTGCTTGTCGCGGCCAACGAGAAATGCCCTCAACCTCAGACCAAAGAGCACCTGATGGCGCTCAGCATCATCGGGGTAGAGAAGATAATCATCGTTCAGAACAAGATCGACATAGTCACCAAGGAAGAGGCCCTTGAGAATTACAACCAGATAAAGGCATTTGTCAAGGGGACCATCGCGGAGAACGCCCCTATCATACCGGTCTCCGCCCATCATGATGTTAACATCGACAAGCTCATAGAGGCTATCGAGAAATATATCCCTACCCCGAAACACGATGAGAAGAAGCCAGCAAGGATGTATGTGGCGAGGAGCTTCGACATCAACACGCCAGGCACCGAGCCTAAGGACCTGAAGGGAGGCGTCCTCGGCGGATCCATCACCCAAGGAAGGCTCGAGGTGGGGGATGAGATAGAGGTACAGCCGGGCCGGAAGGTCGATCTGCCTGGGGGCAAGACCTCCTGGGAGAAGATAACCACCAAGATCGTCTCATTGCACGTGGGCGCGACCGAGATACAAAAGGCCAAGCCTGGCGGGCTTATCGCGATCGGCACCCAATTGGACCCTTCATTGACCAAGTCGGACGGCCTCACCGGCCGTGTCGTCGGTAAGCCTGGAACTCTCCCGCCGGTGGTCCAAAGATTGACAATGACCACAAAGCTTTTGGAACGTGTGGTTGGGACCGCAGAGGACCTCGTCGTCGAGAACATCAAGACCAACGAACCGCTGATGCTGAGCGTTGGGACCGCGACAACCGTCGGCGTTGTGACGAGCGCAAGGTCCGAGAGCATCGATGTGCAGCTCAAGCTGCCGGTATGTGCGGAAAAGTCACAGCGCGTTGCGATATCAAGGAAGATATCGAACAAGTGGCGTCTGATCGGATATGGGATCATACAGTGAGGTCGCATGCACCGTGTTGTGCTCGACACCAACGCCCTCCTCATGCCTTTCGAGTTCAACTTCAACTTGGATCTGGGGCTTAGGGAACTGCTGGGAGAATGCGAGGTCTATGTCCCTGGTCCGGTGTTAGGGGAGCTTAAAAGGTCCAAGAACAAGCATGCGAAGGCAGCACTGTCCTTGGCAAGCAAATACAAGGTCTACGAGATGGGGACGCAAGGGGATGCCGGTGTGCTCCAGGCGGCCAAAGAGCTCGGGGCCTATGTGCTGACGAACGATTTCCCTTTGCAGAAAAAACTTAGGAAGGAGGGGATCAAGGTCATCTATCTCCGCTCGAAGAACCATCTTACCATTGATGAAATCTAGACGCATGGCCTCGGCGGGTCCTCTGGACCTTCGACCGGCTGAGCTTTGATCTGTTCCAGCCTCGCCCTCACCAGTTCCTTTCCGATGTCTGTGACAGCATACACAGGGACCTTGTTCCCGACCTTTATCACGTCGTGACGGGCTGCCTCCTCCCTTACCGCCCTGGATGCGCAAGCAGTGACCACGTCACAATGTTCGAAGAGGGACCTGGCATCCTCTCCGGACATCGACGTCGTGTGGACCGCGAAAATGACGGCACTTGGGCCAAGCTCATTTCGTATCCTCTCTGCGTCGAGGGCCGAGGCGACGGTCACCCCTATCCTACGATAGCCCATCGCCTGGGCCTTGAGGGCGCCCAAGAACATGTCGATCTTTCCATTGAGGGGGTCCAAGACCCTTTCCGCCCCGACAGCATTGACGATCTCGGGGATGATGGACGTCTCAACGATCCCCGATATCCTGCCCCCTATCCCCTGGATCATCTCAGGGTCATCAATGATCACAGTCCCTGCTCCATCGCAGGCTATGACCGCGCAGTCCAACATCCCTTGCGATACGGCCATCCCGAGGAGCTCGGAGACCCCGAACGAGAGAAAGTCCCTCATCCTCATCTTGCGATGGGGGGCGCACATCCCAAAGTCCCTGATCCTGAACTCGATGTTGCTGCGCACGACCTCTGGTGTGATCTCCTTGATGCCCCTATGTTTATGGAAGAGCGGGCAATACTTGATCAAAGGCTCCCCGACCTCTACGACCTTCCCGTCGACGATGACGACCCTTGTCTTGCCCATGGCCTCTATCACGTGCCTTCCCATGATATCAGGCTTTTTAAACGCTCAGGAGATAGATAAACATTGTAACCAGCCCATCAACCTGAATGAAGCGGATAAACAATGACGTTCAACGAGAGGTCCAGGCTGTTTGCGGTATTGAACGGCCACGAGGTCGACAGGCCACCATGTGCATCCCCCCTACAGACGGGCACGGTCGAACTGATGCGGTCGGCAGATGCCTATTGGCCGAGGGCGCACAACGACCCCAAGGCCATGGCCAGACTGTCAAAGGCAGCCCATGGATGCGCAGGCATCGAGAGCGTCAGGGTACCTTTTGACGTGACGGTGGACGCATCTGCGTTCGGGGCCGAGATAGGCATGGCGACCGTGGACCGCCAGCCAGCGGTCCTAAATGCTAGATTTCCCATCTTGGAAGGGCTCCTGACCGTTGAGATCCCGTCCCCTAGAGCTTCAGGCAGAGCCCCTGTAATGGCCCGCTCGGTCAGGATATTGGCCTCAGACCGCTCCCTCAAGGACGTCCCTCGGATATGCGGGGTCACCGGTCCTTTCATGTTGGTGTGCCAGCTTCATGGCGTCGAGAAGACCATCATGGAGGTCTTGAAAGATCCAGACGGTCTCCGCAATGCCGTGATGAGGGTGACAGAGTGGACCGAGACGTTCATCGAGGAGCTCGTGTCGTCCGGCGCGGAGATCATCACGCTGATCGATGCTACCACCAGTGGCGACCTCCTATCTCCAGAGCAGTATCGCTCCATCGCAATGGAATGCCACAGGTCCATAGCTCAGAAGACCGGTTCATTGGGGGCATACCCCATCCTGCATGTATGCGGGGATATTTCTGCGAGCCTTGACCTCATGTCCTCATGCGGTTTCAATGGGATCAGCGTGGACCAGTGCATGAGCATATCTTCCGTCAAGAGAATTCTCAGGGGAAGAGCTGCATGTATAGGCAATATAGGGCCTGTATCGCCCCTCCTGATGAACGGGCCGCCCGAGGTCGCAGCAAGAACGATCGAAGCGATCGAGAATGGGACTGATGTGGTCGCACCAGGCTGCGGCTTTGCTCCAAGGACCCCCTTGTCTAACATGCTGGCCATGGTCCATGCCACGATCAGGTCAGCACATCCTTCCTCGCCAATGTGACCAATTAGGCCACCAGGGAAAGGTCAGCAAAGGATTAAATCAGGCCTTTTTTATAGGGCCACCGCTCACTAATAGGTGAGTAAATACCCAATGAGGCGTTACTCATGTCCGATGTCGCGCAGTCAGAGGGCGATGAGAAGTTCATCCTGGCCCTTAGGCGAATAGCGTTGATGGGAGGGATGCATGACTATGTCGTCATATCCTCGAGGGAACTCGGCGAGATGCTCAAGATGAGCCAACAGTCAGCGTCAAAGAGGATATTGGAGCTCCTCGACGCCGGCCTCATAAGCAGGGACCTGGGCGCAAGGCGTCAAAGGATAAAGCTCACCCAGAATGGAGTGGACCTACTGAGGAAGGAATACAGCGAATATCAGCGTATCTTCGAGATGAGGGACGAGATAGCGATAAAGGGGATCGTCATCACAGGCATGGGCGAGGGTCAGTACTATGTCACCCAGCCTGGTTATATCGAGCAGTTCACTGAGAAACTGGGCTTCACGCCCTATGAGGGGACTTTGAACGTCAAGGTCCCCGCCAGCGAACTTCATAAGGTCCAGACCGTGAAAAAGGCGAAGCCAATAATCGTAAAAGGGTTCGAGCGCAACGGCCGTACCTTCGGTGATGTCGAATGCCATAAGGCCACCATACAGAATGTCGAATGTGCGGTCGTCATGCCGTCAAGGTCGCACTACGATGACGTCCTGGAGATACTATGTAAATACCATCTCAGGAGGACGTTGGGCCTCAATGATGGAAGCGAGGTCGAGGTAAGGGTCAGCCTGGTATGATCAACCTCTCTTCTTTATGGCCTCGACCACCGACTCGAAGACCGCCCTGCCGTCACCAGCACCATTAGGGTTCTCTCCGGTCCTCATGAAATCGGGATGGGTGTATCTGAACATGACCCTCTCTGGGTGAGGCATCATGCCCATGACGTTCCCGATAGGGTTGCATATCCCTGCTATGTTCGACAGGGAACCGTTCGGGCACCAAGGATATCCAGCATATCGTCCTTCCTCGTCAACATATCGGAACACGACCTGATCGTTCTCCTCGAGCCTTTCAAGCGACCTCCGCTCTTTCTCTTTGGAGAACATGAGCTTGCCCTCGCCATGTGCGCAAGGGACCATCATAATCTTTCCTTTTCCAATACCGTGACTGAATATGCACTTCCCTCTGTTCTCATGCTTGAGCATGGTAGGCATGCATTCGAACCTTCCAGATGAGTTGGTGTAGAGCGCCGCCTCAGGTCGCTCAGACATCACCCCATCGAACGCCGGAAGGAGCCCCAGTTCGACCAATATCTGGAAGCCGTTGCATACACCTAGTACGGGCCTCTCTTTCTCCACGAACGTCCTGAGCTCATTTGCCAGCTCGCTCTTCATCCTCGCCGCGAAGATAGCCCCGGCACGGACGTAATCGCCAGCGGAGAAGCCGCCCGGAAGGGCCAGCAGATGGTAGTCCTCCAGAGTCCTCCCCATATTACGAGGGCACCTTCCGATGAGCTGTTTCAGGTGGACCTTCTCAGGCGAGGTGCCGAGCTCTTTGAACGCCTGGTACATCTCCTCTTCACAATTGGTCCCCTCGATCCTGAGCACACAGACCTTGATCTCCTCGTTCTTCATCCAGGCACCCCCTATCCTAGAAGCTCCCAGAGAGGGCTGTTCCATCTCTCCCTCAACACGTCGACCCCCTGCTCCAGCACCTCGACCTCGTTGAAGACCCTCAGGCTATTGCCCGATACATGCCCGATCTTCACTGCTGGGATCTTCATCTTGTCAATGAACTCGAGCTCCCGTCCCTTGTCCACCTCGACCACCCACCGGGAGTTAGATTCCGAGAACAGGGAGACGATGTTGGGCAGTTGCATGGCCGATAGGTCTATCTCGGCACCCAGGTCACCCCCGATGCACATCTCGGCCAATGTGACCGCCAGACCTCCATCTGAAACATCGTGACAGGCCCTGACAATCTCTGCGTCCATGGCGGACCTGAGGGATTCCAGCGACGCAGCAAGGACCTTCAGGTCCACGTCAGGCACCTCGCCTCCCTTTCCACCGAAGACACGGAAAAGGGCGGAGCCCCCGAACTGGGGCTTGGTGGTGCCGACCAGATAGAGAGGGTCCCCCTCCTTTTTCAGGTCGGTCGTGACGACCTTCCTGATATCCTCAACGATCCCGACGCCCATGACGGTGACCGTCGGAAGACATGATCCCGTCGATGCCTCGTTATAGAGCGACACATTCCCAGATGGCACGGCCAGGTTCAGCGCTCTGCACGCATCCCCCATCCCTGCGACCGCCTCTCTCAGTTCCCCCAGCCTCTCCGGTTTTTCGGGGTTACCGAAATTCAGACAATTGGTTATCGCATGTGGTCTTCCCCCGACGGCGGCTATGTTGCGGCAGGCCTCGTCGATGGAGGTGGCTCCGCCCCTGTAGGGGTCCAATGATGTGAACCAAGGGTTCACGCCGACCGCTACCGCCAGCCCACGGAACGAATTCGGCAAGGGCTTAAGGACGGTCGCGTCAGAGGGCCCCCTCAGGTTCATCCTTCCAGCCAGGGGCTTGACGATAGTGCTGCCGCGGACCTCGTGGTCGTACTGCCTCACGGCCCACTCCTTGGACGCGATGTTCGGGTCGGACAGCAACCTCAACAAGATATCATCGAACTCGCTTGGCAGTTTGGGGAAGACCTCGCTCCTCTTGGACCGAGGGGATACGACCTTCGACGGCCTGCAATACTCAGGCCCCTTCGTCAAGAATTCGAGGTCGAGATGGAAGACCCGCTCTCCCTTGAACCTGAGCTCGACATGCTTCCCAGGGACCACCCTACCGATAACAGAGGCGTTCACATCCCATAGGTCGAATACCTCGAGGATCCTTTTCACGTTCTCCTTTGGTGCCGCGATCATCATCCTTTCTTGCGACTCGGAAACCCAGATCTCCCATGGGGCTAGCCCCTCTTCCTTGAGCGGAACCTTGTCCAGGTCGACCTCCGCCCCGCATCCGCCCGATAATGCCATCTCACCTACGACGCAGGAAAGCCCTCCCCCGCCGAGGTCCTTCATACCATGTATCAGACCTAAGGAATTCACCTCAAGGCACGCATGTATCAGAGGCTCCTTCGTTATCGGGTCGCCGAGCTGAACCGCCCCGCGCGACTCCTCCTCTGAGCTTGCCTTGAGCTCGGCTGAAGCGAAGGTGACCCCATGGATGCCGTCCCTTCCTGTCCTACCTCCAACCAGGATAAGCACATCACCCGCGCCCTTGACGGCGTTCGTGACGAGCTCTTTCCTCTTGACGATGCCTAAACATCCTACGTTGACGAGGCAGTTGCCTACATAAGACTCGTCGAACCAGATCCCGCCCGCTATTGTCGGTATCCCGATCCTGTTGCCATAGTCCCTTATCCCTGCCACCACCCCTCCTACGAGGTATTTCGGGGACTTCATCCCGTTAGGGACCTTGACGTTCCTGTCGATCGGCCCGAAGAAGAGCGGGTCTACAAGACCTATGGGCTGCGCGCCCATGCAGAGCACGTCCCTGACTATGCCCCCTATCCCAGTCGCTGCACCACCATAGGGCTCAATGGCGGATGGATGGTTGTGCGATTCTATCCTTAAGGCATAGCCATGCTCATCATCGAACACCATGACACCGGCATCGCCCTTAGACAGCACATCATCGTTCGATATGTTGAAAACATGCTCCCTAAGGAAGACCTTCGAGCTCTTGTAACAACAGTGCTCGCTCCATGCCTGGGCGATCGATTGGACCTCGACATCGGTCGGAAGCCTCCCCATCCCGCGGAAGTGCTCCTGGACCCTTTTCATCTCCTCGATGCTCAGGTTGAGGCCCATGCTCATACTGAGCTCCTTGAGCTCATTGTCTGTCGCCGAGAAAAGGTCCACATCGTATAGCTCGAAGGGCACCTTTCTTTTTATGAGAAGATGGTCGATCGTCATGCCGATCACTTGATCTTGACCGAGTACTTCTGTATCACTGGGTTGGCCAGGAGCTTTCTGCACATATCCTCGCAGGCGGTCCTCGCCTCCGAGGCCTCCAGTTCAAGCTCGATCTCGAAGAGCTTGATGGACCTGACGTTCTTGATGCCCTTGAAGCCCAACATCTCAAGCGCCTTCCTTGTGTTCTGACCTTCAGGGTCAGCCACCCCCTGCTTGAGCTCGATCCTGATCTCGGCGATGACCATTTCCAATGCACCGCTTCGAGAATCATCGGCCCACTAAATAACTTGTCGTTCCTACAGGGCCAAAGGCGATACATGCCAGAACTCTTCCACCGCCTGGAAGGACCCTGAGAGGACGAACTCTATGGCGATGGCAGCGAGAAGAAGGCCCATGATCCTCGAAAAAGCGGCTGCACCGCTCTTGCCCATCCTTGCAAAGATCGCGTCCGAGTACTTCAGGAGGAAGTAGCTGATCACCACTGTCAGGAATATCCCTAGGAAGACGGCAAAAATATCGAAGGCGGCGTCAGAGCTGTCCAGCGCATAAGAGATATAGATCATGACCGTCGTGATCGCCCCTGGTCCTGCAAAAAGGGGGATTCCGAGCGGTACTACCCCGACCTCTTCCTTGGAGGCGGCCTCGTCATGCTCTGCAGGTGTGATCTTCGTATTTGACAATTGACCTCTGACCATCGAGTATGATATCGAAAAAAGCAACAGACCCCCTGCTATCTTGAAGGCCGGGATGGTGATGCCATATATGTCGAAGATGTAATTGCCAAGGATGGCGAACACGAAAAGAACACCACCTGAGACGATGCAGACCTTGTTACGCACCCTCCTCTTCTGCTCAGGGGTATAACCTTCAGTGATGGCCACATACACGGGGATGTTCCCGATGGGGTTGAGGATGGCGAATATCGATGCAAAAGCCGTCAATGCGAACTCGAGGCCCATCAGGACGGTTACCGTCAGGGTAGATATTATTCTTTGCCCGAGGCACCCCTACAGGCAAGCCTTCCGAAAGCTAGATAACCTGTATGGCCAAGCATCTCGTAGGAGGGACGCACGCCCATATCATGCACTTCCATCATGCGCTGTATGTTCTCCAATGCCCTAACCTCTACAAAGCCTGAAGACCTCATCTTCTTGACCACGAGCTCCAGTTGGTTCGTGTTCGGTACATATGCGCAGATCCTCCCTCCGCATCTCAGGTAGCGTTTGACATTATCGACGGCCTCCCACGGGTCTGGCATGTCCAGCACGACAGCGTCCGCCTTGATGCCGACATCTATGGTCCTGATGTCGCCGATGACCAGCTCCCAAAGGTCCTTGGCCCCGCTCCTTGTGACATTCTTCCTTCCTTTTTCGCCAAAATCATCTCTTATCTCGACCGACACGACCTTCCCAGAAGGGCTGACAGCGTTCAGGAGCGCCGTGGTCAGGGAACCCGACCCAAGGCCTGCCTCCATCACCACATCCCCGTCCTTGAGGTCAAGTTCGAAAACTATCGTGGCGGCGTCCTTTGGTCCTATGACCTGTGCCCCCCTCTCCACCGAAGCCATCAGATCTGACACGCCTGGTGACAAAAGGATGAACTTCCTTCCAGCAAGGACGACCTCGCCACCGTCCCCCGCATCCAATAGCCTTGCCCCATCTACCACTCCAAGGGACTGCACCTTGATCATACCTCTTTCCAGTCTGACCCAATGCTTTTTCCCCTTATCATCTAGCAGGAATGCGAGGCGACCTTCCTTGATACCATTCATAGGAAGCTCATCTCCAAAGGCTCACTTCAACTTGGCGCCACAGTCACTGCAGACAGCATCAAATGAGGAAACCGCGGCATTGCACCTTGGGCATCTTGGTATCCCCTCGATCCTTTCCCTCTTTACTGGTGCATCCTCTTTCCATTCTGCCCTTGCTTGTACCGGCGGGGGCTCGGGAAGGACCACTTCCTCGTCCTTCTTGTCCTCATCCTTTATAGGCCCAGGTTGTGATGAAGGTGCGTCCAACCTCTTTTCCTCTACAGTATCTGGAACCTTCTCGACCTTCGGTTCTTCCTTGAAAACATATTCAGGTTTACCGTAATCTGGCTTTGGTGGGAGCTCCCTCCCAGTGCTCTGGATCTTGTTCCTGAATACAAGATACAATCCGAGCCCCAGGACGCTCAGGGGTATGCAGAGAAGGGCCCAGGTCCCTTGTACCTTTTTTCGCCGGTCCATGTCCCAGTAGACAAGCATCGATGATGCGATCCCAAGGATCAACCAGACGATCAACATAATTTTCCAATCAAAGCTCATCCCTATCCCAAATACCAGAACGCGGTATGGATATTTAATTTTTTTATTTAATATTCAATATATATTACAACCTTTCAAAATACCAGCGCTTTTATTGCACTCGAATTAGAGCTGTACGGATTATAAATATTACCAGAACCAATGAGATAAACATGCTCGGAAGGCGGGGCCTGATATTCCTTGGAGCAATGGTCTCAGTGTTGATGCTCGCGCTCTCCTCCCTCCCCGCCACTGGGCATTCACCAGCGTTTCCCAGCAGCAACACTTCGATAGAAACGGCCTGGGAGGTTCATGACCCTTCCAAATCATGGGCGATATACACGACCTTGCCGGAAGGAAAAGCGCATTATTACAAGATGGACCTCCAAAAGGGGGACAGGATCCTGATCAACCTGATAATCCCCGTGAAGGAGCACGAAAGGGGGTTTCTTCCGGTGATGACCTTGATAGGTCCAGGCCTCACGGCGGGTCAGGCCCTGCCCTCCCTCATAGAGGTCCCTGATGGTCTCGGTCATGTCTACGTTCCCAGCGACCATGATGGTGACCCTGAGTTCGAACCGTTCTCGCCAGGCACATACGTGAAGGTCTCCTCGTTGGACATGGATGCCCCAGAAGGTGGTACATATTATGTTGCCGTCTGGGAACATCCATCCAGCCCTGGGAAGGGGGGTAATTATGCCTTCCCTGTCGGGTTCAAGGAGTCGTTCACCTTTGAGGAGATCGTGCTCATCCCTTTCTCTCTGCTCAAGGTCTACGTCTGGGAAGGACAGGAGCAATCGCTCACGATGCTCCCCATGGTGGTCATGCTCATCTTAGGTTTCTTTGTGTTCCTTTGGAAAAGATATGAGCTGATTCCGCGGATGCGGATGTTGCATTATTCGGCATACTTCGCAGGTCTTCTCATCGCTGGGAGCGGTCTGGTCACGACCGTGCAGCTCATCAGGTCGGTCATGGAGGTCCCTATTGATGGCATGGTGCTCGTGACCTTGTCGATCATCTTCGTCCAGATCGGCATCGGGGTATATCTGGTCAGGTCTGGTTACACGGGCAAGAAGATGACCACGGCCGCCAGGGCCGTCATGTTCCTTATGGGCATCGTAGCCTTGTTGGCCTGGGCAGGTTACATCATAGGCCCAGCCATGGCGATGATAGGTTCCCTGTTGCCCGCTGAGAGGAGGGGCGGATGAGACCGCGAAATATGACCAGGTGTTCCCTAGCTCATAAGCTATTAATATGCTCTCAACATTTTGCGGCACGATGGTAAAGCTCAAGCTGAACGTCCTGACGATATTCTCCCTATTGCTGATAGTGGCAGCAGTGGTGTTCTACATCCTTTGGGGGATATATTACGAAGGGTGGAACATGTTTGCGAAGGAGTATATCGGCGTCTATGCCATCACCATGGTGCTTCTTCTCTTTGGCATATTCGGGCTTCTGCTCGTCAAGAAAAAAGAGGAGCAGTCCTCAAGCAAGAAATGAGCCATCCCTTATTTCCTGAACATTTTTGAAATTATGGATGAAACGTCGAGGACGACCAATCTTCGGCTCACATCGCCCTGGCAGCATAGGCCACGGTTGACGTTTCCTTGCCACAATGGATGCATCTGCCATGGAACTCCTCCCTGATGTAAGGAGTGCCCAGCAACTTCAGGTCGGTCTTTTCCTCAAAGGCGTGCCCGCATTCCGCGCCTCCACACCATCCGAACCTTACGACCTTGCTGGGTATGGAGTCCATGTTCTCAATGGTCTGGATCCTCGCGAACATCTTCTCCCTTGCGCCGGAGTCCATCTGCTCGCTGATGCCCCCTAGCATCATAAGGACCTGTCCGGCCACATCCTTCCGGTCGAACACCCCCTTCTTACCGTCCAGACGGACAGTGTAAGAGACCTTTCCAGATTCTATGTCCCTCATGCCCAGCTCTAATCTCAAGGGGACCCCTTTGATCTCCCATTTGTAGAATTTGCTGCCGGGCCTTTCATCACTGTCGTCCATGATGACCCTTGCACCGGCCGCTGCGAGCTCCTCTTTGAGCTTCCGGGCCTCGGCCATGACCTCTTCGACCTTGCCCTTTGCAAGGATCGGGACGATCACGACCTGGAACGGCGCTATGTCAGGAGGGAGGACAAGCCCTCTGTCGTCACCATGGACCCCTACGACCGCCCCAAGCAGCCTCTCGCTCATCCCGAAGGTGGTCTGATGACAATATCTCATGCTCCCATCGACCGCCTCGTAATGTATATCATACGGTCTCGAGAAGTTCTCTTTATAATGATGGATGGAACCGAGCTGGAGGCTCTTTCCCTCCGGCATCAGCGTGTCGACCCCGACAGTATAGAACGCCCCAGGGAACTTGTCCCAGTCAGTGCGTTTCAGAAGGAGATATGGTAGACAGAGCCTCCTCATGACGTTCTTCAAGATCAGGAAATCCTCCTCGATCTGACGCTGTGCGTCATCGTAGTCAACGTGGCATGTATGGGATTCGAAGAAGTGGATCTCCCTAACCCTTATGAACGCCCTGGTCATCTTTGTCTCATACCTGAAGGTGTTTACTATCTGGTACACCTTCAAAGGAAGGTCTGAGTGAGAACGTATCCAGAGCGCGAAGATCGGGTACATGGCGGTCTCGGACGTCGGTCTTAGCAAAAGGCGGACATCAAGCTCATTGAGGCCCGCATGGGTGACCCAATAGACCTCGGCATCGAACCCCTTGATATGTTCCTTCTCCTTTTGAAACTCGGTCTCTGGGATAAGAAGTGGGAAATTGACCTCGTCGTGCCCCGTCGCGTCACATTCCTGCCTGATGTAGGTGTCGATATGGCGCATGATCTTCCAGCCATAGGGCGTCCAGACGTTCATGCCTTTGATGGGATATCGCTTGTCTGTCAGGTTCGCCAGGTCAACGATCTCATTGTACCATTCGCTGAAGTCTTCCTCTTTCTTCATCTCGGGCACCTATCGGTCAGGTTCGGAACGGTATTTTCAATTTAAAGGTTTTTAATGACCTCCCCCAGCCATCCCTTCGTGCATGAAAGATTACAACAGATAAGAATTTATGACCAGCTTTTGCAAATGACGGCTCAAAACGAACCGCCATCAGCACCGTCGTGGCACTCAGGCGACCAAGTTTTTCCCAAGGGGGCATACATGGTCTTTTTAACGGTATCCAGTCTCAAATGGCCTTTGCGATCTCAGGCGCAACGGATACGACAGACACCTCGCTCTCCAGGGTATTGGCGCACACTATCACATCGCAATACTTTCTCAGTCTGTCGAGGCCGCCGCCGATGAAGAGACCATGTGTGCACGCAGCGAACACAGACCTCGCGCCCGCCTTCTTCAGTTCCTCTGTGGCGGCAGCGATGGTGCCTCCAGTGGATATGATGTCGTCGACGATCAGGACCTTCTTGTTCTTTGCATCGATGTTCTTAGGGCTCATATGGACCTGGGTGCCGCTCAATCTGGTCTTGATGAGATAGTCCCATTCACATCCCAATACCTCGGCCACCATCCCCGCCCTCTTGAGAGCCCCCTCGTCAGGAGCGAGTACCAGGTCGATCCCCGACTCCTTGAAATAACGGCCGATGGCAGGTGCTGCGTACACATTTGCGACCTCGGCCTCGTCGAACCAGTCCATTATGTTGATGTTGTGGATATCAACGAGGATGACCTTGTCGGAATTCAGCTGGATATGGTCGACCATGACCTTGGCGCTCAACGGTTCTCCCTTGTTGAACCTCTCATCCTGCCGGGCATAGCCGAAGTATGGGATGACGTTTGTGACCTTCTTTGCCCCCAACGATATCGCGGCGTCCTGCAAGAGGAAAAGCTCCACCAGGTTCGTGTCGGGGTAGGAGTTCTGAACGATCACCACCTCATCATCGATGGACTCTTTGTTCAATCGGAGATAGCATTCCCCATCTGGAAAGCGCTTGACCCCGGCCGGGACATACTCAGCGTTCAAAACCTGTGCCAGATCCTGAGCGAGCCTGCTAGATGCAGAGCCACCGATGACCAACATGTCATTCCAGATGACGATTAATACTTTTAATGGATTCGTTCTCGATGCACCCCATCGAGCGAGCACGGATATTCAAGCCGTGCCCGACGTCCTGACCAGGAAACTATTTTATTGTCCCCCATTTATATAGGGCCGGGATCGGGATGCAAACCAATTCGGATTTCATCGGTTCGGGCAGTCGGAGCGAGGACAAGGAACTGGAGGAGGACGCGCTCGTGAACGAGCCGGAGATGGATGATGCAGGGGATGATGACCCCGTCGAGGCCGAGCCAACGGTCCACCCCTCTGAGCTCGCGATGCCCAAGCCCAAGGCCAGGTCCGACCATGTCATTCATGACGAGAAATATGGGGACCTGGAAGGCGTCGGCATCATATATGGCACTGTCGGAACCGCGGATTTCCATTGCCGCCTCATCGGTGACATCGAGAAGATGGAATATGTGATGGTGAAGCATCAACATGATGGATGGACGTTAGGCCAGATAGTCGACATAGAGAGAAAGACAGACCTCACGGTGGAGAAGGCCAAGAAACTGTCCGATGGGTGTGCAGTCGATATCGATGAGATCGTGATCGCAAAGGTGGATGTCGTCGGGTTCAGGGACGACAGGAACATCCTCCAGGTCCCTAGGACACCTTTCAAGGCAGGGGACATGGTGTTCCGTGCAAAGGACCAGCTCATCAAAGAGGTCATAGGGCTCAAGGAGCACACGGAGACCGGCGCCTATCTCGGCCTTCTGTTCGGCCATGATATCCGTGTGGAGGTCGACATCAATTCGATGGTACAGAAGCACGTCTGCATCCTTGCTAAGACGGGGGGAGGCAAGAGCTTCCTCTGCGGGGACCTCATCGAGGAGCTGATGAAGCATGACGTCACAGTGCTGGTCATCGACCCCCATGGTGAATACGGGTCCATGAGGGAGCCTGGGACAAGGCCTAAAGGGGCAAGGGACTTCAAAATAGAGCCGCGCGGTTTCGATGATAAGATAATAGAGTTCGCAACGGACATCACGGCGAACCCTAAGGCAAAGCCTCTGAAGTTCACACTTGCCAATATCGAGGCCAGGGACCTGCTCGCCCTGACCCAGATCAAGAACGGCAAGACCTTCCTTACCGCTCTCAGGAAGGCCATAGACTCGGTCAAATCAGTAAAAAAGGACTATGGCCTGAAGGACATAATAGCAATGCTGGAGGCGGACGAGGACGCCAACAACAATTCGCTCATAGCGGAGCTGGAATATCTCAATGAGGTCAACATCTTCGCACCTCAGGGAACCAGGATAGACGAGCTGGTACAGAAGGGGAAGATGACCATCATCAATCTGAGGGGCACCCCGCCAGACATAGCTGAGCTCATAGTGAACCGCCTCGCCACCGCTCTGTTCGAGCTCCGAAAGCTCGGGAAGGTGCCTCCGATGATGCTCGTGTGCGAGGAGGCCCACAATTGGTGCCCTCAACAGGGGCTGTCGGCCTCCAGCAAGATCCTCAGGACGATAGCCGCGGAGGGCCGCAAGTTCGGGCTTGGCCTCACCATCATCAGCCAAAGGGCGGCCAAGATCGATAAGAACGTTTTAAGCCAGTGCAATACGCAGATGATATTGAAGGTCACGAACCCTAACGACCTGAAGGCGATAACGAACTCGCTCGAGGGGATAGCCGAGGGCATGGACGAGGAGATCCAACGTCTTCCGATCGGGGTCGCATTGATCGTAGGGGGGAATATCCAGAACCCTCTGTTCATAGAGGTCCGTCCGAGGGAGTCAAGACATGGCGGAGAGAGCGTGGAGATAATCCCCACCAAGAGGTAGCATGAAGCGTGACCAGATCACTGAGGAGCATCTTGCGAGGTACCTTGAGATAACGCAAAGGGCATTGGATAAAGTAGTCATCGCCGCCCCCCCGCGCTCCTTCAACCGCCGCCTGGCAGAGAGCTTTCTACAGATGGCCCAAACATACTACAAAGACGCATTGCACTTCAAGGAAGAAGGGGACCTGGTCAATGCCTTCGCCTGCGTCAATTATGCCCACGGATGGCTCGACTGCGGCGCACGGATCGGGATATTCGATGTCGGGCAGGACGACCAGCTGTTCACACTATATGAATGATCAAAGAAGACGGGGGCCCTTTTCGTCAACGCTCGTCCTGAAGACCGGGCCAAGCTTTGCCAGCCTTTCGTACAGGCCGATGAGGTCAGGCCCTGTTGCGAAGACCGAGTTCCCTACCATGCACATCGCGACCCGCTCGTCGTCCTTCACCGAGCTGAACGCCCTCCTGACATTCCCTGTGATGAGCCCAGACCTCTCAGAGAATTCACGGGAGAGCTCGAAGAGCTCCTCTATCCCAGGACCCTTTCCGAAACGTTCGATGCAGTCCGCCCCGGCGATGTTGATCATCCTTGCCTTCTGATCGTCCAAGATGACGTCCGCCGTTTCGATCCTCGGTCCGACCACGCAGAGCAACAGGTCGAAATGACCGTCGAGACGTAGGACCTCCCCATATGGTTGGAGCCCCTCCTTCCTCCTGAACTCCACCCCACCACATCTTATGGCAGCGATGTCGCCAAGCCCTGTGCCGTTGGCGATCTCGGCCTCATGAACGGCCCTGTAGGCGGCATCCTCATCCTTCCCCAACAGCTCTGAAACGGCCAATGCCGCTGATAGCGCGCCGGCGGCGCTCATGCCGAACCCCTGCGAGATCGGAAGAGCAAGGTTCGTCCAGACCTTTGCCGTCATGCCCTCTCCCGCCAGGAGCGAACCGACCGCCTGTTCCGTGACCCTCGCCCTGACCCTTTCCCCATTGATGATGACCTCCGCCCCCTCCCTGCCCTTCTCGATCAAGACCCTGCTCTCCGCCCCGAGCGCGATAGAGAGGCCGGCCCCCCTCGACCCAGTCGACAGAGGGTCCTCATGCCTGAATATCTGAAAGAACCCTGTGATATGGCCGGGGCAGAAGGCCCTCGCAACCCTCATAGCAAACGCCTGGCCAGGTCCAAGATCTGTCTTGCGACCGAAGATTTGGTGCCCTCGATCGGTGTCACGGCCCCATCCTTCTCGACGTACATGACCTTCGTAAACCCTGGACCGACGTCCGAAAGGTCGTTCGCGACCATGGCATCGGCGCCGCTCCTCAAGCAACGGTCCGTGGCTATTTTTGCCAGATCCGCCTCTCCTGCTCCGGACTCGGCCTTGAAGCCGATGACCTTGGTGCCACTTGCACACAGAAGTGGCAGGACCTTGGGAAGGGGCCTCAGCTCAAGTCTCATCGCCCCTTTATCGGAAGGGACTTTCCCCTTCTTCTTCACTGGACCGTAGTCCGAAAGGGCCGCGGGGACAATGACCAGGTCATGGTCCACCTGGTCGACCATCTTCACCAGGTCCTCGACGGTCCTGAACCTCTTGACGTTCAGGAAGCTGGGGAGCGGCACCGAACACCTCCCCATCCAAAGCTCCACGGTGGCACCCTTTTCATAAGCGGCCTTGGCGAGCTCTACCGCCGTCTCGCCGGTCCCTCTGTTGGAGATGAGCCTCATGTCGTCTATCATCTCTTCCGACGAGCCTCCGATTACCAGCACCCTCTTGCCCTTGTATGTATGGTCGCCAAGGACCCTGATCACCGCCTCAACGATGTGCTCTTTGTCGGCGATCTTGGCCTTTCCGCCCTCGAACCTTGGCCCTACGAACCTGATGCCAGCGTCCCTCAGGATGCCGATGTTCTTCTTCACGAACGGGTTGTCGTACATCGAGGCGTGCATTGCTGGCGCGATAAGGACCGGGACCTTGGAGCCTATCGCTACGGTCGCCATCGTTGTGACCGTAGTGTCATCGATGCCGCAAGCGATCTTTGATATGGTGTTCGCAGTGCACGGTGCTATGAGCAATAGGTCCGCCCTGTCGGGCGAATCGCCGAACAGGTCGACATGCTGAACCCTTCCATCGATCTCAGTGACCACCGGCCGTCCCGTGGCGAACTCCATGGACCAGGGGGTGAGGATCTTCAAGGCCTCGGACGTCATCACCGCCTGGACCTCGGCACCATGACGTATGAGCTCCCTCGCCAGCTCGACGCATTCGATGGCAGCTATGGAACCGGTAATACCAAGTACGATCTTTTTTCCCTTTAGCTTCAGGTCCTTTGCCCCATAGATCGCCTGGGAAGGGTGCATGTCTCTCAATCCTTGCCCCTTGACTTAAAGATTCTGCCTCGCGAGGTGCAGAACATCTTTGAAGACCTGATCGACAGGCCTTGAAGCGTCTATGCTCACGAACGAACGGTCAAACGAACCGACCAGGCGATAATTGCGGTCAACCTTCCTTAGGAACTCGAGCTTTTCGAACTTTGACCTACCGGCCCGGAAGGAAAGCCTGTCCAAAGAGACCTCGGCATCTATCTGGAAAAAGAACGTCAGGTCCGGGACAACGATGATCTTCTCGTTGATCGCCCGCAACCATGCCATGGGGTCGCTGATCCGGTCCTTGAGCAGAGCCGTCTGATATGCAAGCGTGGAGGCGTAGTATCTATCGCAAAGGACGACCTTGCCCATCTCTAGCCAGCTTGAGATCTGCCTCGTATGCTCGGCACGGTCGGCCATGAACAAAAGGGCCTCGGCAAGGTCATCGATGCCGCATTCGTTGGCCTTCCTCACAGCATCCCCAAGCCAAGATCTTGTGGGCTCGGCGGTCAGCTCACATTCGATGCCATCGGCGACGAGGGCGTCTCGCAGCATCCCTGCCACGGTGCTCTTGCCGGAGCCATCGATGCCCTCGAAAACGAAGAACCTCCCATTTTTTCGGTCAGAGGTCAGGGTACTTGATCTCGGTAGGGCAACGTTCTGGGCCTTTATGCTCATCGCCGGTGTTAATGCGATATCCGGTCAAATATCCATCGACAGGCCCCAACCGCCTAGCGAAGTGATGGCATTGGTCACGGTGGTTTTATGTGCTCAGAGCGTCGGTGATAGTGTTCGAATATTGATGAAAAACCATTGAAAAAGAGGGCGAGCTGATGTTGAACAGGGAAAAAAGGACGAGCACGCTGCTCCTCACGGCAAGGCAGATAGAAGGTCTCTTGCAGATGAAAGAGGTCATATCCGCCGTGGAGAGCGCCTTCAGATATAAGGGCCTCGGCAAGGTCGACATGCCGCCCAAGTCCTACCTTACGTTCACAGAGCACAATGGCGATCTCAGGACCATGCCGTCGTACATACCTGACCTTGGAGTGGCGGCCGTAAAGGTCGTCAACTCCCATCCGGACAATTTCAAGAGGCACAACATGAGGACGGTCATGGCAACGCTGATCCTTGTGGACCCGGAGACAGGCGCTCCGATCTCATACATGGACGCCACATTGCTGACGGGGATGAGGACGGGAGCGGCGAGCGCCGTCGCATCAAAGTATCTGGCGATAAGGGACCCGAAGGTGCTGGGCGTCATCGGGGCAGGGAACCAGGCCAAGACCCAGATCGAGGCCCTGATGACGTACTACGGTGGCTTCGAGGAGATCAGGGTCAATGACCATTTCTCTGAGAAGGCCAGGGAGCTCGCGTCACATTTCCGCAGGGTCTATGGGGACGAGGACCTCGGGGACATCAGGGCGGTGCCCAGCCCCGAGGATTGCGTGAGGGGGGCGGACATAGTGGTGACGGCCACACCATCGAGGAGGCCGATCGTAAAGGACGAGTGGGTCTCCGAGGGCGTCCATTTCAATTGCATCGGGGCTGACGCTCCAGGCAAGCAGGAGATGGACCCAGCGATATTGCGAAGGGCGATGGTGGTCGTCGATGATTGGGAGCAGGCATCTCATTCTGGAGAGATCAACATCCCCCTAGCGAACGGTCAGATATCCAAGGACCACATCCATGCGGAGATAGGCCAGATAGTGGCGGGCCTCAGTCCAGGTCGGGAGAACAGACGACAGGTGACGGTCTTCTGCTCGACTGGCCTGGCGGTGCAGGACGCGGTCACGGCGAAGCTCATCTACGAGAAGGCGGTCGAGAGGGGCATAGGCACAAGCATACAGATCCTGCCGTGAGCTAGAACTTGTCCCTCTTCCTCTGATATGCCCTCCAGGTCAGGACGAGCTCCTTGGCCGCGAAAAGCTCATCGACCCTGCCCACCGAGGTGTTATGCGGCGCGGCCCTTATCTCGGCAGGGTCGTCGACCGTGGCTATACGGACCATCGCGTCGGCGAAGGCGTCAAGGGATTCCTTGGTCTCTGTCTCCGTAGGCTCGACCATCAGGGCCTCCTCGACCAACGAAGGGAAGTAGATGGTCGGGGCCATGAAGCCTTCGTCGAGAAGCCGCTTCGCGACATCGAGGGCCCGCACGCCTTTCTCCTTGGCAAGCTGCTTGGCGCTAGCCACGAACTCGTGCTTCCTCAGCTCGCCGAACGGGATGTCGTAATGGCCATGGAGCCTCATCCTGAGAAAATTGGAGTTAAGGACCGCTCTCTGCGATACCTCCTTCAGCCCGTCCGAACCGTTACGGAGGATGTAGGCGTAGGCCCTCACCAGGACGGCGAAATTTCCATGATATGAGCGCACCTTGCCTATGCTCTGGGGTCTTTCATAGTCCAGCTCGTACATGTCACCCTTTTTGATTATGCGTGGGACCGGAAGGAACGGCTCCAGGAACTTTTTGACGCCGACCGGGCCTGCCCCGGGCCCCCCGCCTCCATGTGGGGTTGCGAACGTCTTGTGGAGGTTGAAATGGACGATATCGAAGTCCATCTTTCCAGGTGAGGTGTGGCCGAGCACGGCGTTGAGGTTCGCCCCATCGTAATAGAGCAGGGAACCGACGTCATGCACCGCCTTGGCGATCTCCTCGATCCTTGGCTCAAAGAGGCCCAGGGTGTTGGGGTTTGTGATCATGAAGGCGGCGGTCTTTGAAGACAATGTGGCTTTCAAGGCATCGAGGTCGACGCACCCATCTGCCCCTGAAGGTATCTCGATGACGTTGAAGCCCGCCATGGCCGCGCTCGCAGGGTTGGTCCCATGGGCCGAGTCCGGGACGATGACCTCGGTCCTTTGTTCCCCATTGGCCGAGTGATAGGCCCTTGTTATCAGCATCCCTGTGAACTCACCCTGGGCACCAGCTGCCGGCTGCAGCGTCACCGCGTCCATGTCAGAGATGGCACAGAGCGCTCGCTCCAGCTCGTAAAGGAGCCTCAACGACCCTTGGACCGATTCGACCTCCTGGCAAGGATGGACCGAGGCGACGGTCGGAAGGGAGCTCAGGACATCTGCGTACTTTGGGTTGTACTTCATCGTACACGAACCAAGAGGATAGATGCCATTATCGACACCAAAGTTCATCTGGGACAGGTTTATGAAATGTCTGACGACATCTCTTTCCGGAATCTCAGGAAGACATAGCCCCCTCCTCTCCATGCCCTCCGGCACCAGACCTCCCACATCATCTTCAGAGATGAAGCAGAAGTCGCTCTGCCCTGTCCTTTCGAATATGAGCCGATCATCATGGCGCGCCTGGCGGTACATCAAGCGACCTCCTTTAAGACCTTGATTAGGCGCTCATGGTCATCCTCTGAGTGCATCTCCGTCGTGGCGATGAGCATTTCGTCCGCCATGCGGGGCACGTGCCTCGACATGGGCATGCCGCCTATGATCCCGTGCTTCAGAAGTATCTTGCTCAGCTTCTCGGGGCGAACAGGCGTGGTCATGACGAACTCATTGAAATGGTAGGCATGAAAGACAGGAGCGGTGAAACCATCCAGCTCATCGATGCGTTCCGCCAGCGACCTCGCCCTCAAGATGTTGGTCTTGGCGATCCCCCTGAGACCTTTAGGTCCAACGATCGAGAGATATGCCGCGGCTGCGACCGCCAGCAATGCCTCGTTCGAGCATATGTTCGAGGTTGCCTTGGACCTTTTGATGTGCTGTTCCCTTGTCTGCAGCGTCATGCAGTATGCCCTTCTCCCCTGCTTGTCCTTTGTCATACCGATGAGCCGTCCTGGCATTTTACGGACATGCTCCTGCCTGCATGCGAAGATTCCAAGGAGCGGTCCCCCAAAGTTCATCGGCACCCCCAATGGCTGCCCCTCCCCTACGACAATGTCAGCCCCATATTGGCCAGGAGGGACCAGCGCTCCGAGCGATATCGGGTCGACCCCTATCACCAGCACACGGTCCTTGACCTCCTCCTTCAATCTCATCACCAAGGGGTCGATGACGCCGAAAAGATTCGGGACCTCGGCGTAGACGCCGCTGACATCATCGTCAAGCTTAGAGGCCAGGTCCGCCATGTCGATACCCCCTGTATAGGGGTCGTAGGCGTACTCCACCACCTCCATGCCAAGGCCTAGGACATAGTTCCTCAGGACAAGCTTCTTTTCAAAGCTCATCGCCTCGGGCACCAGGAACTTCTTTTTCGAGCGGATCCTGAACGACATGGTCGCCGCCTCGCCCAATGCCGTAGGCGCATCATACATGGACGAGTTGACGACGTCCATGTCGGTGAGCTCAGCGATAAGGCTCTGATATTCGAATATGGCCTGGAGCATCCCTTGGCTTATCTCCGCCTGATAAGGGGTGTAGGACGTCACGAACTCCGAGCGAGAAATAATTGAGCGGACGGCGGACGGAATGAAGTGGTCCCGGACGCCCCCGCCAAGGAAACATGGATGGTCCTCGGAGGTCCTGTTCTTGGAAAGCATGTCACGGACGTACCTTATCACCTCTGGTTCGCTCATCCCTTTTGGAATATGGATACCATCGGTCCTTACGCTGACCGGTATGTCCCTGAAAAGATCCTCGACGTCCTTGATCCCCAGGGCCTTGAGCATTCTCTCGTCCACAGCCATCTAGATCGAATGGGATTGGACGCATCCCGATTAATAGTTTACCTATCTGGGAAGAAATCCGGAACCATCGGCTATGCGCGCCTGGGAAACGAGCCTGGAGAAATAGGATGGCAACGACTCTACATCCTTAATTTCACCTTTGGAGACCTTTGCAAGCCGGGTCCTTGTCTGGTCATCATACGGTACCGAGTTCGCCGACAGCGCGTTTTTGAGAAGACGACACAGCTGACCGCCCTTCCTGTCCCAATCGGTCAGGATTATGGCCCTTTTCCGTTCCTTCGCCAATTGCTCAGCGACCCCGAATATGCCATCCCGGGTCTGTACCATGACCACCTCCCCCTCCACTCCCAGCAGCTTTAAGCCGCCCTTGTCCTTCGCACCCTCGACCAATATGACCTGGTCCTCGTCACGGGAGGCAAGCTCCTCGAGGATTTCAGAAAGGGCCTTGAGCCTGTCCTCCACGTCCCAGGTCGTCATTATCTATCACCTAGCTTGGCCATCACTTCCGAGGGAGGAAGGGGCACAAAGACCGTCTTGGACCTGGCAGTGTGGCCGGAGACGATGGTGGCCTTGGTTTTCAGCATCTCGCTCAGAAGTCCCTCGACCTCCCGGTTGGCCCTTCCGCCTTCTGGCGGCGCAGTTACCTTTATGACCAACCGTTTCCTCCAAGGGTCGACCTCTCCGATCGAGCACTTTTTGGCGTTCGGGGACACCACGACATCGACCTCAGACCCTTGCGCCACCGTCCTGACAGCGTCTGAAATGCCCACACCATCTGTGAGCGCATACCCCCTCGATAATCCTTCGCATCTAGACATCTCACAAATGTCATATACGCTCGAACGAATCTGTCCGATGATGGCACCGTCCACCGAACGCCTCACCTTCAGAGAGGTTTCCCAGATATCGAAGAAGGAGGAGAACTCCTCAGACCTTCAGGAAGTGCGCAGGGACCTCTATCCTGCCATGAGGGAATATATCAGGAAATTGAAGGAGGATTGCGATGAGGAGATCAAGGTCGATCCCCTGTCCATCAAGGCCACTGGTCTGACGAACGAGTACAAGAAGGCGTCCCAGAAGGCGGTCATCATATGTCAGACCAGGCTCAGGAAGATAATGTTGATGGCGGTGAGGGCTGGCTTTGGAGCACGGGTCGACGTTCAAAGGATGACCGAAGAGGAGAAGGAGTTCTTTGAATCGGTCCTTGAAGAGGTCAAGGCGACCAAGGCTTTAGCTATTGAAGGCCAGGTCATCGCTACCAGGCGTACAGTTCCAGTATCTCCGTGCGCGGTCCCGTTGAAGGAGGAGGTGGCATCGAGCTGCCCCGCATCTATCGATAGAGATGCCGATGAAAAGGTCCAGATGGTGCTCATCAGAATGTTGGAGGACATCCCCCCCTTCAAGGGAAATGACAGGACCTACAGGCTCTCAAAGGAGGACGTCGTCCATCTTCCCGCGGTGTTCGGTTGCGCCTTGGTGCGCTCGGGCAAGGCGATAGAGATAGGCCAGAGCAAGATATGATCCCCTTGATGGAACGGCATAAGTCCGTAACCTTTAACTATGAAGATTTTATAAGGGGAGTTCGCGGGGCCCGTAGCTCAGCTAGGTTGAGCGATCGGCTCTTAACCGATAGGCCATGGGTTCGAATCCCATCGGGCCCGCCATTATGCATAACCATTTTTGGAAGGATTATGGACTGATAACGGGTTTGAGCGTTTTTGATTATGCATCTTCCATTCTTCCTCAGCTCCAGGCCCGTGCAGTTTTCCATTATCACCCCGTATATTTCCAAATTGTTACAAGTCATAATTCCATAAATGAGAGCTCGTTACATTTGTTAATAAGATCATCATTTTAATCGTCTCCTGAAAGGAGCAACATAATGCAGAAAAGAATAAATCGTCCCCCGCGTCTATTTTTCATGAAAAATTATTTTTTTTAATAAACACGCCTGGGACATGCTCTAAGAATATGGCACGTCGAACAGATGGGATGAAAGCCTGACATCCGTGATTGTCTCAGGCCATCGATACCGAGGTGCCGTTCATGTCCAGATCCACAGATATGATCAATAACATTCCAGGTCGAAATGGGAAGATTATCATCGACCTATTGCTTGTCCTGATAGCCATCTGCCTTATGTTGCCCTTCTCGGCCCTGGTGTTGACCGGGGGGTCAAGTGCAACCGAACCCACATCCACAGGATGGAACGTCCAGGAATTGCCCGCCATGTCACCAACGTCATATTACTTCACCATGGCGATCAGTTCGACGGACACGCTTCACTTGGGATACGTAGCCTCAATAAATCTTATCAACCCGACCAAGGCTCTGATGCATGCGAACAATTATGGCAACATATGGGACATCGAAGAGGTATACAGAGCACCGGAGATAGACCATCCGAGCTTGGTGCTGGACCAAAGTGACGGCGTCCAAATAGCCTCCATCGTGAACGATTATGATATGTATTATTTCTATAAAGAAGGCTCAACCTGGAAGGATGAGCGCGTCGGGGGATCCTCTTTTACAGAGGGATTCCCATCGGATTTTAACATATGTCCTATCGCCTTCGATCAAATGGGCCGTCCGGTCATAGCATATCATAAACACCATTACGATCTTGATCCCTGGTCCGAAATAGGAGTGGCTGTCCGCGTGGCAGATGGGACATGGGACCTCTCGACAAGAGTAGCACAGTATGGCGTCTCATCCCCACTGGTCTTTGCCATTGACGGCGATGGACGGATGCTCATCGTATATGTGGACCGTCCTTGCCAAGAGACCAGTTATCCCGATATTTATGAAAAGGCGGTCAAGGCAATGTGGATAGGGGAAGGAGAGTACTTTGGCCTCTCTGTGATAGACCTGTTCAATAGGAACCCCTCTTCATTTATTAAAGAGGGGGCGATATTGTTTGATGGTCAAGGCACCGCCCATGTTGCGTATATCGCCTGGGGCGATTTCATTCCAGAGCTCAGATACGCCACGAATGAGGACGATTCCTGGAAGACCGAGGTGATCGATGAGATCCATTACATCGACGACCGCCCTGCAATGGCGATAGATTCGAGAGGCAGGATACACCTCGCCTACGTGAACGACACGGATGGTACCCTGATGCATGCCTTAAGAGATGATCAAGGATGGACCAAGACCGTTATATCAAAATGGATACATCATTCTGAGTGCGTCAGGATGGTGATCGATTCACAGGACCGCCCCATCGTCGGTTTCATCAAGAACAACAAGATCAACATAGCCACCCCAAGCACTTACGCTCCATCTCAGGTAGAGGACTTCAGATTAGAATCCGGAGACGGATATGTGAGATTAAGATGGGCTGCCCCTGCAGACGATGGTGGTTCGGCCATCAGCGGATACCGCATCTATCGCGGCGTTGATGGGAGCAATCTGAACCTCTACGTGTCTGTAAGGCCAGGCGTCCGCTCGCTCACCGACTCGGGCCTGACCAACGGCGTCGAGTATTCATACGTGGTCGTGGCCGTCAATTCGAACGGAGAAGGGGAATGGAGCGATCAGCTGAAGGCCAAGCCATCTGGAGACACGGACCTGACGTTGGCTGCCGTCGCGGGTCTGGCCGGAGCGGGCGGCGCCCTACTGGGAGCGCTGGTGGGAAGGGCCCTATGGCGATGATCTGATAATGGATGCGCCGTCCATAATGTGCGTAGATGATACATCTGGCGTCCGATGACGGACATATCCTAAGGTAGTGACCACGCCCAGTTCGAACCTGGCGATGCGTCAGCAGGCCGGTTAGTCGAAGATATGAAGAGAGCGCATCAAATTGAAAAACAGCTCTACTGAGAGGTCATAATGGCCGGTTGGAAGACCATAAGAAGACCGCCTGGCCATATGTTCCTACGACCATAAAAGCACCGTTCATCTTACCTCTCAGGGTCAGGTGAAAATCAAACCCCTACCTTTCGGAAAGGTAAAAATCATACATCCATCAATAATCTAAACGGGGTGAAGGGCACGGCCGAGTTCGACTTCGATGAAGCGCTGATGTTCTGCAGGCTGGTGAGAAAAGACCTGCAGGAGATGCTCGATGCGGTCAAGGACCGGTCATTCTATGATATCGGATACGAGATCGGCCAGCTGGCCTCGGCCGGCGAGGCCTTCAGATCGATGTTCTCCGAGTTCGATGAGCTGGAGAAACATCTTAAGGCAAAGGACCTGCAGTCCATCGAGAGCATGGACTGGTCATCATGTGGCCTGATCAACCATTATGACGAGCTCTATGACAGGATCATGGCCAGGGGAGAGCATTATAAGAAGGATGTCGAGATCCTTGACAAGCTGAAGCGCTGGCGGAAGAACGCGAGCATACTTGCACAGATAATCTGCCAGATGGACGAGTGATCGGCGCGAGGTCTGAGCGCCTCACAGTATTACTTATTTATCCCTTGCCTATAACACCGTTCATGCAGTTCATATACTTCGTTGGGACGGCGGGCAGCGGCAAGAGCTCACTTGTGTATGCGTTCAAGGAATGGATGACCTTGCAGGGCCTGGACTGCATCACGGTGAACCTTGATCCGGGAGCGGAGGACATCCCTTATGACATCGACGTTGACATAAGGGACTGGGTCCGTGTCGACGAGGTCATGGAGGAGTATCAGCTCGGCCCGAACGGCGCTCAGATAGTCTGTGCCGACCTTATGGCGATGAACGCGAAGGAGCTCGTGGAGGCCATCGACGGTTTTAAGACTAACTATGTGCTGATAGACACGCCTGGGCAGATCGAGCTTTTCGCCTTCAGGAGGTCGAGCGAGGCGATCATCGATGCGCTGGGAAAGGACGATTCGTTCATAGTGTTCCTCTCGGACCCGCATCTTTCCAAGAGCCCCTCAGGTTTTGTATCCTCCCTTATGTTGTGCGCGACAGTACATTTCAGGTTCGACATCCCTTTCCTGAACGTCCTGTCAAAGGCGGACATGCTGAAAGAGGAGGAGTTCGACCAGATCGTTCAGTGGTCCCAGGACCCCGATGCCCTGAACAACGCCCTGACAAATGAGAAGATCGATTCTAGGACCATGTTGAACATCGAGTTCTTCAAGGCCCTCGAGAGCGTCGGGATGTTCAGGGAGATAGTGCCTGTCTCATCGCAGGAGAAGTTCGGCATTGAGGACATCTACGACGCCATACAGGAATCGTTCGCGGGCGGAGAGGACCTTCGGTCAGATTGACCCATCCTTTAATAATCGAAAGGGCGATGAGTAAGGCGATGTGGCCCAAGCGCCGGGATGACACCGCCCCTCAAGAGGTATATGTGGAGACCTGCCCCAAGTGTGGTTCCAGGAGGGTCAGGCACAGGATGGGGCTGACGCCATTCGTCATCATGGGGATCTTTTACGTGTACGAGTGCGCTGACTGTGGGTACAAGGGAGTGAACGTTGACATCAAGAAGGTCGAATGGTCCCCCCCTCCTGGTCAGGAAGAGAAGTGATCCCCCCTCGGACCTTAGGCACAAATTTATCTATCATCGTGGTCAATGGTGTGATCGGGGAAAATTGGAGAGGTCCTTAGCACAGGGGGAGGCTCGGCATTGAACCTTTCCAGCTTAGGGAAATCCCCTAATACCGATATTGCCTGGAGATCTCATCACGATCGGCGGACCCTCTCCCTGAATATGGAAGTGTGAATTCAATGAAGATCAAGACCGTTCTTCTCTGCCCAAACTGCGGCTCGGCCGACCTCTACTATGAGAACGCGATGATTACCGGCGTTGTATATCATTGTAAAAAGTGCGATTATATCGGCCCGGTCGTCATCGAAGAGGACCTTGACGAGGCTGATATAGAGCAGATGAAAAATAGCAAAAAGGTTGTTAAATAAAGGATTTCAGGCGAACATCGCACCTGTCTCGGAGCTCTTGATCTCCTCTGTGTCCAGGACCTTGACCAGGGCTTTCTCGAAATCGGCCATGGTGACAGTGTCACGGTTCTCCCGGATCGCGAACATGCCTGCCTCGGTGCATATGGCACGTATGTCCGCGCCCGACGCGAACTCTGACTTGGCAGCCAGGTCGTTCACGCTGATGCTCTCGTCCACGTTCATCTTCCTCAGGTGGATCTTGAAGATCTCAAGCCTTCCTTCGAAGTTGGGCAATGGGATCTCTATTATACGGTCGAACCGTCCTGGTCTTAGCAGCGCCTCGTCCAATATGTCCGGCCGGTTGGTCGCCCCAATGATCTTCACATCGGCTATCGGGTTGAAACCGTCGAGCTCTGCGAGCAACTGCATGAGCGTCCTCTGTACCTCACGGTCGCCCGAGGTCGCGACATCCAAGCGTTTGGCCCCTATCGAGTCGAGCTCGTCGATGAAGACGATGCTCGGGGCCTTCTCCTTCGCCATCTCGAAAAGCTCCCTTACCAGCCTTGCCCCTTCACCTATGTATTTCTGGACAAGCTCAGACCCCACCATGCGTATGAAAGTGGCGTTCGTCTGATGTGCGACGGCCTTGGCGAGGAGGGTCTTACCAGTGCCAGGAGGTCCCACAAGAAGGACCCCTTTCGGGGGCTCGATCCCGACCTTCTTGTATAGTTCGGGCCTGAGCAACGGGTCCTCAACGGCCTCTCGGACCTCCCGTATCTGTTCTTCGAGGCCTCCTATGTCCGAATAGGAGATGTCAGGCTTTTCAACGATCTCAGCCCCTATCACGATGGGGTCGAGGGACTGTGGGAGCACCGACATGACCGCGAGCGTCTGTTTGTTCAACGCCACCCTCGCTCCAACGACCATGTCCTCGGCAGGGACATATTCCGAGGTCGAGACTATGAAGTCCGGGCCAGTGGAGCTCTTCACGATCACTCGGCCGTCGACGAGCACGTCCTTGATCGAACCGATGATCAGCGGCGGTGCCTTGAGGCGCTCCATCTCCGAGCGCATCCGCTTGATCTCCTTTTGCAGTCTGAAGAGCTCGCTCTCGACGTATCTCTTCTCTCCCTCGACCCGCCGCACCTCCTCTAACAATTCAGCGTTCTGGCGCTCAAGGACATCGATCTTCTGCTTCATCTCTTTCTGCAGGTAATCGTCGAGGTTCTCTTCGGTCATTAACGACACCTTATCGAATTCTCTCTATTAAGGCCACCTCTATTTCATCCTTTCTAGCTCATTCCCCTGAAAAGCGAGAGCAGTCCGACATGGCCTGGGGATTTTTCTACATGGAAACTATCTTTGACAGGAAAGGTCTTCAAAACGCCTCTAGATATTCACAAAAGAATTAAGAAAGAGGTGTCTATTAGATGCGGAGGTGCCCCGATGCCCTGCGAACTATGTGGAAATGAGAAAGGAAAGCTAACGACCGTCCAGATCGAAGGAACGATGCTGAGGGTCTGCGATGAATGCGCCAAATTCGGGGACAATGTGCGAGGGACGAGCAAGGACGCCCCCAACAAGATCATAATCCAATCCAGGCTCGAGAACCGTGAGCGGAGGATGAAGACAAAGGACGTCTATCAGTCAGAGGAGGAGATCATCGAGCTCGCTGATGACTATGGTGAGCGCATCCGCAAGGGAAGGGAGGCAAAGGGCTGGAAACAGGAGGAGATGGCCGCTAAGATCAACGAAAGGGTCAGCCTCATCCAGAACATCGAGAGGGGACACATCAAACCGGATGACAACCTCGTGAAGAAGCTCGAGAAGGCATTGGGCATCGTCTTGATGGAGAAGGTGCCCCTGATAAAGACCGAGAAGAAGGCGGTAGCGAACAAGGGAATGACGCTAGAGGATTTCATCAAGGCGAACAAGAAGTAAGATCATCATCCATGAAGGTTCAATCTATATTGACTATAGATCGATATAGACCTCTCCATCCTCCACATAAGCCACATAAGCCCTTATATCGGTAGCTTTCCCGATCAAAGGTATCCTAGGCTGATGAACGACCTTCCCCGTGGCCAGGTCGAACTCTGACCCGTGCAATGGACATCTGATCACCCCACCGCTCAACTTCCCCTTGGCAAGACGCCCTCCCCTATGGGAGCACAGGCCGTCCACGACCCTGAATGAACCTGAGACATTGGCGACCAAAAAGACCTTTTCACCGACCGTCCTCTCCACCATTCCTCCAGGCGGCACCTCGCTGACCGACGCCAATCTGACCTTCGTCATGGATGTAAAAATCGAAGCCCCTATTATTTACGGGTTGCGTGGTCGGTCATCACTTCTTCAGGACCTCATCCTTCGTTACCGCGATGTATTTTGATATGTCCATGCCATACTCCCTTGCGATGATGAGGGCCGATACCTCAGGCCACACCTTCATCCTCTCCTGCAGCCTGTTGATCTTCGCCACGATATCCTTTTTCTTCTGGCCCGTCTGCTTTGCGATATCCTCGATGATCACGGCGAAGAGGGGGACGTCCAATGGGAGCGGTACGGTCTTATTGGCGGTCGCATTATCCGTCGTTGAGGTCCCAACAACCGATGCGCTCCCTCTGTCTTCCGATCGGGCAAGCTCATCGAGGAGCTCCCGTGAGGGCTGATAGTTGAGCTGGATATCTATCGCCTTGTAATCAAAGACCGGCTTGATGGTCCCTTCATGGACCATGAGCAATCCCTCTTTCAGGCCCGCATCCAAGATCTTCTGGGCATCAGCGGCAGAGATCTTAGGGGATTTGCTTCCAGGGTTTGACCATCTTATTTCGAATAAGAGGGTGTTGATGAACTCCTTTTCAGATAGCATGCTCTTGCCTTTCCTTTTAAAGACAACCGCTATCGCATTCCTTAGTTGGGACACCCTCTTTCCTCCATCCAATGCATTTCCTAAAAGCCATGATGCAATAAGATAGATAAAAAAGGAACCTAGGTCCTTAATTATGCACGTGCTCCGATGAACTTCAGGTCGAACAGTATGCCATGGAACGGGAAAGAAGGCCGCACCAATAAGAACAAAGGGATCTATCGGGTGGTCGTCCTGTATTTTGTAGTATCCGTCATATGGATATTTGGCTCAGACCTGATCTTGAACATGATGGTCGAGGACAAAAGCTCCATCATGGAGCTTTCTTTTATCAAAGGGACGGTGTTCGTGATGTTCACGACCCTGCTCCTTTATTATCTAGTATCAAAGGAGGTCAATAGGGCCAGGGAGGTGGAGATAAAGGAGGCGTTGGTCAAAAAGAAAGAGGAGATCATACGCGCGCTGACGGAGAACCTGCCCAAGGGGTCTGTGCTGAGATATGACAGGGTAGGGGGTTCTTATTGTTTGGACCGTTCGATGGCCAAACACAGCATCGTGCAGGATCCCACAGTGAAATTTCCAGTCGAAAAAATGATGGATGAGATGCTGCCGGAGGCGTTCAAAGGAAAGCATTTCAGGTCCGAGATCGGCGATGGGCGTTCGTATTTCATAATACACGGTCTGCCAGTGAAGGATGACCAAGGAGAGGTCTTCTCCGTTCTGGTCGTTTTTGAGGATGTCACCGAGCTGAAGAGGGCTGAGGAAAGACTTGCCAGCAAGGTCGAGGAGCTTGGGATATTGCTCTCCGTGTCAAGATCGTTACTGTCCTCGAACGACATGGCCAGGATGATGTCGAGAGCGTGTCACGTCGCGGCCGAGGGCTTTGGGCTTGATGGGGTATCGATCTACACCCCCTCTGCGGCAGGCGGGTCTTTTGTCGAGGTCGCAGGGTCGTGGGGAAGAGATTTTTCCGAGGATGGCGGGGCTCGCCTGGCTGACATCGTTCGTGAGGGACCCAACGTACCCGAGCTGAGAGCTATTAAAGAGATGAGGGATGTCGGCATCGAGGACATCAGACCTGGAACTGATGCCTGGACCTTGGAGATGATGAAAAGGAGCATCCGCTCAATGCTAGCACTTCCTCTGTATCAGGATGAGATGGTGATCGGGTCCCTCAATCTCTATTCAAGCAAGCCTGGGCATTTCACGAACGAGGCCATTGACACCTTCCACCATCTAGCGAACATCATCTCCCTTGGCATTCAGAAGGTCCAGTTCATTGAAGAGATCAAAGCGCAGAAGGCAGGGCTGGAAGAAGAGGTGAGAAAGAGGACCCGGGACCTTCAGGAGGCAAATGACCAGTTAGAGTCCTTCGCCCATTCGGTCGCGCATGAGCTTAAGGCCCCGGTGAGGGGGATGAAAGGCTTCGCTGAGGCGGTCATAGAGGACTATGGTGATATATTGCCCAAGAAAGGCAGGGAATATCTGGACAGGATAATCATGGACGCAAAGCAACTGGAAGAGATGGTCGACGACATGCTCGTCTATAGCAGGATAGGACAAAAGGAGAGGTCCACGATGGCCGTCGACCTTCGTCCGATGCTGCACGATGCATTAGAGTTCTTAAGACCTCAGATAGAAGCGACCAAGGCCATGGTGATGCTGGATGTTCAAGATGCCGTCGTCATGATCAACCGGACGGTGTTTCGCCAGATAATGGTCAATCTCATCTCAAACGCCCTTAAGTTCACCAAGAAGGGTCAAAGGCCCGAAGTAAGGATAATATCCAAAACCATGGGCAAGATGGTGAGGATAAGCGTTATCGATAACGGCATCGGGGTCCCCCAGGAAGATAGCGCGAGGATCTTCCGCCTGTTCGAGAGAAGATATGGCCAAGAGGATTATCCAGGCACAGGCATAGGGCTCGCGATCGTGGCCAAAGGGATAGAAAGGTCTGGAGGTGCCTTCGGCGTCATATCGGACGGCGTCTCCGGTAGCGAGTTCTGGGTTGAGATCCCATTGGGCAATGGCGGTCAAAAGGACGATGAACATGCCATGACCACCACCTAGGTCCTTTAGTGATTTTGTAATTTCAACAAAGGTTTATCATTCAAAAGCCTTTCTTATTGTTACTTTATCTCAGGATAGGTGAAGGAACAAATGGCCCATAAGATCCATCTGCTGCTCATTGACGACAACCCGTCAGACCGGATGCTCGAAAGAAGGCTCATAGAAAAGGAGGTGCCGAACGTAGAGATCACCGAGGTCCGGAACCATGAAGAGCTGAACGCACACCTGGATGCGGTCGATTATGACATTGTTGTCACGGATTATCAGCTGATGTGGTCTAACGGGCTTGAGGTCCTGAGGATGATAAAGATGAAAAATCCGGAAAAACCGGTGATCATGGTCACAGGGACCGGTAGCGAGGAGATCGCCGTCGAGGCGATGAAGTCGGGTCTGAACGATTATATTATAAAGAACTCAAGGCACATCAAAAAGCTGCCATTGTCGATCAAGGCAGCCATCTCGCATTCTAAGGTCATGCAGTGTGCGATAGAGACGGAGGCCCGTTTGGAGTACATACTGGGGTCGTTGAACATCGGGGTGTTCAAGACGGACGTTGATGGCAAGGTCTGGTCCGCCAATGAACAGTTCTATCGGATGATCGGAGGCGATGGTGATAATTCCGGGGTGAACATCTTCGAAAGGTTCAGGCTGGATGACGGGGCCCCCCTCCCGAAAGACTGGGTATGCTTCCAATCCCCAAATGGCCATGTGATCATGACCGAATCGGGCGGAACGCGGCGCTGGTTCCGAATGAGGGTCTCACATGTCGGAGCGGATGAAAAAGGATCTGTCCATGGCCTGTTGGAGGAGATTACAGAGGAACGGGAGCTGGAGCGGAAGATGACATATGCGCTAGGGAAGATCGAGGAGAACATCAGACAGTTCAGTTCGTTGTCAGACCGACTCAGGAACCCTCTCAGCGTCATCTCCAGCCTGATGCAGGGGATGGAAGAGAGAAAAGCCCGGATGGCAATGGCCGAAATGGACCGTATCAACGAGGTCCTCAGTTCTTTGGATAAGAGCTGGATAGAGACCCATCGCCTTCTGAAGGAGTGGAAAGAGAAGGAGCGGTGAGAGGCCCGACGCTCTGTCAGGCCAGCAACCATCTTTGCTCTTACATTGATATGTCGATGTTACATTAAGCTTATATAGAAGCTCAAACATTCCGAGCCTGCTAGCAACCAAGCTAGAGCTTGTTAACTTGGATGAATGGGAGGTATGTTGAAATGGCAATGGGTAACACACCGATACTGATCCTTAAAGAGGGAACCAAGCGCGACAGGGGCAAGGACGCCCAGTACAACAACATAATGGCCGCCAGGGCCATTGCTGACGCAGTTAGGAGCACCCTCGGTCCCCGTGGGATGGACAAGATGCTTGTAGACACCATGGGAGACGTCACGATCACGAACGACGGGGTAACGATCCTCAAGGAGATCGAGGTCGAGCACCCAGCAGCAAAGATGCTGGTGGAGGTCGCCAAGACCCAGGATGAGGAATGCGGCGACGGCACCACGACCGCCGTCGTATTGGCCGGAGAGCTCCTGAAAAAGGCGGTCGACCTCATCGACGCCAACGTCCACCCCACCATCATCACCTCCGGATATCGCATGGCGGCGAACAAGGCCATGGAGGTCCTTGATTCTGTGGCGATGGAGGTCGGTCCCGAGGACAGGGACACTTTGATCAAGATCGCGCAGACCTCTATGATGAGCAAGCAGGTGGTCGGCTCGAAGGACCTAATGGGTTCCATCGCGGTCGATGCGGTCACAAGGGTCGCTGAGAAGCAGGGAAAGAAATACACCGTTGACATGGACAACATCCAGATCGTCAAGAAAGAAGGCGGCTCCATGGACGACACCGCCCTCATCGAGGGGATAATCATTGACAAGGAGCCCGTCCACAGCGCCATGCCCCGCCGCATCGAGAACGCGAAACTGGCCCTCATCGACGCGGCCCTTGAGATCAAGAAGACCGAGGTCGACGCCAAGATCGAGATCTCAGACCCGATGCAGATGCAGGCCTTCCTGGATGAGGAAGAGAGGATGCTGAAGGGAATGGTCGAGAAGATCAAGAAGTCCGGTGCCAACGCGGTGTTCTGCCAGAAGGGCATCGACGACCTGGTCCAGCACTTCCTCGCCAAGGAGAAGATCTACGCCGTAAGGCGTGTAAAGAAGAGCGACATGGAGAAGCTCGCAAAGGCGACAGGAGGCCAGATCGTCACCAAGCTCGACGAGCTCGGTCCAGAGGACCTTGGTTCCGCAGGCCTGATCGAGGTAAAGAAGATCCAGGACGAGGAGATGACCTTTGTCACAGGATGCAAGAACCCGAAGGCGGTAAGCGTACTGATACGAGCAGGCACCAAGCACGTCGTGGACGAGATAGAGCGCTCTCTGGACGATGCGATATCTGTGGTATCTGTCGCCATCGAGGAGGGACGTATGCTCACCGGCGGCGGCTCAACCGCGGTCGAGGTCGCCATGAGGCTCCGCGAGTTCTCTGCCTCCGTGGGAGGGCGCGAGCAGATCGCCATCGATGCCTTCGCCTCTGCGCTGGAGGTCATACCTACTGCGCTGGCCGAGAATGCGGGACTTGACCCCATCGATATACTCATCGAGCTCCGCAAGGCGCACAAGACCGGCAAGCCCCATATGGGCCTGAACGTCTATACCGGCAAGGTCGATGACATGCTGAAGCTGAACGTCATCGAGCCATTCTGCGTCGGGAGGCAGGCCATACAGTCCGCCACCGATGCGGCGGTCATGATCCTAAGGATCGATGACGTCATCGCCTCGAAGGGCGGTCCGGGAGCTGGGCTGGGCGGCGACAAATCGTCCCCAGGCGGCATGGGCGACATGGGAGAGGACTAAACGCATTCATAAGGGGGGCACGTCCCCCTCCAAAAACGATTTAAAAAGGGTTTTCCAAATAGAACGCGGTGTCATCAAGGTGGGAGCACATGGAAGAAGGTGCTGAGGGCACGGCGACCCGGCCAGAGGCGGCCAACGAGGCCGAGCAGGTGGATACGTTGCGCAAACAGCTGGAAGAGCTCCGCTCAGCTCTGGAGGCGGAGATGAAGAGGTCGAAGGAGTGCCTAGACATGGCCAGAAGGATCCAGGCGGACTTCGACAATTACAAGAAGAGGGTCGCAAAGGAAAAAGAGGAGACGGTCCGCTGTGCCAATGATAAGCTGGTCTGCGAGCTCTTGACGGTCATGGACGACCTCGAGAGGGCATTGGCGGCCGATGTCTCAGAGGAACAGCTCAGGCTTGGGCTGTCCCAGGTGCATTCAAACTTACGATCATTGCTGAAAGGATACGGTCTTACTGAGATCCCTGTGGACAGGTTCGACCCGAACTATCATGAAGCGTTCGGAGTGGGCGAGGGAGAGGAAGGGCAGATCCTGGAGGTCTATCAGAAGGGCTATTGCCTTGGCCCTAGGGTGATAAGGCATTCAAAGGTCAAAGTAGGAAGGAATCAGGAGAGAGGTGACGACAATGGCTAAGATCATAGGGATAGACTTGGGCACAAGCAACTCGGCGGCGGCTGTAATGGAGGGGGGCAGGCCCACCATCATTCCAAGCGCAGAGGGGACAAGCATAGGAGGGAAGGCATTCCCATCATATGTCGCGATGACCAAGGACGGACAACTGCTCGTCGGTGAGCCAGCGAGACGCCAGGCGGTCTCCAACCCAGAGGGGACGATAGCGGCGATCAAGAGGAAGATGGGGACGGACTACAAGGTCACGGTCTTTGGGAAAGAGTACACACCACAGCAGATCTCGGCCTTCATCCTTCAGAAGATAAAAAGGGACGCCGAGGCGTATCTGGGCGAGCCGGTGACGCAGGCGGTCATAACCGTCCCGGCCTATTTCAATGACAATCAGAGGACCGCGACCAAGGATGCGGGGGCCATAGCGGGCCTCGAGGTCGTGAGGATCATCAACGAGCCCACCGCCGCGGCATTGGCCTATGGTCTGGACAAGGCCAAGCAATCGCAGAAGATCATGGTCTTCGACCTGGGAGGAGGGACACTTGATGTCACCATCATGGACTTCAGTGAAGGGGTCTTCGAGGTCGTCGCCACGAGCGGGGACACCCAGCTAGGCGGTACCGACATGGACGAGGCCCTGATCAAATATGTCACGAACCAGTTCATGAAAGAGAGCGGTATAGACCTCACCAAGGACAAGATGGCGATGTGGCGTGTCCGTGAGGCGTGCGAGAAGGCGAAGATCGAGCTTTCCAGCACGATGCAGACGGAGATCAACCTCCCATTCATCTCGGCCGATGCGACAGGTCCGAAGCACCTGTCGATGAACATCAACCGGGCCACACTGGAAGAGCTGGTAGGACCGATCGTCGAGCGCTGCCGTGGACCTATGATGAACGCGCTCAGGGACGCAAAACTAGAGCCAGACAAGATCGACGCGGTCATCCTGGTGGGCGGGCCGACCCGCATGCCCATCGTGCAGAAGTTCGTCGAGAAGGTCGTCGGCAACAAGATCCAGCGCGGAGTGGACCCGATGGAGTGCGTCGCGATGGGCGCCGCGATTCAGGCAGCTGTTCTGTCAGGGGAGGTCAAGGACGTCCTGCTGCTGGACGTCACGCCCCTTTCTCTGAGCATCGAGACCCTTGGCGGTGTTGCTACGAAGCTGATCGAGAGGAACACCACCATACCGACCAGAAAGTCGCAGATATTCTCGACCGCCGCTGATGGCCAGACAAGCGTCGAGATCCATGTGGTGCAGGGAGAGAGACCGATGGCCGCCGACAACACATCATTAGGAAAGTTCACGCTGAGCGGGATCCCGCCAGCGCCGAGGGGAGTGCCCCAGATAGAAGTGACCTTCGACATCGACGCCAATGGCATAATCAATGTTTCCGCGAAGGACCTGGGGACCAACAAACAGGCATCGATCACGATCACGTCGAGCAACAAGCTCACCAAGGAGCAGATCGAGCAGATGATCAAGAACGCGGAGATGTTCGCCGACGCCGACAGGAAACAAAAAGAGCGCGTGGAGACCGTCAACCAGGCGGACCAGCTGATCTACACCACAGAGAAGGCGCTCCAAGAGCTCGGAGGACAGGCGACCAATGAGGAGAGGGTCAAGATCGAGCAGGCCATAGCGGACCTGAAGGACGTACTGAAGAACAAGGACTCCACCACCCAGATGATCAGGTCAAAGATGGACGCACTGTCGAAGGAGTTCTATTCGATCTCGGCCCGGATATATCAGAACGTCCAGAAACAACAGGCTGACCAGGCCCAGCAACCGAAGCAGCCGGGTCCGGACGGCACCGTCGACGCCGAGTACAAGATCATCGATGACGATGAGAAGAAGTAAAGGGATCTGGACCACATGGCCGACAAGCGAGATTATTACGAGGTCCTCGGAGTCCAGAGGACAGCGTCAGAGGACGACATCAAAAAGGCGTACAGGCAGCTGGCACGCCAATATCACCCTGATGTCACAAAGGACGACCCAAAGGTCGCCGAAGAGAAGTTCAAGGAGATCTCCGAGGCCTATGAAGTGCTCATAGACCCTGAAAAAAGGAAGCTCTACGACAGGTACGGCCATGCTGGTGTCTCGCAGCAGTTCCACGATGGCAACTTCAACTGGGCCGATTTCTCGCACGCGGACGACCTGAGGGACATATTCGGAAGCAGCGGCTTCAGCTTCGGCGGGGACCTGTTCGATATGTTCTTTGGAGGTGGCCATCGGCGCGGGCCTAGGCAAGGTTCGCATCTGAGGTACGATGTCGAGATCTCCCTCGAAGAGGCCGCAAAGGGCCTGGAGAAGGAGATCAAGGTGCCGATGACGACCAGCTGCGAGAGGTGCGACGGCACCGGTTCGAAGAGCAAGAAGCGGTCCCAGTGCGCACAGTGCGGGGGAAGGGGACAGGTCCAACGCGTCGAGCGCAGGGGCATGGTCCAGTCAGTGACAATAGTGACCTGTCCCAAGTGCCATGGATCAGGTATGGACATCTCGGACCCATGCCCTGAATGCGATGGGAGAGGCCAGGTCCGAAGGCCCAGGACGATCAAGATAACGATACCGAAAGGTGTGGACTCGGGAATGACCTTCAGGGTACCAGGGGCAGGCGAGCCAAGCCCGAACGGAGGGCCCCCTGGGGACCTTCTCGTGTTCGTCCGCGTGAAGGAGCACGAGGTGTTCAAGCGCGATGGGCCTAACCTCTACATAGAGGTCCCCATCTCGTTCGTCGATGCCGCCCTAGGTACGGACCTGGAGGTCCCTACCATATCTGGAAAGGCATCGCTCAATATCCCCCCTGGGACCCAGACGGACACCGTCTTCAAGCTCAAAGGACAAGGATTGGACATCATCGGCGGCAGAGGGAAGGGAGACCAGTATGTCCAGGTCAAGGTAAAGGTCCCTAAGAAGCTGAGCAACGAGCAGAGGGAGCTCCTCAGGAGGTTCGCAGAGCTGGAGGAGAACCCGCGCAAAGGCATCTTCGGCAAGTTCAAGGTCTAAAACATCGGATGCTATCTGCTAGCACGATTCTGGAAACAGTTATTAGTATAATACGGGCTCGGGCATTCTCCAAGGAGAGGGCCGGCCGTGCACGTTCCAAGCTTCAGGAGGTCATTCCAAGGGTATGACCGAAGGGTCTGGACGCTGTTCTATGGCAGGATAATGACGGCGACGGGGTTCGCCATGGTCATCCCGTTCCTGTCGATGTACCTCCATAACGACCTGGGGATCAGGATGTCATTGGTGGGGCTCCTTCTCCTTGTCACCTCTTTGGTAGGCTCGATGGGCAACATCATCGGCGGTGAGATAGCTGACAGGTTGGGACGAAAGAACATAATGACGGCCGCGCTCCTATGGAGGGCAGCGGCGTTCGTGCTGATCGCCATCGCCATCGGTACCGAGCAGAGCTACCTGGTCATTGCTGGCCTGGTCACATTGAGCAGTTTTGGAGGGTCTTTGTTCGACCCCGCGTCGAACGCGATGATAGCGGACGTTGTGGCACCGGCGAAGAGGCTGGAGGCATACGGGCTGCTCCGGATAGGTCAGAACATCGGTTGGGCGGCCGGTCCCATGGTCGGAGGGATCTTGAGCATCTGGCTTCCATTTTCCACCCTGTTCATTCTCTCCTCGGCCGCTACGATGGGCGTGGCTGTTTTCATCTATCTGAACATAACCGAGTCACTGGACCGGGGCAAGGTCGGCGGACGGTTCCGGCTCACCGACATCGGGGGGGTCACCCGCGATTCCATGTTCATGGCCTTCTGTCTGGTGTCCATCTCTTTGTTCATGATGTTCGGACAGATGTCCTCCTCCTATGCCGTTTACTCCACAGACAGATTGTCCGTGACGGAATCACAGGTCGCTCTGCTCTGGACATGGAACGGGATACTGGTCATATTCCTGCAGATGCCGTTGGCCAGATGGATAAGCAGGTTCAGGATGTCTTCCATGGTCGCCGCCGGCTCTCTGATGTACGCTGTCGGCTATGGGATGGTCGGCATGGCCCCGATCTTCAGCTCAGGGGAGCTGGCCTTTGGCATGAGCGAGAGATACCTCTATCTGGTCCTGAACATGACCATAGTGACGATGGGGGAGATGTTCGTCTCTCCTGCCTCGATGAACCTTGTGGCGAACATGTCGCCCGAGAATGAGAGGGGGAGGTACATGGGGGTCTTTGGGCTCGCATCCTCCATAGGTTTCTCGCTCGGACCGTTCACAGGGAGCGTCATCCTCGATGTCTTCTACTCTAGCGATGTCCTTGTATGGGCCCTCATCGGAATGTTAGGAGTGGTGGCCGCCGTTGGTTACACCATCTTGGGAAAGAAGCTCGGGGCTGAGCGGGACAGCTCCACGCCGAGGGCATGAGTGATATCTTGGTGGACCTAGGGTTCCGGGGATATGACAGGAGGATATGGGTCCTCTTCTTCTCTATGCTTATAGATGGTGTAGGATACACGATGATAGGTCCCTACATCCTCCTTTTCATGAAACAGGAGCTGGACACATCTCTCGCCGTGGGCGGCCTTGTGCTGACCGTGGCAGGGGTGGTAGGGGCCATCGGCAACGTGTTCGGTGGCCTGATGGCCGACAAATATGGCCGCAGGGGCGTCATGGTCTCCTCGATGATGCTGCGTTGTCTTACGTTCATCATCTTGGCCGTTCAGGTGACCCTCTTTCCCGAGCTGATATCGATAGCGTTCATGCTATCCCTCAGTTACTTCTTTGGAGGGGTGTTCGGGCCGGCCAACAACGCGATGGTCGCCGACATCACCGAGCCGGCGAGGAGGATGGAGGCATATGGCCTCCTGAGGGTCGCATGGAACCTCGGGTTTGCCGTGGGGCCAGTGGTCGGAGGATTCCTCATATTGATCTCGTTCTCGCTGACGTTCACCATATCAGCCATTGTGTCCTTGGGCGCGGCGTTGCTGGTGGCCTTCATGATCACAGAATCCTATAGCCCAAGGCCATCATGCAAAGAGGAAGTGAAGGTAAGCTTATGGAAGGGCATAATGCAGGTAAAACCTATCTTCATCCTCTTCTGCATCTTCTGCATCCCTCTCTTTGTAATGTCAGGGCAGTTCGGCTCTACATATACCGTATATGCCAATGAAAGGATCGGCATCGACACTGGCACGATAGGCCTTGTCTTTGCACTCAACGGAATAATGGTCGTACTGATGCAGATGCCGATCAGCAGATGGCTCACAGAGAAGGACCCTTACATGGGGATGGTCATGGGCTCGGTGGTCTACTCGGCCGGCTTCCTGCTGATAGCGGCGGCATCCGACAGTATCGGACTGGCCATCACGATGGTCATCATCACCATCGGCGAGATGATCGTGGTCCCTGTGTCGAACAGCCTGACCGTGTTCCTTGCGCCAGATGATGAGAGGGGCAAGTATCTGGGCATCTTCGGCCTCATCTCTTCCTTCGGGTGGTTCGGGTCGACGTTCTTCGGCGGCCTTCTCTATGACATGTACCAGAATGGATGGATGCTTTGGGGCATACTCTCGGCATTGGGGATGACAACGGCGGTGGCGATGGTGCCTCTCTGGGCCAAGACACATAAGGTCGATAGGGCAAATGATTAAGTCATGGCTATCGGAATGAAGTGAAGGATGCGGATAGTCGGAGTGATGACCGAGGACTTCCACTTCTTCCATGGGGTGGTGAAAAGGCTCAAGGAGAGGAAGGAACCGTTCGTTTCATTGGGTTTCGATGACCACGTACCTTGGAACGTCTCTGTTGTGATAACCACCAAGGACGAGAGGTCGAAGGTCCCCCATTCCATGGTGGCGGCCAGTGACGATCCTGATGAGGCTATAAACATAGCCCGCTCTTTATTAAGGGGCAGAAAGTATGGGGCGTTGGTCGTCGGCATAGACCCTGGTCGAACCATAGGGATAGTCATAATCGGGAATGGAAGGGTCATCCATTCCGGCACCTTCGAGTGCCCGGAGGACACCGCCGACAAGGTCATAAAAATGACCTCGGGGCTGGAGTTCGACGAGGTCGTGGTCAGGATAGGTCATGGGGACAGGACGATAAGGAACAGGATAATCCGCTCGGTCTGGAGCGTGGCAGACAGGGTCGAGATCGTCGATGAGACGAACACCACCATGAACACAGAGACCCCAGACATAGACGCGGCGATCCTCATATCGAAGACGAAGGGATATGATCTGGAAAGACCACCTGACATCAGGCCAACGGCGGGCGAGCTGAGGGAGATACAGAGGCGGTCGAGGATCGAGAGCGAGGGGGCGATCACCATCGGGAAGGAGCTCGCCGGGTGCGTTGCCCGAGGGGAGATGACGATGAGCGATGCCCTCACTGCCCACAAGGCCGAGGAGAAGAAAAGAAAAAGGGTTTAAGTGCGGTTCAGAACTTCATCTTAGCATAGGACGGCATCTTTGCCAGGACCATGCCCTCGATGATCATCGGTTCCAGCTTCTGGGCCAGAGAGAGGGCGTCCTGAAGTTTCACCTCATTCTCCGAGTAGATCGTGAACAGCTTCTCCCCCTCATCGACCTTCATGCCCACCTTCTTATTGATCACCAGCCCGGCCCCCTTATCACGTGGTGAGCCTGCCGCCCTGGCGATCTTGACTAGGTCCTTGTTCTTTATCTTGTTCAGATATCCTGATTTCCTGGCGAGGACGTCGACCTGGAACCCGCCCACCTCGATATCCTCCGAGCTGATGTCAGGGTCCCCTCCCTGAGCCGCAACGATCTCTCTGAACTTCGCCAACGCCTTGCCCGACTCCAACATGGTCCTGGCCCTCTCCTCCCCCCCGCGACCGTTGACCATGTCAAGGAGCATGCCGCTGAGGGCGACCGTCTTCTCTATGACGCTGTTGGGGTTCTTTGCCCCTTCAAGGATGGAGATGGCCTCCCTTGCCTCAAGGGCGGGCCCTATGGCCCTTCCCACAGGCTGACCGCCGTAGGTTATGGCCGCCTCGACCCTTATCCCGAGCTTGTCGCCCAGCTCGATGAAGTCATGTGCATATTGGCGCGCATTCTCCATGGTCGGGACCTTTGTCCCCTCCCCCATGGGGATGTCTATGAGGAGATAATCAGCATTGACGGCCTTCTTCTTCGACATCACTGATGCCAACAGCTGCGCGTGGGGGTCGATGCCCAGAGGGTATTCCGCCTTGATGATCACATCATCGGCCGGTGCCAGGTTCAATGACCCGCCCCATGCCATGACCCCGTTCGTCTTCTCGGCGATCCTCTTCAAGGACCTGCTGTCAAGGTCGACATTCGCGAACACCTCGACGATGTCGGCGGTCCCGGCGGCGGAGCTGATCGCCCTGGATGATGTTTTAGGTATAAGGTAACCGGCCGCGGCCACTATCGGGACGATGAGCAGGGTGATCTTGTTCCCTGGACACCCTCCTACGCTATGGAAGTCAAGGACAGGGCCCTTATCGAACTTTATCGTCTCGCCGGTCTCGACCATCGCCATCGTCAGGTCCGCCGTCTCCCTGATGTTCATGCCATTTATCTGCATGGAAGTGACATAGGCGGCGAGCTCTATGCTCGATAAGCTCCTTGAGGAGATATCATGGACGAGCGTGAAGATCTCTTCCTTGGTCAGCTCCAGCCCCTCCATCTTCTTCTTGATGTACTCCACGCTCTCCGGTCTCGGGGCCGGTACGACCTCGATCACCTCACCTTCCTCCGGCCCTATCATCTTGAAGGCCGCTCCCATAAGCCCTATCTCGCCCTTCTTCACATAGGAGTCGGTCGTCGACACAATTGCCACGACAGTGTTCCCTTCATGGAATATCTTGACGCGGTCCTTCTCACGGAGACCGAGGTTGGCACAGTCATCATCCTGCAGGAGCGCGGTGATCTCCCCCGTGTCGACGTCTATGTATCTTGCCTTGAGCTTCATGCCGATCCCCACTTCTCTATCGCCTCTCGCAGCTCGACATGGTCCTTGGCATACTCCTCGACAGGGATCCTAAGGAACCCCGCCTCCACGGCCTGCACCATGGCCCGTGCCCCTCCGCGGACGCCTCTGGGGTGACCGGACACGCCTCCGCCCGCCTGGCATTGGACGTCGTTTCCTGCGATCCCTATGAGCTTTGGGATCATTCCGGGCTGTAGCCCACCGGAGGCGACCGGCATGACCGGTCTATAAGGGAGCTCTTTGGTCAGGCATACATCCCTGTTCATAAGGTCCTCGGAAGGGTCCCCCTTCATCTTTCCCACACCGAAGGTGCCTATGTGGAGCGCATCCCCTCCGCACATCCGCACAAGCTCAGCGAAGACCCTCATCGATATCCCATGGTCCTTGTTCCTTGTTATGGCACCATGCATCGTCCTGTGCACGTGTATCGGGACTTTGATCGAAGGGTCCTCTGCCAGTACCTGGACCGCCCCGAAGCCGCAGGTGATGACGTCAACCATTATCTGGGATGCACCCAGCTCTTGTGCCCTTTCAGCGACCTCGAGTATCTGATGCCCGTTGGTAGAGACATTGATGGCATGTACCATTATGTGACCGGTCTCGCTCCTGACACGGTCGAGGGCATCAGCGATAGCGACGACCCTTTCCTCCAGAGGACAGAACCTCTGGTTCACTAGGGTCTCGTCGTCCTTGCCATTCGTTAGCCCTCCCATCCCAGCCTCATAGACGTAGTCAGCCGTCTGCTTGGGGCTCAGACCTATCTTTGGCTTCACTATGGTCCCGACGAGCGGTCTTTCTGGCCTCTTCAATATCTTTCTCAATCCCTCGACCCCGAACTTCGGGCCATTGAACTCCTTCAGCATCGACCTGGGGAATCTGACATCCTCAAGCCGGACGCCTTCAATGGACTCAAGGCCGAAGAGGTTCCCGGCGACGATGCTGAGGATCTGCGGCACCCCTCCTATGTCAAGGCAGAAGTCCTCCTCAGGAAATGCGATGGTGGCGATGTCTTCCTTGATATCGATGACCTTTCCCCCCCTTTTCTGGAAGTTCTCCTCCTCGAGGGTGGTGATCTCGGTCCAGGTACCGGTCGACTGTTCGGTAGCGATGGCCGCCGCGGCCTCTTTCATTGTCATCGTGGAGGTCTTCACCTTGTATGTGCAGATGACATGGCTGTCGACGTCGACCTTCTCTCCCAATCTCAGATATCTCTCTGAATACTTCTGTGGCGTTGGCATTTCTTTCACTCCGTGAATATGGATTCCTGCCCGAACTCCCTGACGATTATCTCGTAGGCGGCATAGGGCGGCACAACCCCGATCTCAGTGATGATCGAGTCGATGTACTCTGGCGGGGTGGCATCGAAGACAGGATTGAATATCTTGGTGCCTGGTGGGACCTCGCCGGGCCTTACGACCTCCCCCTCGTCGCGCTCCTCTATCTCCACAAGCTCTCCATACATCGTTCTTGGAGAGAACTTGAACGTCTCGGCGCATACGTAAAAGGGGACGCGCGCCTCATGGGCGGCCAAGGCGAGCTGCGATGTACCGATCTTGTTGATCAGCACCCCGTTCGAGCATATAGTGTCTGCGCCTACGAATACCGCGTCCACATCTTTCATTACGTGGCGGACCGCCGAGTCGACGATCATGGTCACAGGGACCCCCGCTTTAGAAAGGTCATTCACCGTCAATACCCCCTGGCGCCAAGGTCTGGATTCCGTGGCATATGCCATCTCGACCTTGCCCTGCCTGTATGCCTCCACGATGGCCATCACCGCGGCCTTGCTGTTGCAATGCGTGAGCACCTTCGACCCCTTCTTCAATCTGTTCGCGCCCATACGGCCGATGTTCGTCAGGGCCTCGTGCGACCTCTTGACGAAGATGTCAGCGTTCCTGACGACCGTTGCTTTGGCAGGTCCCAGGTCCTTCTGTCCGTTCAGACCCTTCAGCACGAACTGTACGGCATTCCATAATGAGATGGCCGTGGGCCTAGAGGAAAGCAGCATCTCCTTGGCCTCCTGCAAGGACCTCATGAGGCCTTCCACATCATCACCTGAGTAGGCCAGGGCCTCCTCCTTCAGCGCGAGGGCCGCCTGTCTTGCTATCTCCGCGGCCCCCCGGACCTCCATGCTCTTGATTTTCTCTGTGGCCTCCCTTGCTCTCATCGCGGCTCTATTGGACTAACCCTTTCTAATAATTTCTGCGCTGGTCCTCCATACGTTTCTTTAGAAAATATCGGGCATCGGTCTGGTATTGGCGACCCTGTCCTTGGTGACGAGGCCCCGCCTGGCCGTAGCGACACCATAGAGGATGTTATCAAGATGTGCGACCTTGTGGGAATCGCTGTTGATCACAAGGGTGTTCCCGTTCTCCACGGCGGCCCGGCAGGCCGTTGCACCAAGGTCCAGACGGTCCGGGAAGGAATTGACCTCAAGCCAGACCCCTTTTGCCCTGGCCTCGTCCATGATCCTTTCCATATCAATGGCATAGGCCTCCCTTTGGCCGATCAACCTTCCGGTCGGGTGGGCCAGTATCTTCATTTTATTGTGGCCCATGGCAGTGATCATCCTGCCTGTCATCTCGGCCTCGGTCATCCTGAACCTGGTGTGCACGGCCCCCACCACATAATCCAATTGGTCCAGCACATCGCTGGGGTAATCCAGCTTGCCTCGGTCATCGATCTCCACCTCGGCGCCGATGAACACCTTGAACGGGGCAAGCTCATCCGTAAGACGTTCCGCCACCTTGATGTTCTCCCTGAGCCGTGAAATGTCCAGGCCGTTCGCTATCTTAAGACTTTGTGAGTGATCGGTTATTCCGATGTACTCGTATCCCCGCGCCTTTGCAGCCAGTACCATCCTTTCGATACTATCGGCACCATCAGATGAATCGGTGTGGACATGGAGGTCCCCTTTTATGTCGGACATTTCGACGAGACGAGGAAGTTTATGCTCCTTTGCCATCGCGAGCTCGCCTATGCATTCCCTAATCTCTGGAGGTATCCAATCCAATCCCAGTGCACCATATATCTCCTTCTCGTCCCGGGATGCGATGACCGTTCCATCTTCCTTCTTGAAAAGCCCGTATTCATTGAGCCGATAGCCCTGCCCCATCGCCATCGTCCTCAGTGCGATATTATGCTCCTTTGAGCCAGTGAAATATAGCAGGGCCGCGCCATAGCTCTCGGGGCTTACGACCCTAAGGTCCACCTGCGCTCCGGTCCTTAGCCTGACCGATGAACGGGTATCCCCTCTTGCCACGACATCCTCCACCTCGGGATAATTGATGAAGGTCTCCGTGACCTTGGAGGGTTCATCGCTGCCAGCAAGGATATCGATGTCGCCGACGGTCTCTTTCATCCTTCGAAGGCTGCCAGCATAGTCCACCATGCTCAATCCTCCTTTTTCCTTGAGATAGGCGACCATCCCTACCGCGATAGGGTGTGCATAGCCCAGAAGCATCCTTCCCCGGCTCTTCTCAAGGTACCTGATGCCTTTGAGGATGTTCTCCTCGGTCCTCTCTCCGAACCCTCTCATTTTCCTTATGCGATGTTCCTCTGCGGCCTGGCGAAGGTCGTTGATATTGGTTATCTTCAGCTCTTTGTACAATCTCATGACCGTCTTGGGCCCGATATCCGGGACCTCCAGGACCTGCATCAATCCGGCAGGGAACTCCGCCCTGAGCTCGTCCAGGTATCTCAATCGGCCGGTCTCCACTATCTCCTTGATCTTTCCTTCGATGGCCTCGCCCACTCCTGGAATATCCTTCAGGGCGTTCCTGGCCATTACATCCTTGACATCTTCCTGAAGGGTCTCGATATGATAAGCTGCCCTACGATAGGCCTGGGGCTTGAACCTCTCCTCCTTGAGCTCGAGGAGGTCGGCGATCTCGTATAATATGCCGGCGACCTTCTGGTTCATCATCGGATGAAGACATTCACCTCATGTGGTCATATTAACTATCATTCTCCGAGCGGCACTGTGGACCAAGATCGATGCCTCTGAGGAAGGGGGCCCGTCCTCCTCGGCCCAAATTATTAATAATGATACAGCGCAAAGGGAAAAGACCATCAGGATGGCCGAACCTCAATGAAGATAACCTTTCTAGGCACCAACGGATGGTATGATACTGCTACAGGCAATACCGTCTGCACCCTTCTCAGCACAAAAGAACGTTATATAGTGCTCGATGCTGGCAATGGCATTTGGAAGCTTGATAGATACATGACCTCGGTAAGACCTGTCGACCTCTTCCTAAGCCATTTCCACCTCGACCACACCATCGGGCTCCACACCCTCGTCAAGTTCAGTTTCATCCCTGAGATGAGGATATTCGGGCAGATCGGCACCTCTCAAGCATTGAACACCCTGGTCAACCTACCTTTCACGGTGCCTTTGGACCAGTTGCCGTACAGGGTCGAGGTCAGGGACCTTGAGGAGGGAGAGCACGAGATCGGGTACAAGGTGACCTGCCTGCCGCTGGTCCATGCGTCACCCTGTTATGGATATCGCTACGAGATCGATGGCAAGGTCATCGCGTACACCACGGACACTGGGCCCTGCGATAACATCGAGAGGCTGGCAAGGGACGCTGACGTGCTGATAGCAGAGTGTGCCTTCAGAAAAGGCGAGACAAGCGCGAAATGGCCCCATCTGAACCCCGAGACGGCGATAGACATAGCGATACGGTCGGGCTGCAGGAAGCTGATACTGACGCATTTTGACGCTCATCGTTGGCCAGATCTCCGGGAGAGGCAGAGCATAAAGGATCTCGTGAAGGATTTCAACGGCCTCATCGTCGCCTTCGATGATGAGCAGGTGGAGATCTGATAGAACCTGCGATTGATTTATCTCATCCTGCTCCCAATTGTTATGTCCGGAGGGGCCGAGTTGGGCGAACAGAACCCGTACGAGAACGCGGTCAGGCACGTCGAGCGTGTAGGCAGGATGATAGGTCTCAGCGATTGCATGATAGAGGTGCTGAAAAGGCCACGCAGAGAGCTGACGGTGAATTTCCCTGTGAAGATGGACGATGGGCGATGGAGGAACTTCACGGGCTTCAGGGTACAGCACAATTCGGCCAGGGGCCCGTGCAAGGGTGGCATAAGGTATCATCCGAACGTCTCCCTCGATGAGGTCCGGGCTCTGGCCATGTGGATGACCTGGAAGTGCGCTGTGGTGGGCATCCCATATGGCGGTTCCAAAGGAGGGGTCATCTGCAATCCCAAGGAGATGAGCCGAGGCGAGCTCGAGAGGCTCACGAGGCGCTTCACATCTGAGATCCAGATAATCATAGGGCCGAAGGCCGACATCCCAGCTCCTGACGTTTACACCGATGCGCAGACGATGGCCTGGGTCATGGACACCTACAGCACCAACGTCGGTTATTCCGTGCTGGGGGTCGTGACAGGCAAACCCGTGGAGGTCGGAGGGTCCAAGGGAAGGGAGGATGCCACCTCCCGTGGTATAATGTATGTTGCGCAGAGGGCAGCAAAGGCAAAAGGACTGGACCTCAAAGGCTCGGAGGTCGTGGTACAAGGTTTCGGGAATGTAGGATGGAATACGGCCAGGCTTCTGTCGAAAGAAGCAGGTTGCAAGATAATCGCCGTCTCCGATTCCAACGGGGGCATCCTTGACAGGGATGGCCTGGACCCAGTGAAGGTCATGGAGCACAAGCGGCACAACGGTACGGTCGAGGGATATGGAAGGTCTGATAAGATCACCAATGAAGAGCTACTCGAACTGGACTGCGACCTGTTGGTCCCGGCGGCGCTCGAGAACCAGATCACACGCGCGAACGCGGACAGGATTAAGGCAAGAATGATCGTGGAAGGGGCGAACGGACCGACCACGCCCGATGCCGATGCAATACTTTTTGAAAGAGAGATCATGTTGGTCCCTGATATTCTGGCCAACGCAGGAGGGGTCACAGCAAGTTATTTTGAGTGGGTGCAGGACCTGCAATACCTCTTTTGGACGGTAGAAGAGGTCAATGGCCGATTGAAGCAGATCATGGACGCATCGTTCGACAAGATCCTGGAGCTCTCAAGGCAGAAGAAGGTGGACATGAGGACCGCCGCGAACATCATCGCGATAAAGGACGTCGCGAGGGCCATTGAGCTCAGAGGGCTTTTCCCTTAGAAGGTCATCTCCTCGGTTCGCCACGTTTCACGTCAAAGACGTTCTGAAGCTCGTACTCGATCTGTCTGACCTCAGTAGGCAGCATGCTTCCAGGGTCTGCGGATATGATGAAGACTGACTTATACATATACACCTCGTCCCTGAGCTTCTGTATTGTCTTCAGGACGCCATTGAAATCGTTGTTGGTGACGAGAAAATTGATCCCGTCCATCATCACCACCGAGGCCCTGTCCTTGTTCGACAGGAAGAATTTTTTTATGGTGGTGTAGAGCCCGACAAGGTTGTTCGGCTGTATGGTTATTTCCTTAAGAGGGTCGTCCTGGCAATCAAACTTTGATAACCAGATGAAGTCGCATCCAGGAGGCACCCTGGACCTCAGCTTGTCAGGATGGTCCCTGCTGACGCAGAGCCCCTTCGCCCCCGATTCGACGACCTCGCGGAATATCCTGAAGACCATCGACGGCGTCTGCTCTTTTATGAACAGGCATGAGCCTGGTGCCACCCCCCTTTCGATCTCGACGTTCTCCATGGCCCTTTCGGTGATGAGGTCCACGCCTGTTTCTCTCAGTATCCTGCGCTTCTGTATCAACACCTTATCTGGGACGCAGACCCTCTGGTTCTTGACCACCAACAGCAGCTCAGTGCTGGTATAGCATTTTTTGGTAGCGAGGCTGATCATCGAATCATAGGCCTCTTTCAGCCCCGCCTCGTAGCCAAGGATGAAGCCCTTTGCGAACTGCTCCTCTTCTGACATCCCATCCCGATGTTAAATAGGCACTTTGGAATATTAATGTATCTTACCTTATCATGGCGGTATTGGATTGCAACGATTAATTACCTGACATCCCATCCTTCCCCCGCTATGAGGAAATTCCGTCTCCGCGGCGTCAAGAACACGCCGAAGGTGCTCGAAAAAGGCCTTCTCGAAAACGCAAAAAGGCTGGCGGCCGACCCTACGATGGTCATTCCCAAATGTTCGGGCGAAGAGTGCCGCAGATGTCGTTTTGCGAAGATAGAGAAAAAGATAATGAAGGTGAACAGGCACAAGGACGATTCCGACAAGCTGGTGAAGCTCGCTGGGAAGGGGGATCAGTTCGTCCGGGCCTATGCCGCGGCGATCTCACTGGCGGCGACCGGAAAGGTCCCATATCTCACATCCGCCCAACTTCCGGGCTTCGGTGAGGTTTCCTTTGCGGTCAGGGGGACGGTCGACAAGGAGAAGCTCATCTCTTTACAACATTTCGATGACCCTGACCTTCGCCTATTAGCATATTGGGAGATGGCAAGGAAGTGCGACCTCCACATCTATTCTACGGAAAAGGGGCTGTATTGTTCAAGCAACGGACCAATGGCCCCGCCTGACTATGTGAAAGAGATGACCTCCTCGGTCGAGGAGCTTAGAGAGGACGGGACCTGCGGTCATCCTGGTAACCACATCATCGTCGGATGGCTGTCGGCCAAGATGACGCTGAGGCTCTGTCGGGAATGCGCCGGGGATTCCAACCTTATCGCTGAACTTTCCTCCCGAATCGCCGCACCAGACCACTCTGATGATTTCAGGGCAGATGCTGAGATCGGCCTTAGGTGCAATGTCAAGGATTGTGACAAATGCAGAACAAAGGCTGATATCAGCGAGCTTGCCGAGAGATACCGTAAAGGCGAGCTTAGCGACAAGAGGTTCCTCGAGGAGGCCGAGGCACGATATAAGAAGAAGCTGAAGGAGGTCGGGGGGCTGTTCGTTGCTGGTGACGAATGCTTCGGCAACGATCATGAGGCCTTCTTAAAAGCGATAAAAGGTAGCGACCTCGAGAAGGAGGTGTTGTCCAAGCTCATCGCGTCGAAGAACGTCTCCATCGTTTCTGACAGCAATATCGCAGGCAAGATCATCACAGAGCTGTGGCCGGACCACGGGCCGAGCATGTTGGTCTCCGTCGCATCATCTGAGGTCGTCTTCAAGGTGACCGAGATGAAAGACCTTCAGCCCCCTCAATTGCTCGCTGAGGCCAGAAGGATGGAGCTATCGAAGACCATCGACATGAGCCTGCCGAGCTATACCAAGCTCGGCGACATCGGCAAAGTATCTGATACCCTGGCCAGGACCTATAAGGCCGAGGGAAAGGAGGCGATGATGCGGGCCATGGACAGGTTCAAAGGGAGGGACCACAGGACCAAGTCCGTCTGCTACGCGTTCTCAAGGGCGGTGGGCGACACCTCGCGCTCTTGGCAGTTCACGAGGCAGGAGGCCGATTTCGGAGAGTATCTGGAACAGTTCGCCAAGGCAATGCTCGAGAGCATCGGGTCCGACTATGACCAGGCCCTGAGGAACATGGTGGCGGCCTCAGGCTCCAATGAGACCGTTCAATGATCATTCCAGGACCTTGAAGTCCACAACGAGGTGCACCTTGCAGGGGGCATACGACTTCACCTCCTGTACCGAGACCACCTCGTATCTTCGCCCATCACAAGCCTTCGCGATCGCATCCAACAGTTTCTTTGGCGACTCCTCGATGCCCGCGACATCATGGTAATGGACGATACCATTGGGCCTGACGATCTCCAGGGCCTTTGGCAGATACTCTTCGGTACTGCCAACATACCCCATCACTACCCTGTCGGCGATCGCCTTTCCAGGTAGGTCCCTGTTGTCCCCCAAGAACGGCTCTACGACATCTTCCAATCGGTTCAACCTTATGTTCTCTATCAGATAATGGTAAGAGTCAGGATTTATCTCGCAGGCTATCACCTTCTTCGCTTTTGCCTTCTTCGCGAGGGGCATCGTGAAATATCCTATGCCCGCGAACATGTCGACGACGGTCTCTCCCCTGCAGTCCAGCCTGGCCATCCTGCTCTTCTCCTTCAGGTTCCCAGATGAGAACATGACCTTCATCGGGTCGAGCTTATAGAGCACCCCTCCTTCCTTATGCACGGTCTCGGTATCTTTTCCATATATGAGCTGGACGTTGGGTCTTCTGAAGGGGCCGGCTATCACCCCCACCTCATTGAGCACGGCCTTCGCTCTGAGCTCCTTTGCATAGGCCGCACCGATCCTCGGGGCATCATGCCAGAGCTCCTTTGGAAGCTTTATTATGACAACATCGCCGAGGCGTTCCCATTTATGCGGTAACAACCGTTCCAGGTCCGATGGCAGGGCAAGGGCCTTTTTTATCGCCGGGAACGGCTCCCTGAAGACCGTCCGGCCAGGAGGATGCATGTCCACGACCTCGTATCTCTCTGCGAACCGATCATCATCTGAAGGAGGGTTTTTGATGGGGATGTAGATGAATTGGCCGTCATCGAGCATTTTCTTCTCCTTCACGACGAGCCCCTTTCGGTTCAAGGCATATCTCACTGCCTCGCCCTCCCCCTTCGGCACTTTAAGACATATCATCCCTTCTCCTCCTCGGAAGGAACGAGGTGATAAGGTCCGGCGAGAACCTTATCAGACCTGGTGCGGCCCTGAGCACGCTCTTGGCGATCGCCGTCGGCCTGTCTATATCCCCTTTGGACAAAGCGGCCCTGCATCTCTCAGTGTCAAGGACAGCTCCGACCTCGTTGAGCGTGCCATCGTCCATGCCAACATATGTTTTCCTCACTATCATCCCACGGTCGAGCTCTTTGCCGAAATCCCTCTTCCAGCGGGCCTCGTACTCCCGCAAGGTCTTTGAACTGCAGTCCTCTCCTAAGATGGCCTTTCTTATCACATCCCCGGCGATCGACGCCGCCGTGAGGCCTGTGAATAGGCCCCCCCCGCTCAATGGCTTCGCCTGCCCCGCCGCGTCGCCGACGATGAGCACATTGTCATCGAAGGTCTTTTTCGAATGGCCTATCGGTATGATCCCTGAATAGGACCTGATCCTTTTCGCACCTTCAAGACCGTTCATCTTCAGGAGCGGTAGGAGGTAAGGATAGGGGCTCTCCCCCTTCTTGGAGATGCAAAGCCCGACCCTCATGAAATCCCCGCAGGGGATGGACCATGCAAAGAAACCGGGCGCCACCTTGTTCCCCACCCAAACATCGACAGAGCTGTTGTCCTCAGGTATCTTGGAGATATCGACCTGTATCCCTCGGACGGTCTCCTGCGGCGATGGAAGGCCGACCGCCCTTCCGAACGTCGACCTATAGCCGTCCGCCCCTACGCCGATCATGCAGTCGAAGACCTTGGAGGAGGCCGTTCTCAAGGAAATGCCTTTGTCCGTCCTGCAATACGATGAGAACCTTTCTCCAGTATGTAGCTCGGCCCCGACGGCCAAGGCCATTTCAAGGCATCTCTCGTCGAACCGCCTCCGCTCGACGACGCAGGCCTTGACCTCGTCCCCCAACAGGTCCAACCTACGGCCATCTGGGAAATGTATGTGTGCACCATATATCTTATTGAGCACATGGACGCCGCCCACCATATCCACGACCCTTGGGGATACCAGGCCCGCGCATTGCTCTGGCACTCCGGTCCTTTCATGCTCTTCCAATATCTTTACAGAAAACCCCTTACCGATGGCAGCCGCCGTCATGCAGCCGACGGGCCCCCCGCCCACGATCACGACGTCAGCGCGCATGGACCCAAACCCCCTCTGGGATATCTCAGGATCAAGAGCAGATCCTATTTTTTGGAGACCTTCTCCCAGTCCTTCAGGAACCTCTCTATCCCGATGTCGGTCAAGGGGTGCCTGAACATCTTCTTCAGCACATCGTATGGGATGGTTGCCACATGGGCCCCCATCCTTGCGGACTCTGTCACATGGACCGGGTCCCTGACGCTGGCAACGATGACCTCGGTCGGAAACTCATAATTACCGAATATGTCCAAGATCTCTGCGATCAGGTCCATCCCGTTCTGACCTATATCGTCGAGACGGCCGACGAAAGGGGACACATATGCGGCCCCTGCCTTTGCGGCCAACAACGCCTGGTTGGCGCTGAAGATGAGCGTCACATTTACTTTTATCCCCTCGGAGGAGAGCACCTTCGTGGCCTTTAGGCCCTCCTCGTTCATAGGGACCTTGACCACGATGTTCTTATGGACCTTGGCGAGCTTGCGCCCCTCCTCGACTATGTCCTCTGCCTTCGTGCTGACCGCCTCAACGCTGATCGGTCCGTCAACTATCTCACAGATCTCCTTCACGAGCTTTGAGAAGTCCTTGTTCTCCTTCGCGACGAGCGATGGGTTCGTGGTCACGCCGTCAAGTATGCCCCAGCTGTTGACTTCCTTGATCTGTTCGATGTTGGCCGTATCTATGAAGATCTTCATCTGTCACGCCTCCTAATGGCTTCCTTTGCCGCTTGGACAACGCTCTCCGCGGTCAGTCCATATTTCATCATGAGCTCCTCGCTCTCACCGGACTCGCCGAACATATCGTCCATCCCGACGATGTGGACAGGTACAGATATCTTGTCAGCGAGATATGTGGCGACCGCTGAACCGGCACCGGTGAGCTTGTTGTGCTCCTCTGCCACGACTATCGCCCCGGTCTCCTTCGCTGCCTTTATGAGCATCTCCCCGTCCAAAGGCTTGATCGTGCTCAGGTTGAGCACCCTTGGTGAGACCCCCTCTTTTGCCAGCATATCGGCCGCATCAAGGCAGGCCGCCAGCATCTGGCCGGTACCGATCAATGTTACGTCGTTGCCATCTCTTACGGTCTGGACCTTTCCGATCCTGAACTCCGTCGAGCCCTCCGTCACCACAGGGACCTCAGAGCGCCCCATCCGTACATAGCATGGGCCCTTGAAATCCGCTACCGCCATGACGGCCCTATACGTCTCAGGAGCATCGGCCGGGACCACCACCGTCATGTTCGGTATGGTCCTCATCAGGGCGATGTCCTCCATGGTCTGATGCGATGCCCCGTCCGGACCCACCGAGATCCCTGCATGCGTCGCGACTATCTTGACATTGAGCTTGGGATAGGCGATAGATTGCCTGATCTGGTCAAGACACCTCCCTGTTGCAAACACGGCAAAGCTGGAGGCAAATACCGTCTTTCCCGCTGATGCGAGGCCAGCAGCGGTACCTATCATGTTCTGCTCCGCGATGCCGCAATTGAAGAACCTCTCAGGAAAGGCCTTTGCGAACTTGCTGGTCCTTGTCGACCCAGAAAGGTCCGAATCGAGGACGACGACGTCCTCCCTGATCTTACCAAGGTCGACGAGGGCCCGACCATATTCTTTCCTTTGGGCGATCATCTGACGCTTCAATCTATCTCCCCCAGCTCACGCAGCGCCCTTTCGGTCTCTTCCTTATTGGTGGATTTTCCATGGAATGCCACATTGTTCTCCATGAACGAAACGCCCTTGCCCTTCACGGTCTTGGCTATGATGACAGATGGCCGGCCTTTATGCGCCTTAGCCCTCTCAAGTGCCTCAAGGACCATCCTCATGTTGTTCCCATCGATCTCGATCACATTCCATCCGAAGGCCCGCCATTTGTCGTTCAGAGGCTCCAATGCCATGACCTTTTCGGTCGGGCCGTCGATCTGCAGGCCGTTCCTGTCGACGATGCAGGTGATGTTGTCAATCTTATAATGAGATGCGAACATCGCGGCCTCCCAGATCTGGCCCTCCTGCATCTCGCCGTCCCCGCAGAGGCAGAAGACGTGATATGGGAGCTTATCCAAACGGGCGGCCAGTGCCATCCCGTTCGCGATGCTCAGCCCCTGTCCCAACGACCCTGTGGACATCTCGACCCCGGGGGTCTTGGTCCTGCATGGGTGCCCCTGAAGCCTGCAGGAGACCTTCCTTAGGGTGACGAGCTCATCCACAGGGAAGTATCCGGACTCGGCGAGCGCGGCATAATATACAGGCGCACAGTGCCCTTTTGAGAGGACGAACCTGTCCCTTTCAGGCCAGTCCTTGTTCTTTGGATCGTGGCGCATGAACTTGAAGAAAAGCGCGGTCACGATGTCGGCAGACGACAGCGAGCCACCAGGGTGGCCGGAGCCGGCCTGGAAGGTCATCTTGATGACATGCCGGCGGAGAAGATTGGCTTTGCTCTCCAGCATCTTGATGGTCTCTTCGTCGAAGGAGGACAACAAACAACACCTCTGAGGATGGGGTGAGACAATAATCAGGTTACGATTAAATAGCTTTTGGAGCAACCCTGGCGGTCTCCAGGGATGACTTAAAGAGCACAAAACCCATTGACACTCTTCATGGCCATCTGCGTCGAGCCCACGCACAAGGGCAACGAGCGACTTTGCAAAGTAGTCGACAGGATGAACTCAGACATCGAGATCAGGACCCTCTGGCGGGCGTCAAACATCACAGCGATCGACCGCCTAGGATATAACGACCACGGGCCGACGCACATCCGCATCGTGACGAAGACGGCCCTGAAGATGCTGGACCTTCTCATCGAGGCGGGGATGCAACCGAGCGTAGTCAAGGACTACAAGCTGACGGAGCAGGATGCCGAGGTCATTGTAGTGCTCGCTGCGGCATTGCACGACATCGGTCATGCCGTCCACCGCGACAAACATGAGGAGTACTCGATATCGATGGCGCCTCAGATAATCAGACGTTTGCTCGAAGGCATCTACGATGAGGAGAAGGCGGCGATCATGATGGCCGAGATCCTTCACGCGATAATCGCACACAGGGAGGATGTCCTGCCTTTGACATTGGAGGCAGGCGTGGTCAGAGTGGCCGACGCGCTCGACATGGAGAAGGGAAGGGCGAGGATACCGTTCCAGGCCGGCAAGGTGAACATACACTCAGTCTCGGCGCTGGCCATAGACAAGGTCCGCGTCAAGAAAGGAACGGAGAGGCCGATCCTCGTCGAGATAGAGATGAGCAACTCCGCGGGCATATTCCAGATAGACGAGCTGCTTAGGGACAAGGTCGAAAAATCAGGCATCAGGGACAAGATCACTATCGTGGTCCACGTCCCGAAGGAAGAGAAGAGGATCATCGAGCGTCTGGAGCTTTAATCGTTCTCGATGCGCGGGGCCAGAAGGTATTTCACCTTTCCCTTTCCGCCGGCGATCTCGAAGTCCAGCTTGACCGGTAGGTCATTGCCGAGGTTGATCGAGACGACCGTTCCAAGCGGGATCGCCCTGATCATGTTCGAGAAGTAGTCCATCGGGAACAGGCTGCGTATGGAGTCTTTACAGTCCAGAGAGACAAGAAGGTCCTTTGGCAGCTTAAGGCTGACGAGGTCGGTGTCCCCCTCCGAAATGAGCTCGAACCCGTCGGGGCTGGCATTCAGGGATATGTGGTCGGATATGCTCTCAGCGGCCTTTATGCCTCTCTGTAGCTCTTCGATGTTCACGCTAAGCTTGCCAGGCAGGGTGAGGTTCGGGACCTTCGGGTCCGACATGCCTTCGGTCGATACGAGGTTCATCCTCCTCGTGATGTTGCCGACGGAGATGACCAGGCGGTTGCGCTCCTCATCCTGTCTCATCTCTATCAGATCTCCTGCCTTGGAGAGCCTTAGAACGTCCCTGAGCTTGTCAAGGTCGAGACCCAGCTCGGTGTCGTTGGCGGAGTATTGCTCGAACGCCGCCTTGTCCAGGTGAAGGTCGATCATCGCGACATGCGCGGGGTCGACGGCCTTGAGAGAGACACCGTTCGCGTCGATCATGAACTTGGCCTCATCGATGAGAGTTGAAACAACATCCACGACGCACTTGAGCGTCTCGGACTTGAGCTTTGCTTGGAACATTGGCTCCCCTTTTCCTAGCTGTAATGGTCTAGGATATTATAAGCCTTGCATTGAAAGTAGGCGATCCCAGCGACCGCCCCGCCTCAATATTCGCGCCAGGAGTGTTGGCACTTCACACAGCGATATATCTTCGTCTCAGGCTCATCGGCGGCGCGGGTCTGCCTCAGGACCCAGAACGCCTCATTATGTCCACATTTTGGGCACTCGACCTTGGTCTTTGGAAGTGTGGCCGCGTTGGCCTCGATCACCGTCATCTCTTTATTCGTCTTTGTGATGGTTATGCACTCCTTCTTGTTCTCGTCACAGTCAAGCTTCTGCTCGCACTTGCTGCATGATAGAACGCGCTTCCCCTCGACCTGACGCGGGAACATCAAGGATTTGCACTTGGGACAGAACATCTTTCAATCGCCTTGCGGCTAAAAAAAGGATTTAATATTAATACTCTTCCAACCGACGACACGATGATGACAGATCTCAAAGCCATCTCCAGTCTCCCTTATCCTGCCTGCCTGGCCCGCTCCTTGCTCGGAACGTTCCTCTGGACCTGCTGTTCCTGGAGGCATTTACGTTCCTGTGGGACCGCGTCCTGATATCGGACCTTTCTAGCTGGGCCCTCTCGATGCCTCTTTCCACGGGGTCGGTCACCTCATCATCCTCTGCCACCGGTCTGAGGCTCTCAAAGCTCATGTTGGAGCTCCTAAGGGTCTTGCCCCTGTCCTTTGTCACGGTGAGCCTTGGGGCCTTCCTCGGTCTCCCCCCCATGTTGTGGAATGCAACCGTCATGTTGTTCCCACCATGCCTGGACACATATCCCATCTCGCTCCACGTCTGTGTGGCTATTGCACCTCCTATGTAGGCAAAGGCAATGGTCAGTATGTAGATGTCAAGATGGACCCCTGTGGAGATCTGGATGGCACCGATATAATAATGCATGTACTGGTCAGCAAAATCGAAATACGGTCCGAAGATAGGAGCTATTGTGACCAACCACTCCTTCATCCCATCAGCGGTCCCCTCTTCGCCAGCCACCCCTGAATTGAGGACCATCGAGACGATCGTCACTGAGAGGAGCGCTATCAATGCTGCAAACACCCCTACCCACGCCTTCCCGGCCTTCCGGCCTGTTATATATCCTGCGATCATGGGACCGACGATCGGTAGCCACCAGAGCGCGAATGTCAGCACGAAGGCATATTTGACCGCTCCTAAAATGCTGTAAGGCGACTTATCCATTCTGTCCCGTTTAGGCCTCTTGTGGGATTCGGTTATGGTATAGACTCCGTTATCAAGAAGAGAACTCGTCACCTCGTCTTCATCGGACCTACGTCTAAACCGCAATCCCATCCCTCAAGTCGGACGAATGTCCGACATGAATATGGCGTCATTATTTATTAAGCCTTTCCTGATAAAAGGATAACTATAGCTAATTAGCACATCATTTCGGTACATAGCACCATAGATTATACCTCATCAAGGCATCCCTTGTGTTCTCAGGGGTGATCCTTTTTGGGTGGGTCTGGTGCTCTAATATCTCCTCATAGGGATATCCTATATATTCTGCTAAACGTTTAAGTCGCTCTGCTGGGAATGCCTGGTTGCCTAGGAGGATCTGGAGAACGCTCCAGCCTGGGTGGACCCGCGACCTGTAACCAAGCTCCCTGCCCAATCCGTTCAGGCTCCCAGCTTTTTCAAGGCCCTTGTTGATGAGCATGACCCTGAAGCTGGAATTGAGCCATATCTTTGTCGTCTCCTCTTTCGGGGCGAATGGATTCCGCCTCAATGTACCTAGCTCGGTCACCATATGATTTACCTTATACAGGAATATTTATCATCTTCGCTGGTTGTTTTTAGAAAAATGGACGTTCTTCTAATGATAGGGGGCATGTTCTATACATATATCCAATCGACCCGGACCAGGAAATTCATTTTGGCATAAAGCCCCTGGCCAATGCCATATCGTCATATTAAGGACCACAAATGAAATATATGTTCCTAAAGGTAGCCTGATTGTCAATGTCAACGTTCAGGGATCAGACGGTCATCGTCACCAAACATGAGGGGGATGTCATCAACATCACACCCTGGATGGCGGATAGGATCAAATCATCTGGCCTGAGACAAGGAATTGCCTGCGTGATGGTCAGGCATTCCACGGCAGCGGTGGCGTTGATCGAGGACGAGCCTGGCCTGAAGGGCGACCTGATAAGGTCGCTCGACCGCATGATACCAAAAGATGCACCTTATGCACATAATGCCGCATGGGGCGATGGGAACGGCCATTCCCATATAAGGTCCACTATGCTGGGCCAATCTGTGACCTTTGCATTTGCTGAAGGAAGGCCAGACCTCGGGACATGGCAACAACTGGTGTTGATAGAGCTGGACAACAAAGGCAGGGAAAGGACCATAACGGTCCAGCTTGTAGGTGAATGAATGAACCGTCCTAATCAATAATGAGGTATCCGATATGAAACTACAGTTCCTAGGTGGTGCCGAGGAGGTCGGCAGGTTGGGCCTATTGCTCAAGAACAAAGGCGCCAGTATGATGCTGGAATATGGGTTCAAGATATTGTCTAAGGACCCGAAGAATCCTGCGTTGAAAAAGCCACCGGAGTATCCGATGCCCAGCCCCCCGGTTGATTATGCCCTGCTCACACATTGTCATATAGATCACAGTGGAATGATGCCGTGGTTGAGCGGGAGGTATGGGACCCGCATCTATGCCACGCCCCTCACCATCAACGTGGCGGAGCTGTTGTATTACGACAGCCTAAAGATCGCGGACATGGAAGGTTACGACAGGCCATACCACGAGGATGACATTGAGGCGGCCATGAAGGAGTTCCGCCCCATCAATTTTGGCGAGGTGGTCGACGTCGCGGGTTTTGAGGTCGAGGCCCATAGCGCTGGGCACGTCCCGGGTGCGACCATGTTCGAGCTGAGGGGCGAGAAGACAACCCTTTTCACGGGCGACCTGAACACGTTCAACACAAGATTGGTGTATGGCGCCCATCCTGTCAAATGTGACAACCTCATCATCGAGTCTACCTACGCTGGTCGTCCTCAGAAGGACCGCCAGAAGGAGGAGCACAGGTTCGTGGAGAAGGTGAAGGAGGTCGTGGAGAGAGGAGGGAAGGCGATCATACCATGCTTTGCCGTCGGCAGGACACAGGAGGTCATGCTCATGCTGAAGAACCTCAAGTATGACATGTGGGTCGATGGTATGGGCAAGACGGTCAACAGGATGTACCTCGACATGCCCGAATATCTCAGGAACGATAAGGACCTCAGATATGCCAAGAAGGTGTTCAAGGAGGTAAGGACGGCCTCCACAAGGGAGAGGTCCATGAAGGCAGATGTCATCGTGACCACGAGCGGTATGTTGGACGGTGGACCAGTGCTAAGGTACCTCATGCAGGAGCGTGAGAACAGGAAGAGCGCCGTCCTGATCCCGGGCTATCAGGCCGAAGGGTCAAACGGGCGGATGCTCCTGGACAAAGGTCAGGTCACGGTCGAGAGCGAGGTGATCGGCGAGAGGGACACGATCGACGTGAAATGCGAGGTCGAGCGCTTCGACCTCTCCGCGCACGCAGACCACAACGAGCTCCTCCGGTTCATCAGGGCATGCGGTCCAGAAAAGGTGGTCTTCATGCATGGCGAGAATCGGGAGCTCCTTGCCAGCGAGCTGGAGGACGAGGTCGAGGTATACATGCCTATGAACGGTGAGGAGTTCGAGCTTTGAGGTGGTCGCGTGTGGGCCGACAAAATAGAGGAGTTCATCGCCGAGGATGTGGGTGAAGGCGACATCACATCGGACATCCTCTTGGGCGATGAGCATGGAAAGGCCCACATCACTTCGAACGATGATTGTGTGCTGGCAGGCCTTGAAGAGGCCTCCCGGGTCTTCATGAGTCTCGGTGCCAGGCCCGTCCTCATGGCCAGGGACGGGGATAAGGTCCAGAAGGGACAGGAGGTCCTGATCGTAGAAGGTCGATTGAAGGATATTTTGGCAGGTGAGAGGCTGGCCCTTAATTTCTTGATGAGGATGAGCGGCATAGCGACAGAGACAAGGAAAATCCTAGAGGACTGCAGGAACGTGAACCCAAATGTGAAAATAGCCGCGACGAGGAAGACCACACCGGGGTTCAGGTTCTATGAGAAGAAGGCCGTCCGACTTGGCGGCGGTGACCCGCACAGATATGGATTGTTTGATGGCATTCTGATAAAGGACAATCACCTGAAGGTCGTTGGTGACGTCAGAAGGGCCGTTGAAAGGGCGAGGTCATATTCTTTCTCAAAGAAGGTAGAGGTCGAGGTGGAGGACGTACAGGGAGCGGAGGATGCCGCAAGGGCGGGCGCGGACATAATCATGCTCGACAACATGACCCCAGAACTCGCTGAGAAATGTCACGACATCGTAAAGAATATCGACAGCAGGATCATCATAGAGGTCTCGGGCGGGATCACGCCGGACAACGCCCGCCTCTTCGCTAGGCATGCGGACGTGATCTCTCTTGGTTGGATAACACATTCAGCAAGGTCCGCACAGTTCACCCTTCATGTCCTCTGATCACTGCATGACCTTGACCCTGTGATATCTTAGCCCTAGCCTCTCGGCAGGCGCGGCCATGGCCATGGCGATAAGTTCGGTGATATAAAGAACGGGCAGGCCGCCCTTCTGACGTAGGTCGAACTGGCTGAAACAGAAGGGGCAGGGGGTCAATATGCAGTTCGCGCCCTTGGCCCGGTATATGCCCGCCACCCTTTCCAGCATCCTCGATGACAGCCCCTCGTCCACTGAGGACACACCGCCACCGCAGCATTCAGGCCAAAACTCCTTATTAACGACCTCTGCACCAGACCAGCTTGCTATATCAGCAAGCATCGCAGGGGCGATGGGGTCCTCGGGCAGTCCGATGCCGCTGGGCCGGAGGAAATGACACCCGGTATGAGGAGCGATCTTGAGGCCAGACTGCTCACATGACACCATGGACCTGAGCTTGTCCTCTCCTAAGGAATGGACCTTCTCGAGGATGTGGCGCACCCTGGCACCTGCTTTGTATTCCAATCCGATCTTAGAAAGTACCCCGTTCACCGCATCCCTTTTCTCAACAACCTTGAGCTCGTGGACCGCCTCCAAGAAAGAAAGGTAGCATCCATTGCACAATGTCAGCACGTCCCTGCCCTCCTTTTCTGCGACCGCAAGCATCCTCGCCACGGTCACCAGCCAGGTATCTGACGCTAGGGTCCTTAGACCGATCGGCTCGACGCAACAGGTCGCTCCCGGCAGGTCAAGGATATCAACCCCTAACCTGTCCAGAACATACTTCGAGGAAGCTTCCAGGTAAGGAAGCCTGGTCGGGATAAGGCATCCTTTGAAAAGATAGTACTGCTCAGTCAAGCTTGACCCTCCCAAGCCTCGTGCTCGCTACTATGACGTTGATGTCTTTCATCGCCCGGGCATCCGGCAGGAGCTCATCAAGGCCCATCTCCCTGCGTATCTTTTTGGTCAGGCCAGTGCTAGGGAACGATAACCCAGTCCTCATGAAGAGCCTCGCCTCCTCCTGGAAAGACCTCGGGATGGAACCGATAATGGCCCCTTCCTCTCTGAGCCTCGTTATCAGCTCCGCGGGCCGGACATCTAATTGGCATCTCTCGACGCAAGAATGGCACATCGTACAGAGCCAGAGCACATTATCAGCAGGGTCGGCGAGCCCAGAGGTATATCTCATCATTATCTCGCGAGGATTGATACCTCCCTGCCTTTGACTGGGGCAGACCCCGGAGCATTGGCTGCATTGATGGCACAAAAGGAACCGCTCGTCCTCGAACTTAAGCGGCCATTCCGCCCCCAGGACCGTCCTGCGCACATGACGCGTAATGTCGTGCGGCGATATACTGTTTGCCAAGAAGCGGTCACCAGGGCTTTGACCCTGTTCTCGAGACCTTCTCGTTCCATTCGTTCGCAAGACGATATGCATCAAGTATTTGCCATATCCAGAAGACAAAGAAAACGATCCCGACGACGATCATCAATGTCATCCATCCACTGACATCATCAAACGTAGGGGCATCTCCCAAGCTCAAGAAAAGCATGGTGAAGAGGACGGTTGGGATCAAACTGATCACTAGGATGACAAGCCCCCTGGCTATCCTGCCACAATATATCTGCCCCAGTCCAGACAGGATGAACGAGAACAGTATTGCAAGGAAAGGCTCCTTCTCCTCGACCTTCTCGACGAACCACGGTCCGCCTGGACCATACAGCTGAGCCCCGCAAAACCCGCAGAATTTCGCGCTTTCATTGAAGACGTTCCCGCAATTCCTACACTTGATCATGAGCTGTCATGGGGCATCAGGCATATTCAGACTTTTATGTCTTCGCATCGGGGTCACATGATGACCTTATCAAAAGGCTCATAATCGATCGGTGACGTGACAGTGCTCATGAAGATCGAGGAACATGACTGTCAATTCTGCGGAAAGAAGGCCAAGCAGTTCTGTTTTGCGGCGTTCTGTTGCGAGAGCGAGGAATGCGTGGACAAAGCCAGACTAGAGAGGGGAGGACCAGGCGGCCATATGAAAAAGGAACATGGGCCGATCAGGATCGATGAGGAAAAGTGAAGGTCAATCGTCGTCCAACGCCTCAGAGAAAGCGACGGCGACATCTTTTATCGGTATCCTAGGTCTGTCCTTATAGGTCCCAAAGTCTTTCTGTGCACAGTTGAGGTGTATCATGCATTTTGGACAGCTGGTCAGGAGCATGTCTGCTCCGGTCCTCCTTGCCTCTCCCAGCCTTCCGAGCTGCCACTTTTTAACTATGTGATCGCACTGCACAAAGCATGTGCTCCCGCAGCAGGCGGACATCTCGCTGCTCCTTGGCATCTCGATCAGCTCACCTATGCTGGAGATGGCGGCCCTGGGGGGGTCATATATGCCCATAAATCTGCCAAGCCTACATGGGTCCTGATAAGTGAATTTCAGGCCAAGGCTATCTGGGGCCAGATTGCCCTCATCGATCCCTTTCTTGATGACCTCTGTTATGTGCACTACCTTGTAACGGACATCACCAACGACCTCAGGATAGATACAGGCCAATGTATGTGAACACTCAGGGCAGACAGTGATGATGTTTCTCACATCAGACCTTGATATCGCATCAACATTGGCCTTGGCCAACCTCAGGAACTCGTCCATATCTCCGAGCCAATAGGCATCGTGTCCGCAACACCTTTCACCCTCGATCAATTTGGGCCTGATGCCGGTCTTATTGAGGATTCTCACTGCTGAGCGGAGAGATGCGGTAAGATCGACCTTTAGGTCTCTGAAAACGATATCAAGCAAGGGGATGCAACCTACGAACAGAGCAAATTCAGAACGATCATCGAGCTCTAGGCCTTCCTTGGTCCAATCGTTCCTTTTTCCGATCCCCTTCCCCGTTGCCTGGACCGACCTGATCGAATCGATGATGCTTGCATGCGTCCTCACTGGTATAGTGCTATTCAGGCGGTCCTTCCTGAGGGCTTGCATGAAACCTGGAAAGTCGACCCCCTCGGGACAGACGGTCCTGCATGTGCCGCAAGTCATGCATGACCAAAGGTCAAGCCCGTTGATCCCATGGACCATGAACCTCTCTGCAGTGTCTCTTGGTGAGAACTCCCTCTCGAAATGAGAGGCCGGGCAGGAGAAGGTGCAATGACCACATCCGATACATGAAAAGATATCAGGCCGGTCTTCGCCTTGGCTCAGGGCGACCCCTCCCTGAGCGGTCCGATCTCTTTGATCTTCTCGACGAAGTCCTTGCAGGTCTCAGCAAATAGCGTTCCCTCGGAGGCCGAGATCCATTTGAGCAACAGCCTCTCTTCCGATATCCCCAAGGCCTTTAAAAGGTCCCTTGTCTGTTCCATCCTGGTCTTTGCGTTTTTATTGCCTATCTTGTAATGGCAATCGCCGATATGGCAGCCGAGGACCAGGACACCATCGGCCCCTCCTTCTAAGCATCTAAGGACCATGCTAGGTTCTACCCTTCCTGAGCACATCACCCTTAAAATCTTTATGTTCGATGGATACTGGAGGCGCGTCACCCCTGCAAGGTCAGCACCGGCATAGGCGCACCAGTTGCAGCAGAATGCAATGATCTTCGGCTCCCAGGTCAATCCATCTCACGCTCTCGGCCCTAACATTGAGATCAGGGCCTTAACCCCCCTCACGCCTCGACATGTGATAGTTTTTTCCATTGGGGAGACCAGGTACTTCCGGTCGATCAATGGAAAGGATTATGATTGGGCCATCGCTCTCTCATCCCGATGCCCAAGATAGTAGGTTTTGCAAGGACCTCCCTCCTTGACTGGGATGGAAAGGTCGCAGCAACGGTCTATCTGCAAGGATGCAACCTGAGATGCGGCTTTTGCCACAATCCAGACCTTGTCCCGATGGTCTCAGGGCTCACGGAGGTCCCTTTCGAGGAGATCAGTGGGTATATTGCGTCGAACAATGACTTCCTTGAGGGCGTTGTCATCACAGGAGGGGAGGCCACGATACATAAGGACCTGCCCGAGCTGATATCCAGATTCAAGGATATGGGCATGAAGGTCAAGTTGGATACCAACGGGACCAATCCCTTGGTGTTGAAGGATCTGATCAGGTCAGGGATGTTGGACTTCATAGCCATGGACATCAAGGCCCCCCTGAACCATAAATACTCAGAGATAACATCTTCCAAGATCGACCTCGACGCGATTAAGGGGTCGATATCATTGATCATGGACGAGATGACCGACTATGAGTTCAGGACAACGGTCGTGCCCTTTTACCTCGACACGCCTGACATCGAGGCCATAGCCTCTTTCATCGGTGGCGCGAAGAAATATGCCCTCCATCAGTTCAACAACAAGAATACGCTCGACCCGAGGCTGGCGCTCATGTCACCGTATCCTGACAGCAAGCTCAGGGAAATGGCCGAGGTCGCGAAACAGTACGTCAGGAAGGTGGTTCTCAGAGGTACGACCTGAGGGTTTTTTTTATAAAACCATCGTCAATATTTAATATTTCAATCCCCCATTTTACTCCAGCCATAATAGGAAATGCATGATCTGACTGGGTGGTTCAAGATGACCGAAGGGGGAAGGTTGAAAACATACATCGAAGGATTTGACAGGATAATGGAAGGCGGGATCCCTGAGGGTCACCTGGTTTTGATCTCGGGCACCCCTGGCACCATGAAATCCTCGCTCTCTTATTATTTGCTATATCATCATGCGATAGAGAACGGGACGACGTCCGTCTATGTCACTTTGGAACAGTCCCGGGACAGCCTGCTCAAACAGATGGAAAAGATGGGGATGAGGACCGAGCTGGTCAAGGACAAGCTCCATGTGCTTGACCTTGGCCTCATCAGGAAGAAATTGAAAGAGGTCCAGGGGGGCAGCTCTTGGCTCCACGTGTTCAAATCCTATATGACGAACCTCAAGGAGAACCTCGACTACAAGATACTGGTAATAGATTCTCTAGACGTCCTTGAGACAATGGCAGAGGTCTCCAACAGGAGGACCGAGCTTTTCTACCTATTCGAGTGGATGAGGGACCTTGGGGCGACCGTCCTTCTGATCTCTGAGTCCTCGACGGAAAAGATCCTTGATGGTAAGTACGATGAGGGATACCTGTCTGATGGGATCATAACATTGAAGATGCAGGTCATTAGGGATGTCGAATCACAAAGACGGATCAGGTGCGTCAAGATGAGGGAGACGAACCACGACCCCTCATATTATTCGTTGTTGTATAACAACGGGAGGTTCCAGGTCACCAGGGTCATAAGTGAATGAGCGCGGTGTCATAAATGGCCAGCAAATTTGAGTGCCCCCGATGTGGCAGCGGGATAAAGCCTGGAGACTATCAGTGCGACCGTTGTGGGGAGATCCTTCGAAAAATCGAAAAGAAGGCCCCGCCCCGGCAAGCTGCCCAGGTCGACGAGCCCTCAAGTACCAGGCCACATGCTGACATCAATGTTGACGAACAGAGAAGGCTCGATCTCCTTCAAAAAGAGAGGGACCTGCAGATAAAGGAGAGACAGCTGGCCGAAAAGGAATCCCGGCTGAAGGATATGATGGAATCTCTGGAGAAGGATGCCCAACATCTGGACGATTCGATCGCCCTCGTTGAAAACCAGAAGGCCGTGCTCCAAGAGAAACAGGAATCGATCCTCGAAAGGGAAGAGCTTTTACTGGACCTTATGCAAAGAGTGGAGGCGGGACTTGCTGAGATAGCTGGTTACATCGAGGCATCAAAAAAAGGCGCGATGAACGAGGACGACCTAGGGGCGGTCCTCGAGCTCAAGCGCAGGTTCACCTCCACATATGAGCCTGAAAGAAGGAGGGTGAAGAAAGGAATAATCGACTTCGACGTTCAGGACCTCAGCAGAGTGATCGAGCTGGAGGCGATGCTCCGTGCCGCGGAGGAAAAGGCCAATAAATACCGCTTGCAGCTTGAGGAAAAAACAGAGCTCACTTCCGAGGAGTCAGTCAGCGTAATTCCCGATGAAAAACTGATGGAGGAGATCAGCTCGCAGCTCGATGAACAGATAGGTAAGGGATGCGCTGATACACAGATAGGATTACCGATACAGACAAGGATGGACAAGATGGACAGCATTCTTGGAGGGGGCATCCCCACAGGGCATGTCATACTTGTCACGGGTCCGCCAGGCAGCATGAAGTCGACGTTGGCTTACAGCCTTGTATATAATGCATCGATCGCCCAATCGACGAACTCCTTATACATATCGCTGGAACAGAGCAGCGGCTCGCTTTTAAGGCAGATGGAAAGGCTCAACATGCCGGCCCATAGGATCGGCGACAAGATGATGGTCGTCGACATGGTCGGCCTTCGAAAGACGATGGCAGATGAACAGGGTGATTGGAGGAGCATCCTGCTGAGATACGTCAAGAACATTTATTCTGAATGGAGGTTCAAGTTCTTCGTCCTGGATTCCTTGGGGGCTTTTAAGTCGATAACCTCTCACGAGTACTCGAGGGAAGACCTTCATGAACTTTTTGAATGGTTCAAGGAATTGGGCATTACGGTGTTCCTGATAGCTGAGGCGGGCGCGGGGGACGCGGCCGAGATCATGCAAGAAGCATACCTATCAGATGGCGTCATCGAGATGAGGATGAAAGAGTTCGGTGATTCAAGGGTACAGAGATGGATGAGGGTCGTGAAGATGCGCGGCATGAACATCGATACCAGATTCTATGCCATGCTCCACAACGGTGACCATTTCATATTCACTCTCCCGATGGTCGAAACTAACAGGGGCCCCTGACGCTCACGGCACGAAATATGTTGACAAGCTTTTATAACATCATAAATGATGTAAGCACGGGAAGGATGCCACCGCAGATAGAGCGCATAAAGACATATGTCCAGAATTTCGATGATTACATACAGGGCGGTATACCGAAGGGCCAGGTCGTCCTGATCACAGGAACGCCAGGAACAATGAAGTCATCGCTCTGCTACAGCATCCTATACAATAATGCGCTCTACGAGAAGACAAAGAGCGTCTACATGACCTTGGAGCAATCAAGGAATAATCTGCTCGAACAGATGCAGCTGATGGGAATGGAGAATCCGGCCGTACAAGAGTACGTTCAGGTGGTGGACCTGGGCCTGATCCGCCGGAGCCTGACCGAGCTGAGCTCAAGAGGCTCTTGGCTGCAGGTCTTCAAGATGTATGCTGAGAATCTGAAGAAGACAATAGGTTTCGACATCCTCGTCCTGGACTCCCTGGATGTATTGGAGATGGCAGCCCAGATACGTGATGACAGAAGGACAGAGCTGTTCTATCTCTTCGAGTGGCTGAGGGGCATGGGCATTACATCTTTCCTCATATCGGAGAGGGCGCCTGAGGAGATCTTCTCGCGAAGCTACGACGAAGGATATCTTGCGGATGGGATATTGAGCCTGAAGCTGCAGGAGATCGGCGAGTCCGATGTTCAAAGGCGGATCAGGGCCGTGAAGCTGAGGAGCACGAATCACAAGGCGGGATACTTCTCCTTGCTGTTCAGTGATGGCATGTTCAGGGCCACCCAGGTCATCAGCGAATGAAAATGGCCAGATGGAATACCGTCAAGGTTTAATACGAACAATTGATTTGGTGGTCCCACAGGGCTCATGGTCTAGCGGTCATGACGTTTGCCTCACACGCAGAAGGTCGCCGGTTCGAATCCGGCTGAGCCCACCATTTCATCACCGGTCGCACGGCTTATAATTATTGAAATTTATCAATAGATATTATGGACTAAGAATGTTGTGACATTTGATAGTGGCAATGGTATCGAGCAATAGTCTGGCCGATCGGGAATAACATACACCATTAATTTTTGATCCCACATTATCGTTCGTTTAAAAATTGTTATACATCCTTATCTTTTAAGTTGAGGCCATGTCCACACATCCCGTTTGTAATAGATGGGGTCTAAAGGTCGAGAAGATCATGGCCAGCTAATTAGAAGGTGTTATAACGATCTTATCAGAACAGCAGTTATTGCACAGAATTGACCTCCACGAGCCAGGTCTGTGATAATATCGGGGCCCCATATGACCGACCAAAATTTGACCAGGGCCCTTTTTATGAAACCCCCTCTTTTCATTTCGGTATACCTATAGGTATTATGTCATTGCATACAAACGGTCTTGAGACCGGTCAGAAAATATTCAATGTAGAATCGATGGATGGACCCCATCCCAACGTAGGTCTATCAGATCTGATTAACATTATTTTATTACAACAACTAAATTTAAAAAAAATCGACGATGGCCTTGGGAAATAAACTGTCATCAGCTTGTGCTCGGCAAGCAGATGAAAAGCCCTATGTTGCACAACGAGATGATTGAATAAAAAGTCGACCACTATGTACATGGATGGATTGTCGGTCGGTCTGGTCGAAAATTTTGTCAATTTATTATCGGTAGAAAGTATTTTGCAGATTTCAACCCCATCCACTGCCGACATGCCAGAAGAAAAGAGGAAAGGGAGTCTGATCGGAAAGGTCTTAAGATTAGTACCTACTGAGATCGGAGATGCCCTGTCAAGGACCAGCCTTCGTTCCAAGGGTACGGTTATGGTCATTCTGTTCTGTTCTATCTCTCTTATTGTATGGCTTGCTCAAGGGCCTAGCTCCATTAGCAATATTTTCAGTATCATTGCAAAGACCTCTGCGTTCATTTCCATCACGTTGCTGTCTTTGAACTTCATTCTTGCTACGAGGCTTTCGGTCTTCGAGGCTCTTTTTAATGGCATCGACAGGGTCTACAAGGTGCATAAGGTCGTTGGGAAGTTCTCATTGTTATTCATCTTGGTCCACGTGATGGCCCTCATAGCAAAGGCCCTACCATCGACCGATAAGGTCCTTGACCTTGTTGTTCCAGGGCTTAAGATGCCCATAACCTACGGTATGATCTCCCTACTCCTCTTGTTCACGTTGCTGGTCCTGACCCTGCTGATAGACCTACCTTATGAACGGTGGCATATGACGCACAGGCTTATGATCTTCCCGTTGTTGCTGGCCTCCTGGCATGCCCTTCAGGCAGGCTCGGACATAAGGGATCATCCGGTCCTAGAAGCATGGGTGATCATCATTTCCTTGGCCGGGGTCGTGTCATATCTGTACACCATCGGGCTTTATCGATACCTTGGACCGAGGCATACGATGAGGATAATGGCTGTGAAAGAGATGGGTAACATGACCGAATTGGCCATGGAGGATCTGACCAAAAGATTCAGTTACCGCCCAGGGCAGTTCGTCTTCATTCGGTTCCCTGAGCTTCAGGAGGATTTTGAGATGCACCCTTTCTCGATCTCCAGTTCTCCAGGCGATATGTACATCAGATTGTCCATCAAGAGGACGGGCGACTTCACATCGGACATTGTTCCTAAGGTCAGCGAAGGAGACCTAGCAAAGGTGATGGGGCCATATGGACGCTTTGGCGAGAGGTATCTCTCTCAAAGTAAAGACATGGTCTGGATCGCAGGCGGTGTGGGAATAACACCATTCTTGAGCATGGCAAGGTGGGAATCGAAGAATCCCTCAGGAAGAAGGATCTTCCTAATATGGACCTACAGGAGCGATGATGATGCGGCATATCTTCCTGAGCTGATGGACACGGCATTGTTGAACCCAGACATGACTATCGTGCCTTGGAAGACTGGAGACAAGGGAAGGTTGGACTCGGCCATTATCAGTGAGCTGGTGGGCGGGGTGGAGAGGGTGAGAGAGATGGCGATCTTCATGTGCGGCCCGGTCAAAATGATGGATTCGCTGTCCAGGCAGTTCTTGTCAATGGGAGTAAGTTCACGCAACCTCATCTTCGAGGATTTTGACCTGATGTAAAAGAAATCTGATCTGGTCGATGACGCTTTACCGACTAACATCTGAGAAACAACAATATGCTAAACCCACCATCCATGGTCCGTTCATTCAGGAAGGAGCTCAATGTTTAAGGGGGAAAAATTGGAAGGAGCGGCCCTTAAGGCCCATATCATCAGCGCGTTCCCCATAGTCCTCATGCTATTTCTTGTGGTCTCGGCCATCTACGCCCTGTCCTCGGCAAATGTTTATTGGCTGATGGTAGCGCTCCTTGCATTGACGATCTCGCTCCTTCCTCTTCAAAGGGGGGAGGGCGTGTTTGGAGCATGGAACCTTTGGGTACCGGCATTGGTGTCAGGCCCATATCTCCTCGGGATCGCAGCTGAGATGTTCGGTTTCGAACCATTTGACCTCAAATCACCGATCTTTTGGGTGATCGGAAGCATATCTTTGTTCTCCCTGAGCTTGATGACGATCGACGCCCTGAGATATACAAAGGTGCGGCTCAACACCTCTTTCACCGTGATCTTCACGTTCGTGTTTTATGTCGCCTTATTGGCACTCCAAGGGCCAATGGACTATTACCTTAATGGACGGATAGGACGTTCCTATTTTGAGGACAATATCGTGATGATGTCCTATCTGATAGTCTGCACGACCATTGGGATAGCTCTCATCATCGTGATAAGATCGAGGCTGGGCCTCACCATGCTGCTCAGGATGCCAGAAAAGGGAAGGTGGGAGCTCGTCGATGGTCGGAACCTGAGGGTCACGTTGTTCTTCACGGTATTATTGACATCCCTGATGTTCTTCAGCTATTCCAATGGAAACAGGTATTCGCTGGGCACGGGGGTGGTATCGGTTTTGCTGCTGTGGGTACCCCAAGGTCTGGACATGCGAGGCCTGATAAGGCTCCCAAATGTGGTGATAATCATCATAGGGGTCTCTCTGATCCTGAACTCCTTCGGCGTTGCATCCGGTCTATATGACAACAGCTATTGGTGGGACAAGATAACGCACATTATCTCCGGTTTTGCGGTGGGGATGATAGCTGCGATAGCATTGCTGCTTCTGCAGGGCATGGGCAAGATCTATTTCCCACATTACTGGTTTATCTTCTTCCTTTTCATCATAGTGCTCTTCTTCGAAGGGATCTGGGAGATCATCGAGTTCACTTTGGACCACACCATCGGAACATCGATGCAATATGGCCGGTTGGACACTGTGAACGATCTGATGTCGGATTCCATAGCAGGACTTATAGTGGGGGCGGCGGTCGCCTATTATACAAAAGAATCTCAGAATGATGACTTCATCAGGAAAATGAAGGCCGAGAGGATAACGCAGATATTTGACGATTCGATGTGACCGTTTCACAGAAGGTTGATCCCATAAGAGCGATATGGATGTTCAAGACCTGAGAGCACTAAGATATTGCTCAGGGTCTCACTGGTCATGGTCGAGGAGATAGGATGTCCGTGATTTGTCTTAAGGAGGTCTCGAGGGCGGTCGCCAGGACGAGACGGGCAGCAATCCTCATCCGTCATGCGGAAAGGTACCATATCCACAGCATCAAAGGGAGCATGGGCATCGGTCTGACCGAGAAAGGGCTCAAGGACGCATATGCAATGGGGACCGAACTACCATCAGGTCTTCCCGTGAACTTCTTCCATAGTCCGGCCCTCAGATGTCGACAGACGGTGGAGGAGATGGCAAGGGCGTTTGTTGAGAATAATGGGCGTGTAGGGGCCTTAAAGATGGAGGCCACACTCTGTGGTCCCTATATCAGAGATGAAAGATGTCTTCAAGAGGCAGAAAGGACGAGGGACAAGTTCTTAAGAAGATGGTTCGACGGCGACCTAGACCCCTCTTGGATATATGACAAGGTCGCATCTTCGCTCTTTGTCCTCGGCCCGATAATATCAAGGATGGTCTCGGGCCCCCCTCATCTTGACATCCACGTCTCTCATGATTGGGAGATCGTTCTTCTGAGGGAGACATTGATCGGGCTCAAACATGAGGACCATGGGTGGGTGGATTACCTTGATGGTCTGATCTTTGAACCAAATGGGAATGGGTATAAAGTGACCTTCGGAAAAAGATCCGCGCGTTTCCTGGTCAAGGATGGGAATATGATCATTGGACGAGGCTTTTGCTCTGACGCAGGCATTATGTAACTTATGAACATGGTTGGATGGATAAAATTAATTAATATATTCTACATATATATTTAAAATATAATATTGTCTGGCACCAGGACTTTTCTATCTTAACAGGTAGATATGGATGGATACTCCATCCGTAACAATCTTTAATATTCACATAGACCCCTTCAAATCTACTCGCCATCCTTTTCAGGGCGATGAGGTGGAACAGAATGAGTAAAGAGGAGATTTTAGCTGGATTGGAAAAAGCCGTCGTGGCAGGAAAGAAGGATGACGCCAAGAGATATGCCAGCGAAGGATTGGCCCATGGTGTCAAAGCTCTTGAGGCCATCGACCAGGGATTGATCAAGGGGATGAACATCGTCGGTGACAAGTATGCAGCCCACGAGTATTTCCTTCCGCAGGTGCTCTTGGCCGCGGATGCGATGTACGGTGCGCTCGACATCCTGCTCCCCCACATACCGAAGGACCAGCTTTCAAAGCAGATCAAAGCGGTCATCGGCGTCGTCGAAGGCGATGTCCATGACATAGGCAAGAACATCGTGAAGACGATGATGACAGCAGGCGGGTTCGCCGTTCAGGACCTAGGCCGAGACGTGCCACCAGAGAAGTTCGTCGAGGGTGCGAAGGCGAATGATGGTGGTATCGTGGCGATGAGCACCCTGATGACGCCCACCATGGACGGAATGAAGATGGTCATGGACGGTCTGATCGAGTCCGGGGTCAGGATGAAGGTCAAGGCCATCATAGGTGGTGCGCCGACCTCTCAGGAATTTGCGGACGATATAGGGGCGGATTTCCATGCTGTCAATGCCCAGGAAGGAGTCTCAAAGCTCAAGGCAGCGTTGCTCTGAGCACAGATCAGGGGGAATGAAGATATGGCAGACACAATGAACCACATTGAGAGAGTATTGGCGGCGCTGGGTGACAAGCCGGTCGACCGCCTGACAACCTATCCGATCGCCTGCGGGGTCTGTCGCAGGACCGTCGGCGATGGTAAGATGACCTATAGGGAATGGGCAACCGACCCGAAGAAATATGCACAAGGGTTCATCAGCGGGCAGAAATATTTCGACTTTGACTTCGCGATCGGTCTCATGGACCTATCGGTCATGGCAGGCGACCTTGGTTGCCACGTCCGCATGGACGAGCAGAACACTCCGTTCGTGGACAAGACGATCATCAACAGCCCAGAGGACTATGAGAAGCTGCAGGTCCCTGACATCAGGAAGGGCCGCACTGGCGTCATACTTGAGGGGACAAAGATGTTCGTGGACGCCATCGGAAAGGAGGTCATCACCGCGGGCTTCATCGAGGGGCCGTTGCTCGCTCTGACACAGTCCGCAGGTGCCGAGCGCGTCTTCATGGACATGGTCAACCACAGGTCGGCCGTCCACAAGGCGCTCGAGACCCTCACGGCGTATGATGCCGAGTTCGTCAAAGGGTTCGCCCAGGCAAAACCAGCGGGATTGGTCTGGGACTACCTATGGGGCAACTATTCATGCCTTGGGGACGCTCAGTATGAGGAGTTCGAAGGGCAGCACAAGTATGCGGGATATCTCAACGAGCTGACAGCCAAGGAGGGAATGGCATTCTGCATACACAACTGCGCAGACCTGCCGCACCTTGACACACAGATCAAGAAATTCAAACCGGCGATATACTCCATGGCATACTACCCATTGATCCCTGGAAGCCCCTCTGCAAAGGAGACGATAGCGAAGGGATATGCCGACAACTGCCTGATCGCAGGCCAGATCGACCCGCAGCTCTTTGTCCGTGGGACCGTCGAAAAGATGGAGGCCACGACGATGAAGCTTATCCAAGAGGTCAAGACGGCATTGTGCCAGAAGGGGCTCCACTCCAGATACTGCATAGCATCTGGATGTGAGGTGCCGCCGTCCGTCACGACCAAATTGGAGAACATCAAGGCCTGTGTAGACACCGTCAAGAAGTATGGCCAGGTCCAATGCAACTGAGCATTGCAGACCAAACCCCTTCTTTTTTTAATTTTATAAGATTTAAAGCCCTTGACCTCAAAACCTATTTAATAATGTCATTGCGTTCGAGATGAATTGAGTGAGAACATGAAGATCGCGCAGATAGCTGGCTTCCTGGGGAGCGGAAAAACGACCTTCCTTATCGAGGTTGCGAAGGAACTGGTCAACAGGGGGCACCGCATCGCGATCGTCGTCAATGACGTGGGCGACATCAACGTTGATGCGAAGTTCATCGAGATGTATGGATTGAAGGCGAAGGAGATCTCTGGAGGTTGCATATGCTGTCAGATAGCTGGAAGCTTTGCGACCACGGTCGCAACTTTGTACAATACCTTCAAACCAGACATTATAATCGTAGAACCTTCAGGCGTCGCGATACCATGGGGGTTGAAAAGGGCAGCAGAATACTCGGAGGAGGAGATGGAGGCAAAGATCGAGCACTCTCCCGTTGTGACCCTCGTCGATTCGGTCCGTATAGACGAGCTATTGGAGTCAGTAAGGAGATTGGTAGAGACCCAGATACGCGAGGCAGATGTGGTCTTCATCAACAAGATAGACGCTTCAACTTCCGAAAAGATAAGGCGTTCAGAGGATTTCGTCAGATCCATCAACCCAAGGGCAAAGATCATGCATGGCTCAGGGAAGCAAAATCAGGGGGTCAAGGAGATCGCGAACCTCATCGAGACCGAGCTCTCCCCAAGGTATGATGAGGCGATGGAAAAGGAACTTCTCAGGAAACAGTACGTCGAGGGGCAGCAACAATGAAAGAAATGGACGAGGAACTGCACATCGAGATGCACAGGTTGGTCGACGAGCTTGGGAAGTTCAGCATCCACATGACCATTCGACCGAACAAGGTCATGTCAAAGGAGGCATGTGAGGAGTTCGTCAGGACCCTCTTGGAGCAGATAACCAAAGAATGCTTTAATGACGGAGCGGACCTCGTGGGTCATATAAAGGCGTTCCTCTCGTCGGAACATGGCACGACGCTCGCCGCCTCGTTGATACATCACCAGATGCCGGTCAACATCACCAATGCCCTCGATGCCAGAGGGCTCAGTGTCGGCGACATGACCGTCCACGTTATTGTGCACGGGATCTGGGACGACACAGTGAAACATGCTTCCATGGAGAGCATCGAGAAAGTCCTGCCGACCTATGGGATCCAATATGAGGTCCTGAAGGATTATTATGAGACCGAAAAAGGCATAGCCCATCACAAGTGAGGATGAAGAATATGGTAGAACCTGTAACGGATCCACACGCGCTCGATGGTTATTATATGGCGATGAGGGCAAAGGGGTTCTCATCAAATACTGTCGATTCGGTGAGGAGGCATAAATGCCCCAATTGTAATTTTGAGTTCGCCTTGGTCTATGGCAGGACCACCGCGTGCCGTGGATGCGCAGAGGCGGTCAAGAACTGTCCAAAAGTAAGATGCCCCAAGTGTGATTTTGAATGGTTCATCAGGGACGTCCCTCATATCAACAACAAATATCGCGCAAGGTCGGTGGAGACGCACATCTCTGAGGTCGTCGAAAAATATTACGAGGACAATGGTTGGAAGAAAAATAGATGAACGATTCGCTCCTTCATGATGCCATTTCTATTTAAGAGCGTCCTCCATCAATTTCAAGAATGCCAAGATCTCGTCCTCCTTGATGTCAGGGAAATCCCAATCGCTTGTGAACTGACATGGCCCGATCTTCCTATCTGTCGCATCGTCCAGGACAACGGACCTGGCGACCTTCATTCCAGCCTTCTCAAGGATCCGGTCGCAGCATCTGTTCCTGCATCCGTTGATGGCGATGAGGTCGTTCATGTCGACCCCGCTCATAGATATCATGATAGGGCTGGTCGCGACCGTACAGATGCTGAACTGCAGCATCTTGCCTGTATTCCTTGGGCCGAACTTCTCGATCGCCCGCTCGAGCATGACGCCGCGCTCGCCATTGGCACCGCAGACTATCACGCCTTTCCGCATTTGCTCCTTGCCTCCTGAACTAGTTTAACGATTTTTTCTGACTCCAACTGGACTGCCTTATCAGAGACCATCGCATATTGGTTCAACATCAATTTCCCGACGGGATTTACGCCATACCTCATCAAGGTCTGAAGACCGCAAAAACCTTCACAACCGTCCACCACGACGACGCATCGGCCCGCGAGCGCCCTCATCTCCTCCACGGCCTTAGGGATCTCCGCCAAGGCAGGGGCGACGGTGACCATCCTGATCCTTTCTTTTTTTGAGGCCTCTCTGACAGCTGCTCTCAGCACTCGGGCCCCAGGACTATACCCAGAGCATATTACCACGTCCACCTCTTCGCTCATACCCTTGCCTCGAAGAACAATCTCGGTTTTCCTATCGCCGTCGCTGTCACCTTGGTCTCAAGTCTAATGCCAGTTCCCCAGCTCTTTCCCAGGTGGCCGATCTTGTCGTCCTTCTCGACGATAACCTCTACCTCGTCGGCACCCGCCTGGACCGCCATTTCCTTAGCGGCACCCCTTACCCAGTTCTCTGCATAGGCCACCGCTTCATCCAATGTATCAAAGTCCTTCCTCTCGAGCGGAGAGTGAAGTATGCAGGGAGGATTATCCATTGCCGACACTCCAGGTTTCGGCCTGATCAGAACCTCTACGGTCTCCATGATGCTCCCAGTGATGGCACCTACTGCGTTACCGACCTCTGAGTGCTCAGGGAGCAACAGATGTGTCCCAAACTTCTCGGCGACAGCCGGAAGGTAAGCACCGACAGGTGCGCCGATACCTATTATCTTTTTATGCAGTTTCAGGTTGATGGAGTAGTCCAGACCTGGTTTATGGGTGATCGTCTTATCGAACGTGTCCATACAGACATCACAGGTGGGCATCGAGCCGGTCTCCTCATAGACGAGCTTTTTGATAAGTTCCATCGAGATCTTGTAGATGACCGCCTGGCGGACCTGCCTACAGAACTCTGAAGGTTCGATCTCAAGAATGTTCGATTGTATCTCGACCGCCAGCCTTGACGCCTCCTCGTCATATTCGATGTAGGACCTGTCAGCATGCAGGACGTCGGTCGGGGTAAGGCCGATCCGAAGTATGTAGCCAACCTCCTCCAACCTCCTTATGTTGAAACTGAACGGATGAATACCTGTTTTCTCCGACACCTCGTAGACGGTCATCGGCTCCTGCTTGACAAGGTCCACAAAGGTCTGTTCCTCTTTTGAGAGCTCCATACCGACGACAGCCTTGTTGAAGATGAAGAATTCCGTATTCTGGATAACATTTTCGATGGCCACGTGTCCTGCCTGTGGCCTCGGCTTTTCTTGGCTCGCCTTCACGAGCTTTGGTTTTATGCAATCGAACCTGCATGACGCGATGCAAAGCGGCATGACCCGCAGAGGGTTAAGATAGATCTTCCCATTGGTGACGACTATCCTGCTGTCCCCCCCGCATCCAGAGGTGGAGATGTCCGCTGCCTTTACCCTCGTGCGCCATCCACCTATCATCGCCCCCTCAGGGTCCAATCTGGGCATGCCTTTTCTTAGAACGCCGATATCGGTGGTCGTCCCTCCAACATCGATCATGATCCCGTTCTCTTCTCTCGTAAGATACTTTGCGCCGATCAAACTGGCCGCCGGTCCAGAAAGGACGGTCTCCACCGGTCTCTCGCTCGCGACCTGCTCTCCCATCAACGACCCGTCCCCCTTCACTATCATCAAAGGTGCGACGATACCATAGCTCTTCAGCACCTTCTTCACTGAATCTAAGAGGTCGGCGATTATAGGGATGAGCTTGGCGTTGAGGATCGCAGTGACCGTTCTCTCATAGAACCCAAGCTTTGAAGAGAGCTCGTGACCACAGACCACGGGGTGGGAGCAGATGCCCTGCACCATCCTCTTCAGGGCCATCTCGTGCTCCGGGTTCCTTACACTCAGGTAGCTTGAGATGGCATAGGCATCGACCTTGTCCTTCGTCCTTATAACGAATTCTCTGGCCTTGTCGATCTCCAGGTCAGCCAACTTCTCACCGACAAGATTGTGCCCGCCCTTGATCTCTATGAACTCATCGATCGGCACCATCTGCCGGTACTCCCCACCAGCCAGGATGAGACCTACCCTGCACCCCTTCCCTTCAACAACGGAGTTGGTTGCCAAAGTGGACGAGACAGATACGAGCCTGATGTCAGAATGTCTCACGTTCTCAAGCTTGCCGATAGAGTTCGATATCCCTTCTGAAAGGTCGTGCCTTGTCGTCAAGGCCTTGGCCTTGCTCAGGACCTTTCCCTTCTCAAGATCGATGATCACAGAGTCAGTATATGTTCCACCAGTGTCGATTCCAAGACCCAGATGCATCATTTCCACCTTTAGGACCCAATAGGATAGTAAAGTAAGAACTCCAACCCTCTTTATAAAGAATGACGATGGGCTGAACAACAGTTCTGTTCCATCTACTAATTGACACATTAACGCATGTAAATATTTCGCCACGGAGTAATTTATGAAAAAAAATTACAATGCCAGAGCGATAGTTTTATCAATATCCTCTTTCACATTCAGCTTATATCCGATGCGGCCTCGCACGAACGATATTTTGACGACCTATGGGCGATCTCATTGACCTTATCATCTGTGACCCTCTGCACCACAGGGATATCCTCCCCGAATGCCCTTCTGAACTCTCTTAAAATGTACTCGTGTACCAGCCCTGATCTTTTCATTGATTCATAGCTCCAATTGTCGGCAAGATCAAGGATGGCCTCTTTTCCATAGCGATAGAACGCATCAGCGAGCATGGAGTTGACGATCGTGTTGTCCGATATCACAGCGATGTCCGCCTCTCTCACCGCTTGGGCGCACCCGTTAAAGGATATGGCCAGTCCACCGCCCTTTCTCACGATCCCTAATGAACGGGGGTCGCTCACGGCCCCTCCGATGTATATGCAGTCCTCAAGAGAGACCCCCATCCGCTTGCATATCTCCACAACCGCGGACGCCTTCTCTGAATCCCCTATGATGGGCGTCTCCATGATCAGGTGATAGCTCGATAGATCCGTCATATCATTCCAGAACATCTGATCCAGACGTTGGATCGTCCTTCTGTCCTCCGGCCTCAGATCCTTAAGCCTGTTGCCGAAAGAACAATGGATAGGGGGCATCGAGGCGATCTCTTGCGCCATATCTCTCAAGGTCTGTGCTTCCCAGTCATCGATCTTGACGGAGTCAAGGCTGAACCTGATACAAAAGGTGTTCTCGAAGGGGAATCCGACGTTCTCGCAGACCGCCGTGACATGATGTTCATATAATGATGTGACCAAGAAAGGGGACATTATCTCTTGAACAAACCTCATGGTCTTGCCAGAACCGGGCACTAACCGCAGGGCCCCCTTAAAATGTTCCACCAGGGAATGGTCCGTCACCCCATATGCCTTGAGGAACGGGAGGACCATCTTTGCCCTATCCCCTTCCCTATGTCCGTCCTTCCTCACGACATTGGCAAGGACCTCGTCGTAGCTCGATATGACCTTTAGGAACCGGTGCCCTTCCGGAATGAACTTGATGCAGGCCTCATGGACCGGATTGTTCCTCGACACGGCGCCATCGCACTCGCTGATGAACACCTTTCCATCGTATGGCATCAGGTCGTCAAGGCCATCGAACTCCATCTTATTCCCTTCTCCTTACATCGTCGAGCTATCGTCTCTAAGCATATGCTCCTATGGTCAGTGGACGAATGTCTTCATAAATATTCCCATCTGAAGGAGTTGGGCAGCTAGGTCGAGGGCCTCCTTCTTCGATGGTCTGACCGATTTAAAAAAATAAATGTAAGTTGCTGGCATTGATGATGTCTATCACAATAACCATCAGGGATGCAAAGGATGAGGACCTGGAGGCCATCAACGATATCTATAACTTCTACGTCCCTAGGTCCGATTGCACGATGGATATCGGACCGATCCCGATGGAAGAACGCAGGCTTTGGTTCAATGAACATGGTCCTGAGCATCCCATCATAGTCGCCGAGCACGAAGGGGATTTGCTCGGGTGGGCGTCCCTTTCAAAATATCGCGTGAGAGCCGCATATAGACCAACCGTTGAGGATGCGATATACGTCAGGGACGACATGAAGAGGATGGGGATCGGCGGAGCGCTCCTCGATGAGCTCATCGCCCGGGCCAGGTGGAATGGGTTCAGGAGCATAATCTCCGTCATCAACGCGGAACACACACCATCATTGGCCTTGCACAAGAAGAAGGGTTTTATTGAGGTAGGACATCTGCATCAGGTCGGTTATAAGTTAGGGCACTGGGTCGACATTAAGATGCTCCAGCTCCTACTCTGACCAATAAATTCAGATGTCAAACAATACCTGCACGGAGGGCTCTTTTTCATCTATCTTCATCATATGGTAGGTGACCGCCTTGATCTCTCTTTTTGCCCTGTGTCGCTCGACATCGATCTCCTCCCCCCATGCCGTGCATGTCAGGGCAACCCCTTCGATCCTGACATCGAACCTGCAGAAGACCAGTCTTGTGGTATCATGTATGTACAGGAACTCCGAGAGGAAGTTCATGAGAAGGGACTCCAGGTCAAAACCTTCAACGTTGAAGGAATATTCCCTGCGCTCTTCCACCTTTTCGACATCAACGATCTGGTCGAAAAGGGCATAAGCAGCGTTCGCGAAGCACTCCGCCAGTGACCTGCCCTTTGCTCTGATCATGACATCCGCGGTGTGCTCCAGCAGCTCGTATCTCATCGCCAACTCCTAACACCCGACCTTGATTAATCCTTTTCTAGACCACATGCTGAACAAAGAAACACATGATGTAACGACCTATCGGTCGCAATAACCCACCCCCATGCTGTGTCCTTAAAAACAACCCCTTTCCTGATCATAAAGCCAAATAGATCAGGCCAAGAACATCCTTATTTTTCCAGGGGGGTAAAGTGCCCCATGATGTTCCTCCAGGACCGCATCATCGATGTCGCTATCGTTAAATCCAACCTCGTAGTTCCTAAAGGTCATGAGGCTACTCATCATAGGGTGCGGGGCGATAGGGCAGACCTTGGCCAAGGTCATCGACACCATGGAGGAGGTCGACCTCTTCTATATGACGGACAAGAACGAGGACCGTGCCCAGCAGCTCGTTAGCGAATACAGAAAGGCGAAGTTCATCGCCAACACAGATGAGAGCATCAGAGCGCACCTGAAGCACCTCGACCTGGTGGTGGAGGCCGCAAGCCAGGACGCGGTCGCCCATTATGTGCCCTTCATTTTAGGTTTTGGCAAGGATGTCCTGGTCATGAGCGTCGGTGCCTTTGCGGATGACGCCCTCAGACAGAAATGTTTCAATCTGGCGAAGAAGAAAGGTGGTCGGCTCTATGTCCCTTCTGGTGCTGTCTGCGGGACGGACGGCCTTCACTCAGCTTCGGTGGACAAGATAGACAGCGTGGAGCTCATAAGCATCAAGGGCCCGAAGAGCTTCAAGGACAACCCCTATCTGAAGACCAAGGGCATCGATGTTGACAAGCTGAAGGAAAGGACGGTGATCTATGAAGGCCCTGCGAGAGAGGCGATCATCCATTTTCCAAAGAACGTCAACGTCTCGGCCACGATATCCTTGCTCGGCCTTGGCCTTGACAAGACCAAGGTCCAGCTAATATGCGACCCCTTCAGCGATTGCAACACGCACAAATTGATCGTCAAAGGGGTCTTTGGCGAGATAACCGCCGAGACCGAGAACGTCCCCTTCCCTTCGAACCCCGCTACCAGCTATCTTGCCGCACTTTCTGCGATAGCTGCCATAAAACGCATAGCTGGTAATGTCTGGATAGGGATATGAGACCCTTCATAAAGGCCGCCGAGGGGCGGCGAACCTATTTTTACCATATACTTTGATTCTGGCCGAGTGGGTCGAATGGATGCAAGGGCCAAACGTATCTTTGAGCTTGTAAGAGATGAGGTCGATGTGGTCATTTTCACTAATGAGGAAGAACCCAATATCGACACCATGTTCACATATGTGAGCGGCACTACTTCCGGGCTCTTCGAGAACTGCCTAGCTGCTGCCTGGCCAGATGGAATGGTCGATATCATAACGAACCCGTTGGAAGAGACCAGTGCAAGAGGCAGCAGGGCCAGGGTCACCGTTTTCAGGGACAAGGATGAAAAGGCCCGGACGGTCAAGGAGATGTTCGGGAAGGTAAAACGCATCGGGGTGAATGGGAAGGGCCTGTCCTACAACCATTTCATGGAGCTACGGACCTGGCTGCCACGCGCCAGGTTCATCGACGTCGGACCCGCCCTCGTGAAGGCCAAGCTTGTGAAAGATAAGGAAGAGGTGGAAAGGCTCAGGGAGGCCTGCTCCATAGTGTCAAAGGTCGCAGAGGAGATACCGGACCTCATCACCTCTGGTATGACAGAGTATGAGGCGGCGGCCGAGATAAATTACAGGATGATGAGATATGGCGCGACGGCCCCCTCGTTCACCACCATAGCATCTTTTGGAGCGAACTCGGCCGAACCTCATCACGAGCCAGATAAGACAAGATTAAGAAAGAACGACACCGCTCTTTTTGACTATGGGGGCCTTGTCCGCAGGTACGGCTCGGACATCACAAGGACCTTCTTCGTCGGGAGGGCGACATCCGTGCAGAAGAGAATGTACGCAACGGTGCTGGAGGCCCAGATGGCCGCATTGGCCGAGATAAGGCCCGGTATGAACGGGAAGGACATCGATGCCGTTGCAAGAAGAATCATCGATTCCTCTGAGTTCAAAGGACTTTTCATCCATTCGCTTGGCCACAGCATAGGCCTCAGCGTACATGATGGGGGCAGGTTAGGACCGAACATCGATCTCATCCTTGAAGAAGGGATGGTCCTGACGGTCGAGCCGGGGATCTACTTGCCGGGGAAGTTCGGTGTGAGGATCGAGGACGACATCGTCGTCACCAAGAAAGGATGCGAGATATTGACAAAGGCACCGAAGGACATGGTGGTGGTCTGATGAGGGACGACCTCGTGAAGGCGGTAGAGGTCATGAGAGATGAGGGCGCCGATTTCTGCGATGCGAGGCACCAGACGATCGAGAGGGTCGGCATATTGGTGGTGGACGCTGGGGTCAGGACCATAACGGAGGACAAGGTATCCGGGGTCTGCCTTAGGGCCAGGGTCAAGGGGTCATGGGGCTCGACCACGCTCATAGAGGTCAACCGAGAGGCCATGATAGAGGCCGCCTCCAAGGCGGTCAGATGTGCAAGGGTCGGCACCGCCGAGGGCGTCAAGATAGCGGACAGGAGGTCGAGGAAGGGAACGTTCAAGGCAGATGTGAAGGTCCACCCCTCAACGGTCCCCATCGAGGAGAAATTGGCAGCGGCGATGGACCTGGACAGGGCCCAAAGGATAGGACCGAAGGTGGTCAACACGAACTCGATATACCGGGAGGAGGTCAGGAAGAACTCATTGGCCAACTCCTTCGGGGATGAGCTGGAATGGGAGGAGGTAAGAACGAGGCTTTTCGTGCAGACCGTGGCCTCAGAAGGCGGGACCACCGAGATGTTCTATAGCAGCATGGGCAGGACCGAAGGGTTCGAGGCCGTCCGGGGCAGGGACATCGAGGCGATGGGCAGGGAGACAGCGGAGGAGGCGGTCAAGATGCTCAAGGCCAAGAAGGCACCCTCCGGTATGATGACATGCATAAGCGACCCCGTGATATCGGGCCTGCTGGCCCATGAGGTCATGGGGCATGCATCAGAGGCCGACGAGACAGTCAAAAGAAGATCGTTCCTGACAGATGCGGTGGGAAAGAAGGTCGCCTCCGAGAAGATAACGATGATCGATGACGGTTCCTGGAGAGGCCATCATGGCCATATCCCCTTTGATGATGAGGGAACCCCGAGCTCGAGAACGGTCATAATCGAGAACGGCGTCTACAAAGGATATATGCAGAGCCTGGAAACTGCTTCGCAGATGGGGGCTGTGCCGACAGGAAACGGAAGGGCCCAGGACTTTGGGAGAAAGGTCTTTGTGAGGATGACGAACACCTTCTTTGATAAGGGAGACATGGACCTTGAGGAGATGATCGAGGATGTCAAGTTCGGTGTTATGACCGACAAGATGATCAACGGAATGGAGGACCCAGTAGGAGGCGGGTTCGAGGCAAAGACTGCCAGGGGCTTCCTGATCGAGAACGGGGAGGTGACCGATATGCTGAGGTCCTTCACCCTCACCGGTAACGCGCTCGAGATACTCAAGACCGTCGACGCCGTAGGAAAGGAAGTGAGGCTTGGCCCTGGGACCTGTGGAAAGGGCATAGAGGACTGGGTCCCGGTATCTTCCGGAGGGCCTTATTGCAGGTCCAAGATAGTCCTCGGGGGTGGCTGATTGAGCATGGAACCATTCATGAGGAAGGCCATAAAAGTGGCCTTGGGGGAAGGTGCTTCGGAGGTGGAGGTATTCTCGATAAGGTCGAGGACGGCATCCGTATATATCGACGACGGGAAGATCAAGAACGTCGAAGAGAAGCAGGACCAAGGGATGGCCATCAGGGTCATCAGGTCCAAAAAGGTCGGACAATCATGCGCCACGGTCAACAGCATGCGGGACGCAGAGTGGTGCGCAAGGACGGCCGTGGGCCTCGCCAACGTCAGCGGCCCCGACCCGGTCTTCAAGAGCTTTCCGAAGGGGCACAAGGGGGCCGATGTACCGAACAGCTACGACAAGGGCCTGGCGGGGACGTCTGTCAACGACCTGGCCGACCTCGCGGGAGAGCTGGTCATCTCAGCAACGCGAAATGGCGGGGTCAAGGTCCCCAATGGGGTGATCAGGGCATCCCTGATGCAGTTCATGGTGATGAACACCAACGGGGCGGAGACAGACCAAAGGAGCACCATGCTGTACGCCCATGTCACGTCCATGACCGAAGGAAACGACCCTGGCGAGGGCGTGGTATCGATCTTCACACCGCACCTTTCCAGGTTCGATCCCATTGCGACGGGCGAGATCTTGGCCAGAAGGGCGGTCAACGCTCATAGGGCCGTCCCCTATAAAGGAAAGGAGAGGCTCACGGTGATATTGCCGCCGGACGAGCTGAGCGGGATGTTGCTGTCGACGGCGGCGTTTGCGCTGTCCGCGGAGAACGTGCATAAGAAGAGGAGCCCCTGGGCGGGGAAGGTGGGGGAGGTCGTCGCATCCCCGAAGGTCACTATCACGGACGACCCTTTCGATGAGAGGGGGATGTGCTCCTGTGCCTATGACGATGAAGGCTCGAGGACGATGACCAGACAGCTCGTTGGAAGGGGCGTTCTCAAAGGGTACATGTATGACCATTACAACGCCCTCTTGGCCGGTGTCGAGAGCACGGGCAACGCCCTTAGAAGGGAGCCTAACGATGCCCAGGGCATCTACAGAATGGGGTTGGGGATATCTCCGATAAACATGGTGGTGGAGCCAGGACCGAAAAGCCTGGAGCAGGTCATCTCCGAGGTGGACAAAGGCATCATGGTAGAAAAGCTCGCATCCAGTGATGCCAATCCCATCACGGGGGCGTTCGCTTTTGAGGTCAGATGCGCGCACGTCATCGAAAAAGGCGAGGTCAAGGGGACCATCGACCATGCACTGCTCACAGGAAATATGTATGATGCTCTTAGGTCGGTAAGGGACGTCGCGAACGATGCCACGGTCTCAAGGTACTGCATCCTGCCATCTATTTCGTTCGACGGGTTCGAGCTGGTCGGGCAGTAAGAGCGCGCAAGTGCGCCTTTATCTACGCTCTCGTCAATAGATGAGCGGTGAAAGATTGAGGGCTGAGATGCTGCCGCTCGGCGAGGGGAAGGTGCTGCACCTGCTACCGAAAGGAACGACGACGAGGACGGCCCAGGCCTTGGCCTCTTCCATCAATATGGTCAGGGCGATAGGCGTCAAAGCTCCATTCGTTCATGCAGTGATGAACAGAGAGGACAGGACCGGGCTTGTGCTGGACATGCCGGAAGGGGTACTTTATTCCGAATGGCTCAGGTCCAGCCCGAGCCATTGGGACCGGATGGTCTCCCTGTTCGCGCACGAGGCCCACGAGATGCATCTTTACATGGCACCTGAGCTGAGGAACGTCAAGGACCTTTTGAGGATGCCTTCGGCCCCCTCTGGTCTTACGGATGATGAGATCGAAAGATTGAAGGGACTGGTCCGGTCCCTACCAGATGGAGAGAGCGTGTGCAATTGGAACTACATACCACAGAACGTTGTGGTCAGTTATGACGGGCCAATGACCATGGTCTGGGACAAGGTCAGGTGCGGGCCATATCTTGCTGATGTGGCGAGGACCATTGTCCTGCTAAAGATGGGCGGCGAGGATGTGCTCGCAGACTCCTTCAGGAAGGAGTACATGAAGATATGCGGACGTCCCGATGAAGAGCTGGATTCTTGGGTGGCCATAGTGGCCGCGGACATGATGGCCGATGCCAATGGACCGGAAATGGTGCTTCTTGGCAGGACGGTCCGAAGGTATCTTGACGGTCTTTAGGACCTGTCCAGTGTGATCTCGGTCTTATCTGCGATCCCCTCAAGCCTCTCAATGTTCGAAATGACCTTCCCTATCGGGGTGACCGGGCCATACGCCTCTGGGGCCTCTCCCCTGCTGAAAGGCGTCCTACCGAAGAAGATACAGAAAGCGTTCCCCTCAGGCCAGAACGCCACCTCTCCTACGTCCATGACCTTCTTTCCATTCTCCAGGGGGTGGTCGACCGGGACCGGGAAATAGATCTCACCTCCCCAGACATTGACCTCCCTTGTCAATGGCAATGACAGGTAGACAGCATTGGCGGTGTCGGTCTCATTGAGCTCGATATCAAATCTTTCGTACCTCGTCCGCATCACGATCCTCGTCAAGGCATCATCTCCAGGGTTAAATGTATCAAGGGATTGATAACCATGCTTCATCAATAATGGTCGGTCTCCCTGTCGAACCTGCGGCCTATCGACCTGACGAAAGCGTCGTTGTCAGAGGTGTCGAATAATATCCTGGTCATCCTCCTTTTCTTGCCAGTGGTCGAAGAGGTTCCCTTGAGCTCCAGCAATATAAGGTCCTTGGTCCTGCCATTGACATATATGGTGTTGTTGCCTATGAAGTGCAGGCCGTAGCTCCAGGGACCGTTCTTTACCCTCGTCATTGAAATTATATCGCTCAGGTCTATCCTGTTCCTGTAATACCATCCCTGTCTCAGCACGATGTAGGTCTCATGGACCTCATGTGATGTCAGCAAGGGAGAGAGGCCGAAAACCACAGTGATCGGCACAAGTATCGAGAATATTATTAAAAAAGCCTCCAACAGCTCCTCCTGCGGCACGAGAAGGAACATGAGACACCCCACGAGGACATTCATAAGGATGAGGAACAAAAATATCGATCTTATTGCCTTTTTTTCATAAGGGAACCTCTGCCTTATCATGTGGAGGACCTTCTCAGGAAAGGAAAACAAGATCATTGACCAGAAGGTCACTTCTTCGCTGATGTCCTTTTTCTGGTCTTGGCGGCCGACCTCTTTGTCCCAGGCTTTTTCACCGGCTTTTTCTTAGGGGCGGCCTCGGCGGCCTTCTTTTCAGCGGGCGGCTGGAACTCGAACAGGGAGCGTATGTTCTTGCCAACGACCTCGATCTCGCTCTCGGCCTCCTCCTTCTCAAGCTTCTGGAGCTTCTTCATCCCGGACTTCGCGTCCTTCATCCACTCCTTGGCGAACTTACCTTCCTGTATCTCTTTGAGCATCAGGGCCATCTCCTTTCGGGTCTCATCTGTGATCAGCCTTGACCTCCTGGAAAGCCCTCCGTACTCCGCTGTGTTGGACACATTGGTCCACATGTGCATCATACCGCCCCTCTGGAAGAGGTCAACGATGAGCTTCAGCTCGTGAAGGCACTCGAAATATGCGATCTCGGGCTGGTAGCCGTTCTTGACCAACGTCTCAAAGCCCGCCTCGACCAGCGCAGTGACCCCTCCGCAAAGCACTGCCTGTTCGCCGAAAAGGTCCGACGTCGCCTCTTCGGTAAAGGTCGTCTCGATCACTCCCGCCTTGGTCGCACCGATCCCCTTGGCGAGCGCCAACGCGATCTCCTTCGCCTTCCCAGTATGGTCATGCTCTACCGCTATCAGTGCTGGGACGCCGAACCCTTCGACAAATGTCTGCCTCACCATGGGGCCTGGCGATTTCGGTGCCATCATTATTACATCCACGTTCTTTGGGGGCTTGATCTCTTTAAAGACGATGCTGAAGCCGTGTGCGAAATCGAGCGCGGCGCCTGGCTTGAGGTTCGGGGCGATCTCGGTCTTATAGACCTCTCCCTGTACCTCATCTGGTAGAAGGATCATCACTACGTCCGCATCCTTCACGGCATCGGCCACCGCAGCGACCTTCATGCCGTTCTTCTTAGCCTCATCCCATGACCTGCCGCCCTTGCGGAGACCGACGACAACATCCAGGCCAGAATCCTTAAGGCACATCGATTGCGCCTTTCCCTGGCTTCCGAAACCGATTACTGCGATCTTCTTGCCTTTCAGGACCTTAAGGTCAGCGTCAGAATCGTGGTATATCTTTGCCATTTTTTCACCTATAGGAAGTATATGACATGGACCGACATGCTATCATGATCCCGATATTTACCGTTGTAGGTCTTGTACGCCCTCAAGCCCCGGCGATCTCCATGGTGATGTCCTTGTCCAATAGTTTTTCATGAGGCCTGCCGAACCGGCATCTTTTTCCATGTATGACCTCTTTGGACGACCTTCCTCCAGGAAGCATCGGCAGGATGTCCTCCTCGACATCCACAACGATGTCCAGCAGGAATGGCACATCGGACCTTAACGCCTTCTCGAACGCCTCCGCCAGCTCCGATGGCCTCTCCACCCTCAGGGCGTCTGCCCCATACGACCGGGCGAGCTTGACGAAGTCTGGGTTCCTTTCAAGATTGGTCCCAGAATATCGGCCGTCGTTCAACAGCTTCTGCCACTGTCTCACCATGCCGAGCCAGCTGTTATTGAGAAGACATATCACCACAGGAAGGTCCTCGGACATCGCCGTCGCGAACTCCTTTGAGACCATTTGGAGCGACCCGTCGCCGGCTATGTCGACCACCTGCTTATCACGGTGGGCGTACTTTACGCCCAGAGATGCTGGGAACCCGAAGCCCATGGTCCCCATCCCTCCAGATGAGATGAAATGCCCAGGCGTCCTCATCCTCAGGAAGTGAGCTGCCCACATCTGGTTCTGCCCCACCTCCGTGCAGACATATGCATCGTCCGAAAGCGCCTTCCTGAGCTCCAGCATCACCTTCTGTGGTTTGATGGGCATCTCGTCTATGTCCATCTCACAATCGCAGATCTGGCGAAGGTGGACCATCCTTTTGCACCACTCGCTGCCCGCCTTTGCCCTCGAGAGTCCTTTTATCAGGAGCTGGAGGGCCTTCCGCGCATCGCCCACGATCCGCACCTTCGTTCTCTTGTTCTTGCCCGCCTCCATAGGGTCGATGTCGATATGGATTATCTTGGTCGATTCGGGAAGGTCGGTCGGAAGTCCTGTGGACCTGTCGCTGAACCGCGACCCGACCACGAGCATGACGTCGCAGCTCTCATATGCTCTCCTCGCCACCTCTCTGCCGTGCATGCCCAACATCCCCATGGCCAATGGGTGGTCCTCTGGGATGATGCCCTTGCCCATCATCGTGGTCGCCACCGGGGCCATGAGCATCTCGGCCAGTTTGCGGACCTCTTCGCCGGCATGAGACCAGATGGCCCCCCCTCCGACGAGCATCATGGGCCGCTCCGCATCCCGTAGCAGTTTCACCGCTTCCAACACCCTCGACATATCCTCGACGGGACAAGGGGCGTGGAACTCCTCATAAAGGGCCTCATCGGCGATCTGTTTCCATAGCACGTCCACAGGCAGATCGATGTGCACTGGGCCCATGCGACCGGTCGTAGCGATACCCCATCCTTTCTTGATGGCCTCCGGTATCCTGTTGGGATCAAGCACCCTGAAACTGTGTTTTGTTATGGGCATCATCAGGGAGAAGATGTCCGCTTCTTGGAACGCGTTCTCGCCCAGCATCTGTGTGGAGACCTGACCAGTGATGACCATCATCGGCGAGGAATCCGCATAGGCGGTGGCCACGCCTGTAACAAGGTTCGTCGCACCAGGTCCTGATGTTGACATGCATATCCCAGGCCTGCCAGTGGAACGAGCGTACCCATCGGCCATGTGGGCGGCCCCCTGCTCATGGCGGACAAGGACATGGTGGATCGAAGAGTCCAAAAGGTCATCATATATCGGTAGCGTGTTTGCGCCTGGGTAACCGAATATCACATCTGCTCCCTGACCTTCCAGCAATTTTAGGACTGCCTTCGATCCTCTCATATCATTACCATCCTGGTATCTCCTTCAGTACTCATTTCCATAGTAGTTGACAAGCTATGTTCACGCGCCTGATATGTTGGGGGTCCAATCGAACTTATCGATATCGCCGTTCTGCGCCCATCTGCACCTTCCACGGATGACGGCCTTTGAGGACTGCCCTCCTGGCTGCATCGGAAGTATGTCCTCTTCCGGGTCTGTATGGATATCGATCAAGAACGGGACGTCCGACGAGAACGCCCTCTTGAATGCCTCAGCCAGCTCCGATGGCCTCTCGACCTTCACCGCCGCCGCGCCATAGGCCTCGGCCAGTTTGACGAAGTCCGGGTTCCTCTGGAGGTTCGTTCCAGAGTATCTCTTGTCGGCGAACAGTTTCTGCCATTGCTTCACCATGCCTAGCCAGTTATTGTTAAGGAGGCACACCACCACCGGGAGGTCTTCATTGACCGCGGTCGCGAACTCCTGCACGACCATCTGCAGAGAGCCATCCCCTGCTATATCGACCACCTGTTTGTCCCTGTGCGCGTACTTGACCCCTATCGATGCTGGGAACCCGAAGCCCATCGTCCCGAGCCCACCCGATGTTATGAAATGGCGGGGCGTCCTCATGCGGAGGAGATGTGCCGCCCACATCTGGTTCTGCCCCACCTCCGTGCAGACATACGCGTCGTCCGCAAGGGCCTTTCGCAGCTCGCATATGACCTTCTGCGGTTTGATGGGAGGCTCGCTGATGTCCATGTCGCAGTCGCACATCTCCCGAAGGCGTTTCATGCGCATGGACCACTCGCTGTCACCCTTAGATTTTCCAAGACCTTTGATGATCTGCTGGAGCGCCCGCTTCGCATCGCCCACGATCCTGACCCTTGTCCTGCTGTTCTTGCCTGCCTCCATGGGGTCTATGTCTATGTGTATGATCTTGATTGATTCGGGAAGCTCGGACGGCAGCCCTGAAGACCTGTCGCTGAACCTGGCTCCCACCGCGACCATGACGTCGCACTCGAGGAAGGCCTTTCTAGCGATCTCCCTTCCATGCATGCCGAGCATGCCCATGGCCAATGGGTGGTCCTCTGGAATGATGCCTTTTCCCATAAGGGTCGTAGACACTGGTGCCATGAGCATCTCCGCCAACTTGAGCACCTCAGGGGCTGCATTCGCCCACATGGCCCCCCCTCCGACCAGCATCATAGGCCTCTCGGCCTCCTTTAGTATCTTAACGGCCTCGAGCACACCTGAGAGGTCCTCATACGGTGCGGGCACAGGGAACTCCTCATCGAGAAGATCGTCGTCCAGGTCTGATTTTAAAATATCAACAGGCAGGTCCACATGTACCGGCCCCATCCTGCCGTTCAGAGCGATGTTCCATCCTCGCTTTATGGCCTCTGGAAGGTGCTTGGGGTCCAGCACCCTGAAGTTATGTTTTGTGATGGGCATCATCAGGGAGAAGATGTCAGCCTCCTGGAAGGCGTTGTTGCCGATCATCGAGGATGATACCTGTCCTGTCAGCACCATCATCGGCGAGGAGTCGGCGTATGCGGTCGCCACACCTGTGACAAGATTCGTAGCCCCTGGCCCAGATGTCGCGATACAGACCCCAGGGCGACCTGTGGCCCGGGCATATCCATCTGCCATATGCGCTGCGCATTGCTCATGCCTTACCAGCACATGGTGGATATCAGAGCTGAGGAGGTCATCATAGATCGGAAGGGTGACCCCTCCTGGATAACCAAACATCACATCGACGCCTTGTCTTTCGAGCAGATCCAGAACAGCCTTGGAGCCTTTCATCTCTAATTCCCCATTTTCAACGATGCTCGAGGCACCCCCACTCAGAAGAGTGCCTCATCTCAAATAACGACGACCACGCCCAAACGAAGAACCACGATAGCGTTCGTGCTGTTATTTGACACGGTTATGTGGGATGACCGGCATTATATAAATAAATTCCTTGATGTCAAACATGAGCGGGGCTATCGACAAAGGGACTTTTTATGCCGATATGGAGCGATTAACGATCTTCTGGTATCGCCCTGTCATCAAGCCTCACGGTCAATAAATGAGCATATGATCCACTGGGCTTGCCATCTCATGCAATAGGACAGATTTTGACCTGCGTTGTAATAGGTGTCCGGCCTGGGTGTGATTATGGAGGCATATTCATGTTTGGACCACCGAGAGGTCCACACAACCGGACCTTCTGAACAGGGACCTTCAACATCCATCTATTAAAACGATCTCGAGGTATGACCGATTTGAATCAGAGATTATAAAAACGGTGGATCGTCACGTGCCTTATTGGGCCGCCCGGGAGAAATGCGCAGTAGGCCATGGCATAGAGGACGGGACCCCAGTCTCAAAAAGCCGAACCCAAAATGATTTATCGCAAATACCCGCTTCTAATCAAAGACCCGTGAGGCTGGGAAATGGACACCAAGACCATCTTGGAAATGGGAGCGAACAGTGCCCTGATGGACGACCCTCATGTCAAGAAGGTGTGGAGGCTCGTCAATGAGGGACCGAACCTCTTTAAGAAAGGACCGGATGAACTGGCTTCGATAAGATTGGATATCATCAGAAGCTCGTTGAGCTTTTTTTCTGAGAGGAGCAGGTTCTACTCCGAACTATATGAAAGATTGGAGATAGACCCGTCCAGAGCCAGGGTTGCCGACATCGCAAAACTTGCCATACCTTCCGACCTTCTTCGCGGTGAGGGACAGCGGCCGATGCTCATAGATGGTGTGGAACAAGGAGGCGAGACATTCCAGTCGTCCGGGACGACCGGTAAGGACCCCGTGAGGATATACAGAAGCCCGCTGGACCTGGCCTTGATGTTAAAGGCGAACACCGACCTCTTCGAATATGTGTATGGCAGCACGCTAAAGGATGGTGAGGGGATCGCACTGTTCATGGCCGCACCTGAGCTGAGGTACAAATTGAGCTTCGTTGCCTTCGTCCATATGACATTAGAGAATAAGGGCATCGAGCTCCTCTATGGAATGGACCTGGAGAACAAGGACCAGGCCGGAACCCCCTGGCAGAAGCTCACCCCTAACAAGGACAACCTGCTCAAGTTCTTGAAGAGCAAAAAAGAACCGAAGCTCTTCTTCACCGCCCCCGCGGGCGTACATCTGCTTGGCAACAGGTTCGATGAAATGGGAATATTGAAGAGGATGATGTTCAAAATGGTCTCTGGGGCCCCTCCCATAAGGCTTGGAAAAGGCGGTGTCATCGTCACGGGGGGAGGATCCAAGGGCTTCGTGGACCTGCCTCCGTATGAAAGGATAGTATCGAGATCGAGGGAACATTTCAAGGCCCGAGGCTTTGACGACATGGCGGTCGATGTGCCATTCATGGATGTGTTGGGCATGACAGAGACGTTGACGGCCCTCATCGATCGGTATGGCGTGATCGATAAGGTGCCCCACCCCCTGTCCGAGGCATTCTTGCTGGACCCGGTCACTTTCGACCCTATAAACGAGGAGGGAAAAGATGGGATACTCGCGATCTTCAATCCGTTCGTCACCTCGTGGATGGAGTGCTTCTATCCTGGGGATCTGATGTCCTTCAAAAAGTCCGGCTGTTATTATGGTAAAGAGTTCGTCTACAAAAGACGGCTCACCGTTGAGGAGGGATGGGAGATGCAGAGGGCGTGCGGGGGGACACTCGAGGAGATGATGGCCAAGGGGGGAAAGGGCTGATAAGGCCATATCATTCAGGACAAAGGTTGCCGACCGTGGTCAGAACGTCCGGGGAGACCGAGGTCGAGGAGCTCACTGCTGAGGCGATCGACCATCTGTGTGAGAATGCAGGGACCGTACAGAACCGTGTTTCCTCGATCCCTTTATCAAAACGGCTGGAGGTCATTGGGTCGATAGGCATGGTCTGGAAACGGAAGCTCGAGGAGGGAAAGGTCGTCAACATCCGCGACAAGATGGTGTCAAGGACAGGGTACTCAAAGGCCCTGGTCGACCTAGAGATGCAGTTCGTCCTGTCCGTTCTCGACCCCGAGAGCATAAGGAGGAACCTGGAAGCATCCCTCCCTGGGGGTTCCGCCTCCCTCGACGGTTTTAAATTGATGGCCGACGAGGAAGGATATATGAGCGTGCCGGCGGGACCCGTGTTAATAATATCTTCTGGCAATTCTATCGTCCCTACCCTCATCCCGACTGTGCTATCCCTGGTCACAGGGAACCTGACCTTCCTAAAGCCGTCGATATCGAACTACGAGGGGGTGCTCGAGGTCCTAAGATGCATCGAGGAGGTCCCCCCCTCCGAGGCGAGGGACGCCATCAGGGACGCCCTTGTCATATCCTATTTTTCGCACGATAGCAGAGCGCTCGATCACGCTCTTTCAGAGGCCAAGATGGGCGTCATCAATTTTTGGGGAGGAGAGCCGGCAAGAACAACGGTCGCCTCAAAGGTCGTTCTGAACCCCAATCGTCCGAGGTTCTTTGCGAACGGACCGATGACCGGCGTGGCCATAATATCAGCGTCCATGGCCGGTCCAGATACGGCCGATGGTCTGGCAAAGAACATCGTCCTGTACGACCAGCAGCTCTGTTCCTCGCCTACCTCTGCGGTTTTCATAGGCGATCACGGTTCGGCAGTGGCGTTCTCGAAACTATTGAGCTCGAGACTGGACGAGATCGGCAGCAGGCATCCGATGACGCTCCGTGAAGGAAGCATGTTCGTCCTGCAGAACGCCAGGAGGATGCTCCAGCTAAAAGGGGCGATTGTGAGCGGAGGAAGGTCAGAACAGAACCAGTGGACCGTCGTCGTGTCAAAAGGCAGGAGCATGCTCGAGGATATGGTCTCTCAATTCCCGGGCATGAACATTTATGGCCGGAGAAGGTTCATCGAGATCGTGTCGATGCCATCCTATGACGAGGCCATCGAGTGGATCATAGGTTTGCCATCCACAAAGGCATACTCAGGCATAGACAAGGTACAAACAGTAGGACTGGCCGTCCCAAGGGAGGATGTGATAAAGGTGTCGACGATGGCCGCGAGGGCGGGTGTCTACAGGATCATACCGATCTCGGACATGTTCATGAGATCGGCCCTGGAACCGTATGATGGGATATCCCTCGCATCTCTTTTCCTGCAGACCAGCTATCGTCGTGGTAAAGACCTATGGAAGGGGTCGATCGATTGAAGGTCTTGGTCACAGGAGCTTCCGGATTCCTTGGAAGGTATGTGGTGGACGAGCTATTGAGGGAAGGCCATGACGTATTTGGAGGGGTCAGGGCGACCAGCAATATATCGCACCTCAAGGAGAAAGGGGTAGGGCTGGTACCCTTCGACCTGGTGGACAAAGACATCATGTCCTCGGCGGTCAAAGGTATGGATGCCGTCATCCATCTGGCGGCATATTACACCTTCAGCGGGAAGAAGGAGCTTTACCAGCGGCTGAACGTCGACGCGACAAAAGAGCTCGCGCGACTATGCCTTGAGAACGGCATCTCGAGGCTCGTCTATTGCAGCTCGACCGAGGCCATGGGACCTGTTGACGGGATCGCGGACGAGACCGCGCCTTTGAGGCCAGTATATGAATATGGAAGATCGAAGGCCATGGCGGAGGCAGCCCTGTCCGAGCTCGCATCCAAAGGTCTGGACCATGTGGTCCTCAGACCCTCTGGAATATATGGGCCTCACAATGTCGACGACGTCTCATATTGGTTCATAACCTCATACGGTCGAAGACTTGCGACCAAATTCATCATTGGGACAGGGAAGAACAGGATACAGTTCGTACATGTCGCTGACGTTGCCAGGGCCTTCTCCCAGGCGCTATCGAGCAAGGCCGCCAAAGGGAGAACTTACATAATCAGCGAGGGAAGGTCATATACATATGAGGAGGTCTATGCCATACTTGGAGAGATAACTGGCATTCCTCCCCCGAGGCTGCATCTGCCGCCGTTGTTGGCCAAGGTCATGATAGCTCCCATTCAATCTTTCAATTCAATTATCGGCAGGAAGGATTTTATGTACAGGATATCCACGGTCGACTCCGTGACCTGTGACCGGGCCTATTCTATAGACAGGGCCAGAAAGGAGCTTGGATATGAGCCAAGGTATGATCTGAGAAAAGGGCTTCGGGAAACCTATGAATGGTATGTGGAGAACGGTCTTATCCAATGATCTGATAGGCCGCTCTAAAAAAAGTTAAATCGACCTCGGTGCTTGCGGGCTCCATGGAGAACAGCTCACTTCAATACGGTCAGGCAAAGGGCGTATGGGAGAAGGCGAGGAACATCTTCCGCATCAGTTATACATTGGTGTTCGTCTTTGCGGCATTGGCCGGGGTGGCCTTTGCATGGACCGAGGTCCAAGAATGGACGATCGGCGTTCTGATAATCGTTGATGTATTCTTCCTAGCACTGTTCGTCAACATTTCCAATGATTATTTCGATCATAAGAGCGGGGCCGATAAGAACCGATGGACGAAATATGATGCAAAGCTCGAGAAAGAGCTCAAGGAGATGTTCAATGAGAAGTTCTACTGGTCTGGTAACGCCTTCGACAGAGGGATCGTCACGGACCGGACAGGGCAGATAATAATCGCCACATTGGGCGTCATAGCGGTACTTATTGCAATACCCATCGTCATATATGGTGGTTGGATAGTCGTCCTCATGGGCGGGATAGCGTTCTTCCTGAGCTACTACTACACCGCACCGCCTCTCAACCTGGGAGCCCGCGGCTTTGGTGAGCTGGATGTCTTCCTTTCGTTCACTTTCTTGGCCTTGTTCCCCTACATTGTATTGGTTGGGGATGTATCCCTAGAGGCCGTGGTCCTTGCTGTAACGGTCGGCATCGTCGTGATGCTCTTACGGGTCGTGGACCAGATGTTCGGGTATGAGGCACATAAGGAAGCAGGTGAAAAGGATTTCAGCGTCAGGTTCGGCCTGGAAGGGGCCTCAAAGGTCGTTCTATATTGCCTCACGGTCATGTATGCACTGGACCTTGCGCTGGTGCTCTTCTTCGGGGTCGGATATGCGATATTGTTCTTGACGATACCATTGGCCATAGGGATGTCAAAGATCTTCGCTAACAGAGAGGACAGGTTCAGGTGGCTGAGGCCTATCCCCTTGATGTTGAAGACCGCGATGGGACAGATGCTGCTCCTGACATTCTCTCAGCTATTGATGTCGTGGATCAACGAACTGTCTTGGCACCCTCTATGAGGTCACTCCTTTGAGAACGCGAAGCGCTTGGACATCTGCAATATCGCGCTCACGTTCCCTCTGGTGATGAGGGAATACTCCCTTACGGCGTTGAAACCGCATTCCTTGCAGGAAGCCGTACCTCTCATGGGGCAGCCGTAATGGTGCGAGCGGTCAGGAAGGACGAACATCGATACCCAGTCCCTGCATTTCCTCTCATAGTCCTCAATAAGCAGCTCCTTCAGGGCCCTGTCCGAGTTCAGGATAGGGAGACCTTCCCTCTTCAAAGCGATGGCCTCGGCCACCAATCGCCTCTTTTCTTCAAGGGTGAGCTTTTGTCCATTGGGAGGAGGGGTGAGGAAGTTCAACATGATACCATTTATCTTCTTGCTCTTGGCCACGACCTCCACCGTCTCTCTGAGATGGTCCTTGTTCTCCCTCATCAAGACCATGTTGGCGAATATGTTTGGATGGTCGACCTTTTCCAAATTCGCCATCAGCTTGTCGAAGACACCTTCACATCTTATCCTGTCATGGACCTCTTTCGGCCCGTCCAGGGAGACCGAGATCACATCGCTGTTGGTGTAGATCGCATTGGTGCCATTGGTCGTGTAGCCCGTCACGAAATATCCTATGGACCTCCCAGCCTCGATCAGGTCCTCCAGGGTCTTCCCACCGTCCTTCCACATGGTCGGCTCTCCGCCTTCGAAGAAAAGGATGCGGGCCCCTTTCTCGAATCCTGACCTCATCTCTTCGACCGCTTCTTCATAGTTGAGCCTCATACCCCCAGGAAGGGCATCCTGGTTCCCTCGAATGCTGCAATGTTTGCATCTGAGGTTGCACTCGAAATTGATGATCATGGTATTTACCAGAGGTCTTTTCCTCCCAAAAAGGCTTGAGACGAACCATCTGGCATAATACATGTACTGGCTGAGCGAGATCAGGTTGGCCATCGGAAAAGAGGATGGAGATCGTCATATTAATAACTGAGATTGCACAATGTTGACAGATCGGCATCGGGTGAATCCACGGTCAATCATTCATACGCCCAATCTTCGCCCAGGAAAAGCCTCGAAATGCAAGGATTAAATATCTACCATCTCGTATTATTGACAAAGGGGGGATCATATAGCAAGTCTAAGGACAATGATAATCGAACAGATAGCTACGTTGATGACCGCAGCATTCGCGTTCGTGGCAGCCCTGTCATGGAACACTGCTATAAAAGCGATCATTGACGAGTACGTTCCATCAGGCGAAGGTTGGATATGGCTTGTCATCGTTGCGGTAATTGTGACGATAATTGCCGTATTGGCTACTTTGGCGATAGCAAAGGCTGCGGCCAAGGCCAAGGAAGCGGATGCAAAGCTCGGCAAGTGATAGCTATCGGAGGGACCGGAATGAGCCGGCGCAAAACCCTTTTATCATCATTTATTTCAGGTGATGAGCGGGCATGTTGATACTTTCCTACCTTTTGGTCCTGATCGCGGTGGCCCTGATGGGATATGGTCTATTCGTAAGGGGGGCGGGGATCAAGGCAGTCCCTGGGTATAAGCCCGATCCAAATGTAGAGGTCAGGGAAGATGAGCTTGTGCGGTTCGCGAGCAAGAACCTCGTCCTCATCGGGTTCGTGGACCTCATCATCGCCATAGCCATGATAATGATAGGGGAGGACAACGTTCTGGTCTTCATCGCGACCATCCTGTTCACATTGTTCATCTTCTATGCGATAAGATACGCGCCAAAGGTCCTACGCGTTCAATAATGGGACCTATCCAACGGCACGACCAGTCGAACCGCAAGTCAAATATTGAAAGAGATTATAATGGTCAGATCGAGGAAGGGAAATGAAGATCAAGGTAGGGATCAATGGTTTTGGCACCATTGGAAAGAGGGCAGCATGGGCCGTCACCAAGCAGGATGATATGGAGCTCATCGGGGTGACGAAGACCAAGCCAAGCTTCGAGGCCAGGATCGCCATTGAGAACGGTTATCCATTATACGCCGCCTGCGAGGAGGACCTCGCGGAGTTCGATAAGGCCGGGATCAGGACAGCTGGGACCTTGGATGAACTATTGAAGAAGGTGGATATCATCATCGATACCACGCCCGGTGGGGTCGGCGAGAGCTACAAGCCGAAATATGAGGCGGCAGGGGTCAAGGCCATTTTTCAAGGGGGCGAGGACCACGGTGTCGCGGGTATATCCTTCAATGCGATGGCCAATTACCATGAGTCCTGGGGGGCTAGGTTCGTCAGGGTGGTCTCATGCAACACGACCGGCCTATGCAGGACGCTCTATCCGCTTGACAAGGAGATCGGCATTGAAAGGGTCATAGCCTCGTTGATAAGGAGGGGCGCTGACCCGGGGGACAGGAAAGGCTCGATGTTGAACGCCATTGAACCATCCTTGAAGCTTCCCACCCATCATGGCCCAGATGTGCAGACGATCATGCCATGGCTCAAGATCCAGACGATGGCCGTGGTGACCCCCACCACGCTTATGCATGTCCATTGCATCGCCGTCGACCTCAAGAGGAGGTCGAAGGAGGAAGAGATATTGGAGATTTGGAGGAAGACCCCACGTGTCCGTTTCGTAAGTGGGAAGGAGGGGATCAAGTCCACAGGTCAGGTCATGGAACTTGCAAGGGACATGGGGCGACCGAGGGGGGATATGATGGACATAGCGGTCTGGAAGGACGGCATCAAGGTCGTCGACGACCATCTGTATTACTATCAGGCCATCCACCAGGAGAGCGATGTCGTGCCAGAGATAGTGGACTGCATCAGGTCTATGACCAAGCTCGAGAAGGACCCGATGGCCTCTATCGCTAAGACAGACAAGGCACTTGGATTGACATAATGAGGTGAAACCCCGGTCACTTTACCTCATATTTTCCCTTTGGAACGGTGATCACGAACCTGGCCCCTTTTCCAGGCTCACCATTTTCTTTTATTGAGATCCCCGTGATGTCGAGCACCTCTCGGACCAGATAAAGCCCAAGGCCGCTGTTCCTACCATAACCTCTTGTGAATATCAGGTCCTTCTCTTCGGCGGGTATCCCTTTCCCATCGTCCTCAAAGAGCAGGACGCCTTCTTGTCCTTTGTCCTCGAACCTCACCTTGATGATATTGGCCCCAGAATGTCTATGTACGTTGTCGATGAGGTTGAAGAATACCTTTTCGATCATCGGGTCCGCGAAGACCCTAAGCCCAGAAACATCAGCGTCGATCTTGATCCTCGGCTCACTGATGGACGCATAGGCGGACCTTATGCTCTCGCCAACATCTATCCAAGATGGTCTTTTAGAACCAAGCTCCTGGTAATCCCTCGTGAACTCGAACTGTTTTTTTATGGTCTCTGCAGAAATTTTTGCCTTCTGGATATATTTCTTGATCTGGTCTTCCTTTGATTTGCATTCTGCCAGCTCAAGATACCCGAAAAGGCCCGTCAAAGAGTTGAGCACATCATGCCTGGTCGCCGTGCCGAGGATCGACAGCTTCTTGTTCATCAGCTCTACGGACCGGTGCAGGTCCACGTAGCGGGTGATGTCCTGCCCCCTCAAGCCAAAATGCACCTCACCGCCAGGACCGAAAAGGGTGAACACCAACGTCTGGAAGATCTTTGTTTGTCCGTCCTTGATGATAATACCGAGGTCCATATAATGTGCAGACTTCAAGTCAGACTCGGCCTTATGTATTTTCTCAATGAGCTCCTCAAGGTTTTCACTGGCCACATATCGATCGAATATCTCCCCCTCTATCTCTTCAGCAGAATACCCCAAGGAGGCACTGGTACCTGGTCCGAACACCAGGACCTTTCTTTCCCGGTCGAGAATGACGAGTAAACCGGCTGCCCGGTTGCATAACTGGATCGCGTAATCGTCAATCTTTGGAGCGTCCGAGGTGCTCATGAAAGAACAGATGGAAATCCCATCACAGATTAAAAAAGGATTGGCATGATTATCATTTGCATCATCGGGCCACCGAAACAGTAATTTAACCCAATGGCTTAGGGATTGCAGTCACCATCGACCTTTCATGGGCCTAAGGTGGAACAATGAAGGAGTTCAACACGCTGGATGATTTCGACCTGAACGGAAAGACCGTCATTCTAAGAGTGGACATCAATTGCCCTCTGAAGCAAGGTTCCCTCGAGATCGAGGACGATAACAGGATCAAACAGATCATGCCCACGCTCCGCGAGCTCGCGGAAAAAGGTTCAAAGGTCGTGATCATCGCTCATCAAGGACGTCCAGGTGAATGGGACTTCTGTCCGCTGGACAGGCATGCGGAGCTGCTCGGCAAACACCTTGGCAGAAAGGTAGGCTATATCGATGACCTTTATGGGGAGAGGGCCATCTCTGCCATAAGGTCTATGAGGCCTGGTGACGTGATCGTCCTGAAGAATGTCAGGGAGCTTTCTTGTGAGCAGGAAAAGCGCTCAATGGAAGAACACGCGAGAGAGGAGATGGTGCAGAAGCTCGCCGCAGAGGCAGACCTGTATGTTTCCGACGCGTTCGGTGCAGCCCACCGCGCGCAGTGCTCCCTCATCGGTTTCCAGGCAGTGCTACCATCGGCCGCAGGGCGTCTGATGGAAAAAGAACTGACAGCCCTAGGCAATGTTTTCAATGATCCGCGAAGGCCCTGCCTCTTCGTACTTGGGGGGTCGAAATTCTCAGACTCGATCAAGGTCATCGACCGCGTGCTGACCAAGCGCATCGCCGACCAGGTCATCCTTGTCGGCCTGAGCGCCAACGCGTTCCTGAAGGCCAGGGGGGTCGACCTGGGGAAGGTCAGCGAAGAGGTCCTGATGAGGGAGTTCACGGCCGAGAACCTTGAGGCGGCCAAAAGACTTCTAAGGGAGAAGGGGGAAAGAATCCTCTTACCATTGGACGTAGGCGTGGATGATGACGGAAAAAGGAGGGACCTGATGGTGGGGGACCTTCCAAGTGACCGACAGATACTCGACATAGGGCCGCTTTCGGTGGAGAAGTTCAAAAAGGTGATATCCAACGCAGGAACAGTGTTCATGTCAGGGCCTGCAGGGGTCTTCGAGAGGGAGGAATTCTCACTTGGAACAAGAGAGCTTATGATGGCGGCGGTCACCTCATCGGCGTTCACCGTCATAGGAGGAGGGCATACGGTCGCCGCCTCTGAGAAGTTCGGCCTTTATGACAGGTTCTCCTATGTGAGCACTGGCGGAGGGGCTTTGGAGACGTATCTTCTTGGTAAGGCCCTTCCTGTCGTCGAGGCCTTGAAGTACGCGTACAACAGGAATAAAAAATGATGGAGCGGCATGGAATGTCCTCTGCCATCGCATCTCGTCCTCAAAGGACTTTTCGCATCCTCTCTATGGCCTCGACGATCCTTTCGGTGGGCTGGGTGGTCGCGAACCTTACATAGCCCTCCCCGAATCCACCGAAACCTATCCCAGGAGTACAGACCACCCCTACATTCAGCAATTTATCTGCAAACTTCATCGACGGCCCATCGACCTTGAGCCACAGGTAAAAGGTCCCTTTCGGAGGGTCGACCTTGAACCCCAGGCTCCTCAGACCTTTGACCAGCACATTGCGCCGGTCCTCATATACCCTTATGTTCTCTTTGACGATATCCGGCTTCTCCGCACCCTTATACATCTCCAGTGCCCTGACCATTGCCTTCTGTATGAACATCGGCGCCCCGGAATCGATCTGGGATTTCACCTTTCGAAGTCCAGAGATGAGGTTGGCGTCGCCCACCGCATAACCTATGCGGAATCCCGTCATGTTGAAGGTCTTCGACAAAGAGCCAAACTCGATCGCTCCATTCCCCTGGCAGCACTCAAGGATGCTAGGGGCAACATAATCATCGAAGGTCATCTCCGAATAGGCGTTGTCATATGCCAATATGGTATCGGTCTCGATACACCAGGTGGACGCCTTCCAAAGGAAGTCCTTGGGGGCGACCGCGCCGGTGGGGTTGTTAGGATAGTTGAGGTAGAGCATCCTCGCGTCCGAGGGAAGGGCATCCAGATCGGGAAGGAAACCCTTGTCCGGTATAAGGGGCACCTTGACCGGCACGGCGTCGCAGAGAAGAGTGCCTCCCTGGGAATAGACCGGATAGCCAGGGTCCGGGCACAGCACCTTCTCTCCTGGGTTCACGAAGGCCCTGCAGATGTTGGCAATGCCCTCCTTGCTGCCGATCAATATCGCCACCTCGCCGTCCGGGTCCACATCCACATTGAAGCGCCTTTTGTACCAGGCCGAGACAGCTCTCCGCACCTCAGGTTCGCCGCTGCTCGAGGGATATCTATGGTTCGTAGGGTCGTCGAGCTGTCTCTTGACCTCTTCGACTATAGGAGAAGGCGTCGGGATGTCCGGGTCCCCTATACCAAAATCGATGATGTCAAGCCCCTCCTGGCGCTTTCTCTTCACCTTCTCCTCGATCTCGACGAACAGGTATGGCGGTATCTTTTTCAGACGAGTCGCATAGTCGAACGGCATTGATGTTCACCTCTCAGATGGTCTCACCATGATAGACGAGCGTGGCAGGCCCTCTCATCAGCACACCCCCGAGGTCCGACCTCACGGTTATCCATAGGCTGCCTCCAGGAAGTGCGACCTCCACCTCTTTGTCGAACGGCGCCTTCCCTAGGACCGCCGCGGCGGTCACGACCGCGCACGCCCCCGTGCCGCATGCCATGGTCCAAGCCGCCCCCCGCTCATAGACCTTGACCTTCAGTATCCCATTCTCTGATTTAACGAATTCTACGTTCGTCCTTCGGGGGAACATCGGATGCTTTTCGATCTTGGGGCCCAAAGTAGCGACGACCTCATCGGACAGGTCTTGAAATATGACGAAGTGCGGGTTGCCCATCGATACCGCGGTCCCTCGGACGTTGAGACCTTCGACGTCGATCGCGCAATCGATATACCGGCCATCGCACGCCATCGGGATGTCCTTGCATTCAAACCTCGGCGCCCCCATATCCACTTTGACGGTGCTGACCCTCCCGTCCTTCAGGTCGCATTCGACCTTTTTGAGGCCTGCCAGCGTTGCTATCACCATCTTTTTGCTCTTCACGGTCCCACTATCGTAAAGATGCTTGGCAACACATCTTATCCCATTGCCGCACATCTCCGCCTCGCTGCCATCCGAGTTCATCACCACCATGCGGGCGTCCGCCCTCGGGTCCTTCTCGATGTATAGAACGCCATCGGCCCCTATGCCGAATCTGCGGTCACAGGTGGCCCTGACGAAAGCAGGGTCCTTTGAGACCTTGCCGTCAAAGTTCTCCACCAGAACGAAGTCATTGCCCAGGCCATGGTACTTCCAGAACCTCAAATCATCAACCTCGACGGTATCCTCTGATGGGCGACAAGGTCATCGACGGTCTCAGCCTCTCGGATGAGATGCATCTGGCCATCATGGACCAGCACTTCAGCGGGCTTGCCCCTCGCATTATAGTTCGAGCACATCGAGAAGCCATATGCGCCGGTGTCGTAAACGACGATGATGTCTCCCTCGGAGACCTTGGGGAGCCGCCTGTCCTTTGCGATGAAATCCCCTGTCTCACAGATCGGCCCTACGACATCGTAGACCAGCTCTGCAGGGGAATCGAATTTGTTTGCGACGGCGACGTGATGATAGGAACCGTAGAACGCGGGCCTGATCAAAGTGTTGAAACCCGCATCTACGCTGGCGAACCTTTTCTCAGGGGTCTCTTTCACATCGTTGACGGTGGTGAGTAGCACGGTAGAATCGCACACGATGTATCTCCCAGGCTCTAGTGCCAGGGTCTTGATCTCTGTGGCATCCTTTACCCGCGATACGATGGCATCTGCAAGCGCCTCGACATCCATCTCATGTTCCTCGGGCCTATAAGGGATCCCGATCCCGCCACCGAGGTCGAGCATCTCGAGCTGTAGACCTAGCACGTCCTTTATCTCATTGACGAGCTCGACCATGACCTCGGTGACCTGAACGAAAGGATCTACATCCATCACGCCTGCCCCTATATGACAATGGATCCCGAAAGGTCTCAGGCCCAGCGCAAGCGCCTCCGCATAGGCGTTCACGATAGCGCTCTTCGGCACACCGAACTTTGTTGTCTTGGCCCCGGTGACCACGTGGGCATGATGGCCGGCCCCTACCCCAGGGTTGACCCTGAAGGATACAGGGTAGTCAGGCGCTATCGCCGCCAGCCTTCTCATCTCTGAAAGGGAATCGATGTTTATGGGGACCTTCCTTTTGACCAGTCCCTTCAGCTCTGCTGTGCTGACCCCGGTACCGGTGTATAGTATCCTGTCAGGGGTGAAACCTGCCTTGATGCAAAGGTCCACCTCACCGATGGAGACAGCATCTATGCAGCTCCCTTCTTGCTCCAATATCCTCAAGATCGTCAGATTATTGTTCGCCTTAAGGGCATAGTGGATCCTTGTAGGCATCCTGTCGTTGAACGCCTTGTCTATCTTCCTGAAGTTCTCTCTGAGGCGCTCTTCGTCCGTCACATAGACGGGCGTCCCGAACCGCTTGGCTATCTCCGATGCCCTGACACCTCCGATGATCATTGTTCCATCAATGCTCTGGAAATCTCTCATGTCAACCACCGATGTATTTATCATGCAACGTTCTGACGACCTTCACCGCCAGGTCATTGCTGACGACGAAGTTCAAGGCCACGTCCGAGGCCCCTTCGGATATCATCTCGACGTTCGCCCCGGCCTCTGTGACCGCTGCGAACACTTTGGCCGATACCCCGCAAGTCTCTAGCATGCCATCCCCTACCGCACATATCAACGATACGCCATCCTTTACATGGACCTTTTCTATGTCGTCCTTGAGGGCCTTCACCCTTTCACAGATCTCAGGCACCTGTTCTGAAGGGACCAGGACCGCCAATGTGGACAAGGATGTTGATATCGCATATGAGGTGACACCGTGGTCGCAGACCGCCTCCAGTATCTTGTTCACGAGACCGGGCTGGTACACTATCTCTCCTGAGTAGATCTTGACGATCGAGAGGTCCTTCTTCATCGCGACGCTCCTCAGCATCGTGTTCCCTGGCTGCCTCATCTTGAATATCCTTGTTCCCTTCCCGTCAGGATTGAAAGAGTTCTTGACCCATACCTCCAGGTCCTTTTTCCTTGCCGGTTCTATTGTCCTTGGGTGGAGGACCTTTGCCCCGAAGTATGCGAGCTCGGCCGCCTCGTTATAGTCCATCATCTCGAGGGTCTTCGCGCCCGGGACTATCCTTGGGTCTGCGGTCATGAAACCGTCCACATCGGTCCAGATCTCCACCACATCAGCGTCCAGACCGTTCCCGACAACAGATCCAGAATAATCGGACCCACCTCTCCCGAACGTAAGAGGACGACCTTCCGGGTCTATACCATAATACCCCGTGATGACCGGCGTCCTGCCCTTCTCGATGAGAGGGAGCACATTCTTTTTTAAATTGACGCTCGTGGTGAAGAGGTCCGCTGAGCCGTTCCCTGGTGAGCCCTCGGCCGCGATCCCGGCCTCTTCGCTCGTCATCGCCACCGCATCGTAGCCCTTCGACCTAAGGACATATGCTACAGTCAGAGAAGATAGGCGCTCTCCCCAGCTGGATATTGTATCATGTATGACAGACCTCTCGCGTCTGTTCTTCGATGAATGATATGCTCTGAGCGCCCTCCGCAGCCCGTCCAACCTTTCCTCTAATAAAGGGCGGTACTCCTCGAGAAGCTCGGGCCTGATATGGTCCACCGCCACGGTGATATGCCTCTCCCTGATCTTCTCGATGGCCCTCGTCTCAGGCTCCTTCATCAATGAGATCAAAGCGTTGGTGACACCAGACATCGCCGACACCACGACCGCCTTTGGGGCAGGGTCGCGGATGATGATCCCAGCAGTACGTCCGATGGCCTCGCTGGAGCCAACGCTCGTACCGCCGAACTTCATCACTTTGATCAAAGACCAAGCACCTCCGCCATGGTGTGGACCTTTCCGTCCTTCTTTCCATGGACCCATCGCACCGCAGTGATGCAGCCCTCGGCGAACGCCTCCCTTGAGTGAGCTTTATGGGTAAGTTCCAATCTCTCTTTGTTCCCACCGAATATCACAGTATGCTCCCCCACTACATCTCCGATCCTCACGGCATGTATGCCTATCTCTCTCCCCCGCGCTCCGACAACCCCTTCCCGTCCGCAGAGCAACTTCTCCACGCCCGTCGATTCTGAGATGATCCTCGCTGCCTTCAAGGCAGTGCCTGACGGCGCATCCTTCTTCTTGTCATGATGGACCTCGATGATCTCGACCTCATAGTCGGGCAACATCCTCGCCATCTGCTCGCACAATTTCCAGAAGACATTGACGCCTATGCTGAAGTTCGCCGTGAGAACGGCAGAGGAACCCTTTCCCGCTATCAGCCTCTCGACCTCCTTTATGGCCCCCTCATTGATGCCAGTGCTTCCTATGACACAATTTATCCCTGAAGGTAGGGCCCTCATCAGATTGACCTCGGCCGCCGATGCTGGAGTGACATCCACGAAGACATCCGCTTCCTTGACCAGGGCCCCGATATCATCCGGTCCAACGGCATGGACCCCCGGGGCTATCTCCTTGCCGACATGACCTCCGTTGGCAGATACCACCGCCCCTGCCAAGCACATGTCATCCTGAGCCTCGATGAGACGACATACCAGGGACCCTAGTTTGCCTGTGGCGCCTGCCACCACGACCCTTATCATCGAAAATCACCTCAGATCAATCTGAGCTCGGACAGCGCAGTTCGAACGATCTCCGCGTTGGAAGGCTCCATGTCGCACAGCGGCAGACGGAAGACACCGGATGGGCGTTTCATCATCCTCATCGCCGTCTTTACCGGTATAGGGTTCGTCTCTACGAACAGGCTCTTGAACAACGGGAGCAGTCTGAAGTGCAGGTCCCTCGCCTTTTCGAGCTCTCCATTTTGCATGTAATGCACCATGTCCGATACCATTCTTGGGGCAACGTTCGATGCCACTGATATGACCCCCTTGGCCCCGGCCGCCATCAATGGGAAAGTAAGATTATCATCGCCAGAAAGGACATCGAAGCTCGGGGGAAGGTCCCTGAGTATCTGCATGATCTGGTCCAGGTTCCCTGAGGCTTCCTTGATGCCGACGATGTTAGGTATCTCCGACATCTTCTTGATGGTGCCTGGAAGTATGTTGCTGCCCGTCCTTCCAGGAACATTGTATACGATTATCGGTATGTCAACGGCCTTGGCTATGGCCTCATAGTGCTTGAATATCCCCTTCTGCGTGGGTTTGTTATAATAAGGAGATATAGATAGAACGGCATCGACACCCAGGTCCTTCGCACCCTTCGTCAGATGTATGGCCTCGTGCGTGGCGTTGCTTCCGGCCCCGGCTATCACCTTGACCTTTTTCTTTGTCTCCATGACGATCTGGATCACCCTAAGGTGTTCTTTGTGGGACAGCGTCGCCGACTCACCTGTCGTTCCACAGGGGACTACCGCATCGACCCCCTCCCTCTCTTGTATCCTCACTAGCTCGCGTATCCCCTCCTCATCGAGCTCTCCATTGTCCTTGAACGGTGTTATCAATGCCGTCGCGCATCCTGCGAACATTCATTTCCCTCCAAAGTGCTCTTTAAGAATCAACCGGGTCCTGGTGGACTGTACATTATCGAATCTTCTGATCCTCTCGATGATCTCATTCAGCTGAGGCGATGAGGTGACATCGATGATAGCGACTATGTCCTCTTCACCGGTGACCTCATAGACCTCGGCGACCCCCTCGAACTTGGATATGTTGGCCGCGACCTCAGAGGTGTTGACGTTGACATCGATCTTGACCTCGATTATCGCCTTGACGTTCTTGCTGCTGGTCTTGATGGTGAAGCTCTGGATCACCCCGTCCTCAAAGAGCTTCTTAACCCTGCTCCTTATTGTGCCTTCAGAAACGTTGAGCTCGTTCGCTATCTCCACAAAGGGCTTCCTTGAGTCCTTCTTAAGGATGTCGATGATCCTGTCATCAAGATGGTCTATCATCTTAGATCACTCTCCGTTAAAAAACGGCAAGTTTTCATTTTTCGTATATTTTTTTACTTAAATCGAATGATGTTATTTAATATTTCCGAAAAATCCGGTTAATACTGTTCAAACGCATAATTTTTCAACGAAAACCGCTCATCGGTTGAACTGTTGGACGAAGCGTAGCCAACGCTTCTCATCATCGACCTTCTCCATCAACGCCCTCTTTTTAAGGTCCCCTCTTTCCTTGTCCAGCCCCCTGAGCTCGTCCACTGCCCGCAACAGTCCCAGCACCTCGTCGAGGACCACATGAGCGTCCCTCCTCGAGAGCGAATCATCATTCTTGAGCTCCTTCTCGAGTCTCCTGGCCTCGCGTTCAAGCATCTCCGCCAGCTCTCGTGCATTCCTGACATCCTCCTCGCTCACATCCTCATCGGAAATGAACCTGAATATCGTATCGCGGAGAGGAACATCCTTTCCATCGATGACATAGCGGTCGGGTATGAGCTCCCCCACCCAAAAGAGCGCGCTGTGTATCCTCGCCATTATTCTCTCTCTATCCTTTGAGGTCAGACAATGCCTCCCCTCCTCGATGGAGGAATCATCACATGGAATCCTCTTTTCGCCTTCCATATTTTTATTCCCAGGTCTCGAGCGCCTTCACTATCTTGACCATGCGAGAGTTGATCCTGACCATCTCTGGGCGAGGTGCAAGGTCGCAGATCGCCCCATTGATAGCATCTATCTCGGTCCTCCGCTTATTTTCAAGGTCCTGGAGCATGCTCGACCTGTTCCTTGCCGTCGATCTTATCACGTCGATAACATCCTCGAATGAAACCATTTTCTTTGTCAGCACATTCAAGCACACGGCGACGTCAAGCCCCTCATTGAACAACGCCTTTGAAAGTGCAAGATGGTCAGGGTTCTCGAGGATAGAGCCGTTGGGCTCCATCAATAGCGCGGTCACGGGGTTTATGGCCGCATTGATGAGGGCCTTTCGCCAGACCGAGGCCACAATATCATCGGTCACCTTCACCTCGAACCCCGCAGACCTGAGCAGCTGGGCGGCCAACGTCGCCCTCGATAGCCTTCCCTCTAACGACCCGACCTCGAACCATCCTTTTCCTGTCAGACGTACCCGTCCAGGGCCGAGCAGAGTGGCCCCCAGGGAGGCCACGGCGATGACCGGCCTGGCAAAGCTGGCCCTCAAAGGTCCTTTGAGGACCCATAGACCGTTCTGTACGATCACAACGGTGGTGCTTGGGCCTATGAGCCTCAGCGAGTCCTTGACCGCCTGCTCCAGGTCATAGGCTTTCACGGTGATGATGACGGCATCCTGAACAGGTAGCTTCTTGGTCGAAGTGGTGGCAACTGGCCAATAAGTACCAGCATTCTCCCCTTCGATGATCAGCCCGTTCTTCGTCACCTCATGGACATGCTCCTTTCTCCCGACCAAAGTGACCAGGTAGTCCCCTGAAAGGAGACCGCCGATGACGCTTCCGACCGCTCCCGCCCCGATTATCGCGACCTTCATTCCCCTGATGCCCTCCTTGCCTGTGTCGCCGCCCTGTGCGCCATAGCCAGCACATCGGTCGACGGGTCGGACAGAAATCTTTGGACCTGTTCCGATGCGAAGCCAAGGGAGACATTGTTCCCGACCGAGACATAGTATCTTCTCCCCCTTGCCAGCACAACACGGCCCACGACCTCCCCCTCCAATGATATGTCGCCTTCATTCGAGACTTGTCCAGATAGAAGTGACTTCGCCACCCCCACCGTCCGAAGACCTGTCCTCACCCCCAGATGGGAAGCGATCCCGAACCTCCGAGGGTGAAGCCTTCCCTGTCCGTCCACAAGGACCAAGGCGCGCTCCACCCCATCCAAGAGCCTGAGATAGGCGGGCATCTCCCTGAAGCTGAGATATCCAGGGATGTAAGGGAACCGGACCTTCGTCTTGACGGTCCTTATCGTCGTCCTACCGCTTTCCACATCCAATATCACGCACGACGCATAGGCATCGTTGCCATCATATGAGATGTCCAGCCCTACCAACTTATCTAACGTCTCGTCCGGACCATCTGTGACGACAAGAGAGGCGCATCTTGTCTGCATCTCCCTCAATCTTCTCAATATCGGGTCGATGTCAAAGTCCTTGAATCGCACTTTTTCAAGGTCTTTGACCATACCATCCGTCACATTCACGCCCTCGTCGGTTAGCAATCCTGCCTTAATATCCGTCCCCTTACCGTGGCCATTGTACCAACCGACCCTTCCATCGCCATATACGACCCTATGGCATGGCACGGTCATCGGCATCGGGTTATGTGATAGAGTGGCCCCTACCGCCCTTGAGGCTGAGACATCGCCCAACGCCCTGGCGATGTCGCCATATGTGGTGACCATGCCTTTAGGGACCTGGGACGTCGCCTTGAATATCAGATGCTCAAGGTCGACCTCATCAAGGTCTTCACGATGGATCATGTCCCTTGGATTGACCGATAGGGATAATTAATTGTTGTCATCTCGGTCCGCCCTCGTCCACAAGAAAGACGATCGCCGCGCTGACCACCAGCAATATTGATACGACGATCGTGGGTACGAACCAGCTCCCGGTCCAATCCCGCAAAGCTCCAGAGAGCACGGGGGATAACAGGGCCCCGAACTCGGCCACGAGGTTCCACATCCCAAAGGTCTGCGCCATCATGCCCTTCGGGGCAAGGTCAGAGGTCATGGTCATGTGCGCCGTCTGCAGGGCAGAGAAAAGCACTCCGATGATGAAAAGGAGGGATGCGATGCCCTTCAGGCCCACAGACCCTTCTGAGACCCCTATGGCCAATACAAACACCAGCGCCCCCACGGCCAGACATATGCTCACATACACCCGACCCCTCCCTTTACCACGTGCCATAGAAATGTCGCAGATCTTTCCACCCAGAGGATATCCTATAATGCTGGCGACCCCGAAGAGACCGGCGTACATCGCTGAACCCGCTATCCCTATGCTGGAGGACTCTGAGACGACAAGGATGGACCAGAAGCCAAAGAACCATAACGTATAGAGTATCGGTATGGCCGAGATGTACATCATCAACAATCTCCTGTCCTTTAGCACTGGCGCACTGACCCTTCCTAACCTAAGATAGATCAGATAGACCAAAGTGGATGCAAGGAGGACGATAGCAATGGTCTGTTCGACGCCTCCCCATCCGAGCAACAATGTCGTCTGGAACACCACCATGATCGCACCAAGCAAGACCGAGGAGATCAATATCAGGGAGGCCAAAGGTCGCCATAACTTGGTACCCCTCTCCTTCTCTGGAGATAGGACCTTCTTTAGCCCCAATGAGACAACCATGGTGATCGGGGCGAAGACAAGGAAAGGGGCGGTCCAGGCGACATCTTTGCCCCAGATCTCTGAAAAAATATCGATCATCCATGGCGTGAGCACGGTCGCCGCTGTCAGACCTAAGGCAAGGCCTACAAAGACCACTCCCATGGCAAGACCCTTTTTCTCCTTAGGCGTGACCTCATCGATGACCGCCCTATCGTTGGAGTAGTAAGCGCCCTCTCCCAGGCCTGTAAGCACCCTCATAGCGACAAAACCCGTCAAGGACCTTGTGAACGCACTGGCCAAGGTCGTGACCCCTGCCCAAGCGGTGCTGATGACCAGCATCCATCTCCTTCCATACCGGTCGCCGAGAAAGCCGGCAGGGTATTGTGTGAGCATGTAGCCGGCAAAGAACATGGAACCTATCATCCCGCCGATCGCATGTTCCATCGGTACCTCGGCCAAGAACCCCACATCGTTGATCATCATCCAGGAGACCACTGGTCCTGTGATGCTCCTGTCGATATAGCAGACCATCCACGCCAGGAACAACCAGGCCCAGACACCATGATATGGTTCAAATTTGAACGGCCTCATGAGCCAACCTCCTCGGCCGTTTCCTGGTTGGCTGAGGCTGGAAACGGAAAAACAATGCCTAGGTCTCGCGAGCATCTAGGCAATACTTAAAAATTAAGGGTCAGCTCACGCTCCTCTATATTTCTGATAGAAGAACAGGTCATCATGTTCTTTCCTGCTCCTCGGCTCCGGGTTCTCGGCCGGGTATCCGATCGCCATACATACAGTGATGACCTTAGTCTTTGGGACATTGAGGAATTCTGCCAGCCTCTCCTGGTCGAAGGCACCTATCCAGCAGGTCCCTAGTCCCATGTCCGTGGCAGCAAGAGATACATGGTCCAGAGCTATGGTCACGTCCACCTTGGCCCACTTCTGTTGCGGGTCATCGATCCCCACAAGAAATGCGCTGCAGTCCTCGATGAACTTCTGGTTCTTGCACAAGGGCACGAGCTCAGTTATCCTCTTCCTGTCGGTGACCACCACCATCTCCCAAGGCTGTCGATTCGCCCCAGAGGGGGCCAGGCGCGCCATCTCGAGCAGCTCCTCGAGATCGTCTGTAGGGATATCTTTCCTGATGAACTTCCTGATGCTCCTTCTCGCCCTGATGGCCTGCCTTACATCCATATGATCTCACCTGTTAACATTATGTATTGTAGATGATATTTAAATTATGAAAAGGAAAAGGTTTAGGGCAACGATTGGGCCTCATCACTTGCCTTCGGTCTTGAGATAGACAACGCGCTGTGGGAAGGGGATCTCGACCTTGTTCTCTTTGAACTTACGGTACAATATCTCCCTGAACTCAGATGCCGCCCTCCACTTGTTCGGGGCCGCGTCGATCGGTATGAAGATCTTCATGTTGATCGATGAGTCAGCGAAGTCGCTCAGCCTTATAGCTGGGACCTTCTCCTTGTTCGAGTTGGCCATCTCAGAGAACGCTTCCAGCATTAGCTTCTTAACAAGCTCGATGTCAGACCCATAGGCGACGCCGATCGAGACTGCTATGGTAAGCCCCCTGTCGGGCATGACCGCGTTGACGATCTTGTTGTTCGCCATCTGGTCGTTCGGAATGACGATGAGCTGGTTGTTCGTGGTGTCCAACAGTTCAGTTGCCCTGAGGCCGATGTGCTTGACCTCTGCAAAATCACCGCTCTCCAGCATAAGGAGGTCTCCGATCTTGAAGGGGCGGTCGATCAAGAGCTGTATGCCAGCGAAGAAGTTGGCCAAGGTGGACTGTGCCGCCAGACCAACGACCAGACCTAGGAACCCCGCCCCGGCCAGGAGCACGGTCAGGTCATATCCAAGTATCTGGAATATCAGCATTAGCGCCAAGAACGGGAATACGATCATCCCTATCTTCTCCAATACCGGTATCAGTACGTCATCAAGCTCCGTCTCCGTCTTCTTCGCGAATTTTTTTGCGTAGTACAGGACGATCTCATCGTAAATCTTATAGGCGAGCCAAGCGCCGATCAGGACAAGGGCTATCGCGTAGAGCATCTCGATGTCCGCCACCATTTTCTGCGATATGTCCAAGATCTCGATGGAGCTCACAGACCCGATAAGGACTATCAACAGGAACAAAGGCATCCTGAGGATGTGAAGGATGATGTCGTCCAGTTCAGTCTCGGTCTTTCTTGTTAGAAGATGCACGGTAGGATCTACGATGAAGTAGAAGGCGAACCCTATGCCCAACCATATCAATACACTGACCAGGAATGCCCCTGTGTTGGTGTTCAAAGGTTCTGGCAGGTTATTGTCCCAGATATGGAGGATCTTGTTCGCACCTGCATCGACGCCGAATATGGATACCACATCAAGTTCGACCTCGACCGTATTGACCGTGACATTCGAGGGCGAGCTCATGTCGGTCGCGGTGAAGTTCACGAGGAAGGTCTTTTTAAAATCTGAGACCTCCCTTCCCGCGGTGAACGTCACGACCATGGATGCTGATTCCATCGGGCCGAGCGTGATGAAATCGTCCTCGAACTCCGCCGTCACCCCGTTGTAAGAGACGGGATCGACCGTGCCCTTGACAACGACGGGCTCGCTGCCATTATTATAAATGACCCATTCAAAGACCTGACTGGTATCTGCATCAAGCTCTCTATATGGACCGGACTGTGGAAGGATATTGATCTCTCCTGCAGATGACGCTGGGGAGATTACCATCAGCACCAGCAGCACCAGCATCAACGACGCTATCAACATGGGCGCCCTGCGTACCTTGAAATCGGAGTTCATTTGCTCCTAACCTCCATTTTTCCGAGGGCGCATAACTTATCCCATATTTTAATAGAATTGCCGATGCAAAGTTACCTTTTTTGATATCCGCCGAGAAATGTATATATCGTGTCCATGGGTTATTGGCCGTATGGACTGGATGCCCATTTTGCGCCTCGCTGTCGCGCTCTCCGCCCTGGCATATGGTTCTTACACGGATTGGAGGACCAGGACGGCACCGGACTCCTGTTGGCTTGCAATGGGCGCTGCAGGATTGATCATATTGGCCACAGAGATGGTCGAAGAGGATTGGGACCCCGCCCTTCTGCTCATGCTCATCCCGATCGGTTGGTTCTTTTTCGACCTATTGATCGAGAGAAGGGGGATCTTCGAGGGAGGTGTGAACGTACCCCCTCTTGCATTATATGTCGTCAGTATGGCGATCATCGCATGGTTTTTCCTCGACCATTACCATGAGGAGAGGTTCTGGGCGCTGCTGTCGGTCCCGCTCATGTTCCTGTTGTATTTTGTCCTCTACATAATCGATGTGATAAAGGGAGGCGCGGACGCAAAGGCGTTGATAGCCCTCTCCCTTTTGATACCGTGGTACCCTGTAATGGACGGACTTCCGTTGTTGCCGCTGCCAAGTGATGTTGCCCAATACATCATGCCTTTCTCTTTGCTCACGTTGTTCTATGGAGCGATATTGACGATGGTGGTCCCGGTCTATTATTTCATATTGAACATGGTCAGGGGGGACCGTCGATTCCCTTCCATGTTCTTCGGTGTTCGAATGGACATATCTGAGGCAAAAAAGAGGTTCGTATGGCCGATGGATTATATCGACGGCGATGAGGTGAGGACATCATCTTTGCCGAAAGGGCCTGAATCATTGGAAGAGCATTTCGCATCCCTCGAGAGCAAGGGGCTCACAAGGATATGGGTCACACCAAAGATCCCCATGTTGATCCCCCTCACCCTTGGGCTGGTCATCGCCGCGGTCGTGGGCAACGTAATATTCTTCTTCATTTAGAGCTGGAAGGACACCCTCCAGAAAGAGCACAGGCCTCGCATCTAGGCCTGGACAAGCACACCGTCTTGCAATGCTGTACGCAGAGCGCATAGAACTCCCGATAATCCTGTACGGTACATGGGAGCCTGCTCTCGACGAACCTTTTAACCTCTCCGTAGCTAGTCTGTTCGAGCGCCCCTGTCCTGGTAAGAACCCTTGCCACGTAGGATGCGGCGACAAAGGAAGGCTTTCCCGCCGCGAACAGGATTATGGTGTCCGCCGTCTCCTCACCGATGCCCTTGATGGAGAGCAGGTCTTTTCGCAGTATGGCCAAATCCCGATCGAGGAAACTTCGCACATCCCCATCGTGGTTCTCTATCAAGTATCTCGCTATGGACCTGAGACGGTTCGCCTTCTGATTGTAAAAACCTGTTGGTCGCACCGTGCTCTCGAGCTCCCCATCTGAGGTCGCCAATGTCCTGAGGTCCAAAAGTCCCTTCCTCCTCATGCTGTCAAGGACCTTTGTCACCGTTTCCCACGTCGTCTGCTGGGTCAATATCGCCCCCACTATGACCTCGAACGGGGACTCAGAGGGCCACCAATCCTTCACATCGTATAATGCGGACATCTTTTTTCTCATCTCATCGATGTCCATATGCACACCTCAAAGGACGAGGCCTAAAGAGGCCCCGCATTTGGAACATTTACCGTCTCTCACCCCTACCATGCGTATGGAAAATCCAGACCGCTTTATCGCCAAAGAACCACAGTCAGGGCAATAGGTGCTCTCGTGGTCCGAAGGCATGTTCCCCACGTAAACGAACTTGAGCCCCCTCCCTTTGGCGATATCATACGCCCTCTCCATGGTCGCCGATGGCGTCGGTGGTACGTCCATCATCCTGTAATCGGGGTGGAACCTGGAGAAATGTATGGGCATGCCCGGGTCGATCGACATCGCCCATTCGCAGAACCGTCCAACCTCGTCCGCACCGTCGTTCTTATTAGTAATGACCAGATAGGTCAGCTCCACATGCATTCCCAGCTCCTTTGCCGTTCTGACCGTGTCCAATACTGGCTGTAGCTTTGCCTTGCATATTTTCTTATAAAACTCCTCGTTGAAGCCCTTGACATCGATGTTGATGGCATCAACGATGCCTTTGAGCTCCCTGAGCGGGCCCTCATTGATGTACCCGTTCGTCACGAAGCCCGTAAAGAACCCATGGTCTTTACAGAGCCTGCCCGAATCGATGACGAACTCTGTCCACATCGTCGGTTCATTATACGTCCAGGCAACTCCTTGGCCGTCATAGTTCCTCACAAGTTCTGGGACCTTCTCTGGTGGAACATCCCTTAGAAAAAATGATGAGGGGCCGGCCTGAGAGATGGCATAGTTCTGGCAATGAAGACATCCAAGGTTGCATCCGACGCTCCCGAACGATAACATGGTCTTTCCTGGCTTGAAGTGGAAGAAAGGCTTCTTTTCGACCGGGTCCAGTCCTATGGAGGAAACTTTGCCGTATGTCAGGGCGATCAGCCTACCTCCGACATTCGTCCTGACCTTACAGGTCCCAGCCCTTCCTTCAGCGATCAGGCAAAGGTGGGGACAGAGTCTACAACGGACCTTGTCCCCCTCTTTCTCCCAGAACAACGCCTCGTGCATATGATCATCCTTTGAAGTGCTCATACCCCTTCCTTGGTAAATGATCATAAGGGCCATCCACCAACACTATGGCCTCCGGTTCCACGGCCCTACCTATCACTTTGAACCCATCCCCAAGCATAGACCTCAACTTCCCCAGCTCCGACGGGTCAACCGTGAACAAAAGCTGATAATCCCCACCGCTGAACAAGGCCACCTCCTCTGTCGGTACGCCCATCCTCCTGCAGACCCTCGCCGCCGAGGGGTCGATAGGAATATCTTTCATAAAGACCTCGAACCCGACACGGCTCGCCCCAGCAAGCTCGTGTACCGACATGGCCAGACCATCGGACGTGTCCATGCATGATGTGACAGCACCGGACGATGACATTATCGTCCCCTCCTTGATGCGGGGCCGAGGCTCTAGAGCAGCGGACCTGGCCTTTTCATCGAACTCATCAAGGTCCATCTCTAGGAACCCAGCTCCCGCCAGCCCGACCGTCCCTGTGACAGCAAGGAGGTCCCCTGGTCTTGCGCCGGACCTTCTCAACAGCCCATCGGACCTTACGATCCCAAATGAGGTGCCCGCGATCGTTATCTCTGGCGTCTCCTTCGTGTCCCCTCCAAGATAGCTGGCGCTCGCCCATCCGCAGCACTCCATGATGCCATCGACGATCTCCATCATCGACGTGTTGTCGAGCTCGCGGGGAAGGCCCATGGCCATGACGACCCCGATCGGAGTGGCCCCCATGGCCGCAAGATCGCTCAGGTTCACCGCCGTCGCCATCCAACCGATCTGCCTGAAGGTCATGCGGTCAGGGATATGCGTCCTCTTTGAGATGAGGTCGGTGCTGACAACCAGGTATCTGGAGCCAAGCCTGATGCATGCCGCGTCGTCGCCCACCCCCATCACACCTTGTGATGCCAGCCTGGATATGACCTCCCCTACCACCGCTTTTTCTCCCAGGTCGCTAAGCCTAGACATCGTTTTAACATATGTCCGCTCCCCGATTAAACCTTTATCTGGCACCATGCTCGTTGTTAAAAACGGTTTAATAGACGGGCCTCGATTGTCTCGCTCAGATGGAAGAGATAGTCGTCCCGTATGGAAAGGAAGGAAGGCTATTCGCCGACGTTCCAGAGAGGAACTTCATTGGGACCCTTGCTCCGAAGGATGTCGTGACCGGTGATGTGAGAAGCACGATCGAACGGTCGCTGGCCGAACCCATAGGCTCATGCCATATCGATGAATTCCTTGCTGGCGGTGAGGACGTGGTCTTCATCGTCAATGATGGGACAAGGCCTACCCCCACGGCCGCTGTCCTTCAGGTCCTCTCTCATAGGACCGACCTTTCAAAGTATAGGTATCTTATCGCCACGGGCGCGCACCGACCTCCAGATGAAGAGGAGCTCCGTCTCATATTCGGTGAAATGCTGGAGGTGGTCAGGGATAAGATCCATCCTCACGATGCCAGGAATGACCACTGCATCTATCTTGGCCGCTCGAAGAACGGCACCGAGATGGAGGTCAACGAGATCGCCGTCAACGCCGACCGTCTGGTCATAATAACGAGCGTCGAACCCCATTATTTCGCTGGCTATACAGGCGGAAGGAAGTCGTTCCTTCCTGGGGTCGCATCCTTCAAATGCATCGAGCAGAACCACCGTCTGGCGATGAGGAAGGAGGCCAGCGTCCTAAGGCTTGATGGGAACCCTGTCCATGAGGACATGATCGATGCGCTTTCCGTCGTGAAGGACAAAAAGATCTTCTCGGTGCAGGTCGTGATGGACCGGCATCAGGGCGTCTATAAGGTCGCCAGCGGGGACCTGTTCAGGGCGTTTGACAAGGCCGTTGCCTGGGCGAACGAGGTCTTTTCGGTCGAAGTAAAAGAGAAGGCGGACATGGTGATCACAGTGGCGCCATATCCGATGGATGTGGACCTGTATCAGTCCCAGAAGGCCATTGATAATGCCAAGCATGCGCTGAAGGAGGGAGGGGTGGTCCTGTTGGTGTCTAAGTGCAGGCAGGGGATGGGCGACGACACTTTCTGCAGACAGCTCTCCTCATCGAAGGACCCATCGGAGATACTGCGGAACCTTGAATGCGAGTACAGGCTCGGATTCCATAAGGCGGCAAAGCTTGCGGAGATCATGCTGACCTCCAGGATATGGGCGGTGACCGACCTTGAGGATGAGAAACTGAGGTCTATCAACATCACCCCGTTCCATGACCTGCAGATGGCGGTCGATTCGTTCCTTCATGAAAGGCCCGAAGGAAAGATATTAGTTCTCATGGACGGTAGCGTCACCGTCCCGAGGGTAGTTTAAATGCCTGAATATATAGATGCCAAGAACCTCCGTGAGATGCGCAAGGAGCTCATGACCTGCACTTACTGCGGGTTCTGCAAGAGCGTCTGTCCGGCATTCGAAGGGATAGGTTGGGACCCGAGCGTGGCGAGGGGCAGGATGGTGCTCTCATACGGCCTGCTCCAAAAAGACATCCCAGCAGACCAGTCCGTCGTAGATGCCCTTTACCAGTGTACGACATGCAAGGATTGTGAAAGGCGCTGCCCATCAAAGGTAAAGGTGGTCGAGGTGGTCGAGAGGGCCAGGAAGGACCTTGTCACTTCGGGTCACATGCTCCCAAAGCACAGGGCGGTCGTAGAGAGCGTCCTCAGGTACGGCAATCCATATGGAGAGAGAAGGAGCGTTAGGGAGGCCCTGAGCAACGAGGCCAAGAAGGCCGAGGTCGGCTACTTCGCAGGTTGCACGGCCGCCTATCGTAACCCAGGGATCGGAAGGGCGACCACATCCATCCTTACAAAGCTCGGCATCGAACACTCAGTGGTGGACGAGGTCTGTTGCGGTTCGGTGCTGCAGCGCATCGGTTGGAACGAGGAGGACGTGACCTCGGTCATGAGAAGGAACATAGGCTCCATTAAAAAGCATGGCGTGAAGGAGGTGCTTTTCTCCTGCGCAGGGTGCTACAGGATGTTCAAGGAGGAATACCCAAGGTATGTTGATGTCCCATTCGAAGTGAGGCACATATCCGAGTTCTTGGCGGAGAAGGAACTTGACCTTAAGGGCCTGAGCAAGGTCATAACCTATCATGACCCCTGCCATCTTGGCAGGCATTCTCGGGTATATGATGCGCCGAGGAAATTGATCTCAAGGATACCAGGTGCATCTTTTAAGGAGATGCCGAGGTCCAAGGAAACATCGAGATGCTGTGGTGGAGGGGGAGGGGTGAGGTCCGCCTATCCGGAGCTCTCCTCGAAGATAGCGGCCAAAAGGGTTGACGAGGCGGCCTTCGCGGACCTGCTCGTGACGACATGTCCTTTCTGCGTGAACAACCTGAACGTTGGCAAGGAGACCTCCAACTCCAAGGCAAGGGTGGTCGACCTTGTCGAGCTGATCGACGAGCTTATGTGAGGGGACCATATGGCCAGGATGAGGCGGTACTTCACATGGGACGAGGCCCTGGCGGAATGGCGCCGATTCGGTCTGCCTGAGACATTCATTGACAGGAAGAGGATGTCTGGAACGATCACGGTCATTGAGGACGACATCAGCAAGGAGGAGGCGGAGTCGCTTGTCTCGTTGGTGAGATCGATGGGCGGCGAGGCGCACATATGCAGAAAGGCCCGCTCCCCCAAGGTGCTGATCAACGCACAACCATCGTTCTTCGAGAGGATGTCGCTGTCGGCGGAACAGTCCCGCCACGTCTCGGAGATCACCGATGCGATCAGGAATACCAACGCCGAGCACACTCCACCTGTCCCATATGGGAGAAGGGAGCTAAGGTTCGAGAGGCCCTTGGTGATGGGCATACTCAACGTCACCCCTGACTCGTTCTCGGACGGCGGAGAATGCTTGACCAAGGAAGCCGCGGTGAGAAAATTCCAGGAGATGGTCTCGGAAGGGGCCGACATCATCGACATCGGTGCTGAATCGACAAGGCCCGGAGCGGTGCCGATATCGGAGGACGAAGAGCTCTCAAGGCTATTGCCAGTACTTAGAGAGGTGGTCAGTTCCAAGGTGCCGGTCTCAGTTGACACAAGGCACGCATCGGTGGCGGAGGAGGCGGTGCGGGCGGGGGCGAGCATCGTCAACGACATCTCCGGGCTGAGGGACCCTGAGATGACCGAGGTCGTGGCAAGGAGCGGCTGTCCGGTTGTGGCCATGCATATGAGAGGGGACCCCCAGAACATGCAGTCCCTGACCGTCTATGAGGACCTGTTGGGGGACATCCATACTGAGCTCGCGAGGATCTTGCAGAGGGCAGAGGCCGGCGGCATCCAAAGAGAGAAGGTGATCCTGGACCCCGGTATCGGGTTTGCCAAGACCACCGAGCAGAACCTGGAGATAATCAGAAGACTGGGAGAGCTGAGGTCGTTGGGCAGACCTCTTCTCATCGGTGCATCTAGGAAGCGCTTCATCGGAGAGATATCCGGTGGAGGGCCGAAGGAAAGATTGGCAGGTTCCATCGCCGCCGCGGTGATGGCCGTGACGAACGGTGCAAACATCGTCAGGGTCCATGATGTCGCTCCCACCGTGCAGGCCTTGAAGGTGGCGCACGCGGTGATATCGCCAACGGCCAGACCTTATTGACCGAAGAAGACGAAGATGAGCGCCAGGGCGATCATGAGACCGACGACCCCTATGAGGAAATAGATGTTCCTGTCCCGCTCCTTCCTAAGCATGGCCTCATGTTCTGATCTGCATCTGTCGGAGCAGAACCTTTCCCCGACCTCGATAGGGTCGTCGCACATGACGCAATGGTCATGAGGAGGTAGGTTCTCAGCCAACCCCTCACCCCTTGGGAGGGACCAATAGCGAGCTTATCGCGACCGCCATCGATACCTTAAGCCCATCGACGGCCAGGAAAGGAAGCACGCCGACCAATAACGCCTCGCTCAGGCCCATTCCCAGCATGGTCATCATATGGAACACGCCGCATGCGTAGATGATGCCCACCGCCCCGGTCATGGCCATGGTCAGCCTCATAATGTCCAAATTTGTGCTTCTCTCTATGATGGTCCCTAGGAACCATGAGGCAAGGACGAACCCTATCAGATAGCCCCCGGTCACGCCCATAAGCGCGGACAGACCGACCATCCCGCTGAACCATCCCAACGATGCACCTAGCCCAAGGTACATGCCCTGGGCCACTGCCCCATATCGTCCTAGGCATACCGCGCCGACCAGGACCACCAGGACCTGACCGGTGAAGGGAACCGGTGTGAAAGGAACATTGAAACGGATCTGTGCTGCCAGAGCGGTCAGGAAAGCAAAGAACAGCGCCCCCATTAGCTTCTCCATCAGGCCCGCCTCGCTCCTCCAATGGAACAGACCCTCTGACGCCCTGCATCTCAATCGTTCATAGCCGTATGCGATGTTCATCGTGTCTGTGAACCCAAAGGCGCTTGATATAGTTTATCACGGCCGCTTGAATGATGAGGGTCCGGCGCAACCCTTATTTTTGTCATATGCGATGCGAGGGGCATGTTGGACTGGAAAGTGCTTGGTAAGAAGACGCTGCCCGTTGGTATACAGGATACCTGGGAATCGAGGATAAAGGAGCTGGCAGCAAAGAAGGAGGACGGAGAAAAGTTCCTTGCGCTGTTCCATAAGGCCGACATCACCTATAAGTTCGATACGATACGGGAGCTCCACATATTCCATCTTCAAATGCCACCGACGACGAGCATGGACGAGCTCAACTACATGAAAGATTATATCCAGGCGTTAAGGAGGGCGGCCAGGTCGCCGATGGTCTCCCTCGAGGGAAAGGAACAGAAGAGCACGGTGGTTATCTCAGGGGATGAGATCGTCAACGAGTATGCCCTGCGTCATCCTGAGTATATGAAAAAATAAGGCATGGGCGCGACCGCGGTCTCACGCCGATACCTCAGAAATGATCTTTTGGAGCCTTTCGATCTTCTCGCTGGCATCACCGCTCTGCTGGTGCGAGACCCAGCTCATAAGCTTCTTCAACGCCCTTCCGGAATCGATGAGGTCACAGGCCTTGTGATACCCTTCGACCAGGTCCGCCGCATGTCCGGTTATGTAGAGGACAGGTGCAGCGTTCAGGCACACTATGTCCCTCCTGGACCCCTTGGCCTCTCCTGACAGGACACGGACCTGTTCGACCGCCTCGGCCTCCCTATTGAGCTTGCATAGAATGACGTTCTCTTCTGCCTGCTTTATCCCAAGGTCCTTGTATGAGACGGTAAAGGTATTCACCTCGCCATCGGAGCTCAGTTCCGCCACATATGTGGGCCCCAACGTCGAAAGCTCGTCCAGCCCCCGCCTCCCTTCAGCATCCGTTCCATGTACCACATAGGCGCGCTTGTATCCTATCTCCTTCATGGTCCTGACGACCGGCAGTAGCATATCTTTTGAGTAGACGCCCCTGACGCCATAGGTAGGCATGGCGGGGTTGGCCAATGAACCGGCCATGTTCAGGACCGTACCGAACCTTATCTGCGACAGGATCCTTCCGAGCGCCTGGGGATGCACTTTGCTGCTCATCCCATTGAACATGCCTATACCTGCGGACTCTATGCTCCTCTTAACCACCTGCACATCACACTCGACATCGACCCCAAGGGCCTCGACGACATCGACGGTCCCGCACCTCGAGGTGATCGCCCTAGCCCCATGCTTCGCCATGTAGATCCCGTCCGCGGCCGCTATGATGGATGCGGCGGTGGAGATGTTGAACGTCTTTATCGTGTCCATTCCGGTCCCGCAATTGTCCACAAGCGGTCCTGAGACCTCGGGCCTCACCTTCATGGTATCTATCTCATATATCGCCTCCCAGCTACCAGCCAGCTCCTCTGGTGTGGCGCCTTTTGCGGTCATCGCGGCCAAGAAGGCCCCTTGTTGGAGGTCTGGCTGAGAGTTGAGCAATACCTCTCTGAAGAGGTCCCTGGCCTCGGCCCTAGTAAGGTTCTTTCCTCTGATCAGCGCATCGACCTTGCTTCCAAAATACTTCAAGCTCTCTTCCATCTGAACACCTTAAAATCTTGTCACCACTGTCTTCATCCCGATCCTTGCCTCTGACCTTACGAATGCCCTCGGCAGCTCCTCCAGAGAGATCTTCTCTGTGATGAGCCAATCCAGGTCCACCTCACCATCCATCACCATCCGCACGGCCTCCCGGTCCTGCCTTGATGAGCAGCCATAGGCCCCCACCAGGGCGATTTCTTTGTAATGCAGACCTCTCACATCGAACGGGACCTCGTAGTTCCCTTTTTTCGGCCCAGAGAAGACCGATATCCTTCCCTGAGGGGCCATGAGCCTGAGCAACCAATTATCGACACGGACCTCGGGGGTCGCCATGAGGGCCACGTCCACCCCATCGCCTCCGGTCTCATCGATGACCGCCTCTACTATGTCCTCCTTGCCGGGGTCGATCATCCGGTCCACCAACATCCTAGGGATGATGCTTCTCCTGCTCTCAAGGTGCTCGGTCATGATCACCTTTCCAACCCCTTTCGCCCTTGCCAATATTGCATGAAGGCACCCGATCGGCCCCCCTCCGAATATCAGCACCGTGTCACCGTTGCCAACTCTGGCAAGCTCTTGTCCGTTGATACAGCAGGCCAAAGGCTCCGCAAGGGAGACGGCAGCGGCATCGCTCCCTTCTGGCAAAGGGACGACCCCCCTTGCCATTATGGACTCTTTAGGGAGGGAGACCTTCTGTGCGAATCCCCCGTCCCTGTTGAACCCTAAGATCCCGATGTGGAGGCATTGATTGTCTATCCCCCTTCTACAAGGCCTGCATTCCGAGCAAACTATCCCGGGCCATACCTGGACGAGCTGACCCTCCTTTAACTTTTCAGAATCAGAGATGGAGACCCTTCCGACGATCTCATGGCCGAGGATCCTGGGATAGATAAGGTCCTTATGACCGTTCGCGAGCATCTTGACATCGGTACCACAGATCGCGCTGGCAACCACATCGATGACGATCCCGCCCTCAGGGAGGACAGGGTCGTCCATCTCCTCGACCCGGAGATCGTTCGGCCCATGCATGACCGCAGCCCGCATCTGAGTTGGATATAACATCCAATTATATAAATTGGATGAATCATCCAATCCATGAGACCATACTGCCTGACTTCTTGTGAGGGTCCTGGGCCATCTCACCTTGATAAAGGCCTATCATAGATATTCAGTTTCTTGCCATTCGCCATGGCCTTTCTCTTCCATTTCCTATTGTGGGACATAAGGTAGATCAGCTCGGACATAGGTCTACTTGCCATGAGGTCCGCCGCCTCGTCAGGTACGTCCTGACCATCGGCCAAGGCGTCAGTGGCGAGCTCGAGGGCCTGGGCGGCCGACCTCCCTTTGCTTCCCACCTCAGCCAAGGTCTTCCCATCAAGCGACATCCCCATCGGGAATCTAAGGCCGCCAAGATATCGGATTCCCACCGATGAACAAAAATTTTTGATGATGGCCAGAGACACGTCCAGGTCCCGTGGGTCAGGAGAGTCGCAGTTCCCGATGGCAATGAGCGATGGTCTTTGCCATCCCACCGGTCGTTCGTCCCTTAAGAGCTCCATCCACCTGATGACGTCCGATGGGAGGGAGTCCATCAAAAGCGGATAACTGAGCACCAAAATATCAGATGTGGCCACATCTTCCATCATCCCATCATAGCTCTCTTTGGACCAGATGTCATCCACCAGGTAATGGATGCTGACCGAAAATCCCTTATTCTTCAGGAGGTCCAGCATGTACGCTCCCAATGTCGATGATACAGACCCCTCAGTCCTCGGACATCCGACCAGCAAAGTGGCCTTGGTCATCTGGCCACCTTCATGTTCATGATAGTGGATTCGACAAGCTCGCGCACGTTCTTTTCAGGTTCCCCTTTCCAGAGGACAAGGCTTTTTGAATGTCCGCTCCTAAGGGTCCTTCCATTCTGCCTGATGAGCATCCTGTACGTCTCCGTCTCCTCACGGTCGATCTCATCGCATACGGCTATCCCAAGCATACTTGGATAGCGATGATATCTGGCCATCCGTTCGACGCCATCCGCCTCCGCGATGAGATACGGCATCAATATACCGGCCAGACGGTCCAAAGCCCTTTTGATGAGCGATGAATGACCACCGAACGTCATTCTAGATATCAATACCACGATATCCGAGGACATCCAGGCCCGCATGATCTCCATGCCATCATCGTTGATACCACAGATGCCAGGTGACAAGGTCCAACAATCTCTGCAGCCGGTACAGGGCATCAACTTTCTATCGCCCAATCTGATCATCTCATGGTGGACCTTCCTTTCTGTGAGGATCTCCTCAAGTACTGAAGCAACCCGCTTGGATGCATCATCAGGTCCTATGGAACCATCAAGGATCAAAACCTTCATCCTGACCGGTCGGAAATAGAACGCTCAAGGACATAACCGTTGGCATCATGGCACGATGGGTAAAGCATCTCGGTGCCACGAAAGATTGATAATGCCAAGGCACGGTGGGCATGGCATTGAGACGCTGTCGTATGATGTCAGGGGCGTTGTTGACCGTAGCGGTGGTCTTTCTGATAATGGTCGCCCCAATCACGGTCCATATGCCCTTCTCAGGACATTCGTTCAAGGGGGGACAGGCGACCGACGACGATGGATTGTCTTTTATCGCTGACGACACCGAGGACGGACCAAGCTCATCGGACACTGTGGACGTAAATATTCCACCTCCCCGGTCAAACAGTCTCACGGGTCTGACCATGACGATAGATTTCAGCTATATCGATCGAAACGGCCTTTGCACGATCCCATGCGCCGGTGCCCTTGTTATGCTGACCATGATCGGCATAGAAGGGAAGGAGGATGTGGCCATCTCCTATACAGACTATGAGGGAAGGGCGGTCTTCCACGGCCTTACAAATGGGACATATGTGGCCAACATCTTTACAAAGGACGAAGGGTACGTCCAGGTGGTGGGCCCCGAGGGCCAATTATATTCCTGGTCGACCGAGCCCGTCCGTGCAAGCTCTGATGTCATCGTCACATTATCAATAGATGACGATTCCAGAGCGGCCTGGTCGTCTTTTACCTCGGTCCGATCAGGTGCGGCCTGGCTTAAGGACAATGTAGACTGGGAGAGAAAGATGGTGACAATTGTATGGCCTACGGAGGGATTGGCCCATTGTCATGGCGATGAGATCCACTTGCCAGGACCGATGGACTTCTCATCAGATGCCTGGGTCCCAAAGGTCGTGCTCCATGAGTATGGTCATGCGGTACATTATGCTCTAAGGGGTGACAGCTTCCCCGATTATGAAGGTCCAGAAAAACATTACATCGACAGCGAGACCAATGCAAGGTTCGCCTTTCTCGAGGGATGGGCCGAGTTCTTCTCGGCCGCGGCGATGGGAGACCCGACATTCGGTGGGTCCTGCATCGAAATGACCATGTTCGCCGACAGCCTTAGCTCAAATGGTGATTATGGCGATTGGGATGGGAACGAGGTCGAGGGGGCGGTAGCGAACGTCCTATGGGATATTTTTGACGGCATCTCGGAGGACGACCACCCTCTCTATCTTCCGTCGGCAAAGGGAGATCAAGTGGACCGTCGATTGCAGGACCTATGGGAAATAATGGTCTCTGAAAGACCAGAGGAGATGATGGATATCTGGAGGGCATGGGATAATAAGACATCCTCTTTGGTGGATATCTTCAGGTATGCCAGGTTCGACGTGGACCTTGTAAGGCCGTCGAACCCGACCGGTTTCGTCTCAAGCCATAAGGTAATGGCCTCATCAAAGGACTCAACGATCAGCATCGCGCTGATTGGTGCAGAGGACGACAGCTCGATGCCCATATGGTATTCCATCATCTGGGATGACCGCCCTGATACTGAGCCTGACGACATCGTCGACATATGTTCGGACAGTTTGACCAGCCCGTCCTTGCCTCCAGGTATCTGGTACCTCCATGTCAGGTCGATAGACTATTCTGGGAACGTGGCCAATGGCACCTTGCACCTTGGACCTTTTCTTATCGAAGAAGGGGCCACTGATATATCGGACAGCGATGGCCATAGCGGTCTCAACGGCACGCTTCTGATGGACATCCTTATTTTGATCGGGACCATCATGATGGCGGTCATCCTAATCATCATCGTGATGAAGATGGTAAGAAGACCCCAGGAGGGCGATGTAGGCATGACCGATTGCCAAAGATCCAGCATCAATATCCATCCCTATACGCATCGTTACGGACCTCGTGATATCTATTCCATTGACCATCAGATCGGATGCGATGAGAACTTCTGTCCCTATTGTGGGAAAAAGGACCTTCATGGTCTGTTCTGCGCGTACTGTGGAAAAAGGCTGCGATGATCTGTCCTGGCTCGACCTGACAACTTATTATTGATAAAAAGTGTTCCTGGGCACATGCGCAGAAAGGATAGGGAAGTGACCGACAGGGCGGTCATCGACGATGTGATATCCAGTGCAAGGGTCTGCAGGATCGGGCTTGTGGATGGAGAAGAGGCATACATCGTCCCTATGAACTTTGGTTATGGGGAGGGGTGCCTTTGGTTCCATTCCGCCTTGGAGGGAAGGAAGGTCGAACTCATCAAGAGAAATGGGAAGGCCACCTTCGAGATCGACATCGACCATGGGCTGGTCATGGACAAGGTCGCGGACAAATGTACCAATCATTATGTCTGCGTCATGGGAAAAGGCCCCATCACCATAGTCGAAGGAGAAGAAAAGATGAAGGGCATACGCTACCTGATGGCCCATTACACATCAGACAACTACAAGATGACGGACAGGTGCGCGCCCAAGGCCCACATCTTTAAGCTCATCATTGAGTCTATGACGTGCAAGAGGAATCCTTGATCAATGATCCATGTTGACCGTCTTTCCTCCCTCGGTCATGACCATGTATGTACGAAGTGGTATCTCCTTTGCTGCGAGCTCCATTGCCTTTTTAACCAATTTCTTCGAGACACGGCAGCACGGCACCTCCATGTGGAGCAGCGTGACGTCCTTTATGTCATTGGCCTTGAGGATGGCCGCCAGTTTGTCGACGAACTCGTCATTGTCATCAAGCTTCGGGCATCCGATAAGGACTACTCGGTCCCTGATGAAGTCGCGTTGGATATTCCCACATGCGAAGGCGGTGCAGTCGGCCGCGATCAGCAACCTCGCCCCCTTAAGGTAGGGAGCGTTTATCGGAACAAGGCGCATCTGGATGGGCCAAGTGCTCAGCTGCGAGGCATTTTCTCCTGGTGAGGAAGGAGGGATGGACCTGAACTTTCTCGGCCCAGACCCTGGACATGCCTGTATCGGGATGTCGTCGCAGCTCTTCTTCGCCAAGTGTTCCTTCACGGCCTCCTCATCGAACCCGTCGGCATCCCTTTCGACTATCTCAAGGGCGTTTGTCGGACATTCACCAATGCATGCGCCTAGACCATCGCAGAACCTGTCGTTGATGACCTTCGCCTTACCGTCGACGATCTCTATCGCCCCCTCAGCGCATGCCGTCACGCAGTTGCCGCAGCCATTGCAGAGCGACTCATCGATCTGAACTATCTTCCTCTTCACCATGGTCCTTTCCACGAATCTGCCGATATTAAATACTTTTAACATTTTCGACAGATAGATATGTCAATATCTTCATCAGCGCCTGACCAGGTGTCCCCATGGGAGAGAGCCTCAGGATCGTCCAGGTGAACCCTTTCTATTATCCGTTCCGAGGTGGGATAGAGCATCGGATACATAACATCAGTAAAAGGCTTGCAACGAAGCACGAGGTTCACGTGCTCACGGCACAGCTCCCAGATACGACACCGAGGGAGATCATTGATGGTTATGAGGTCGTCAGGCTCCCTTCGAGATTCTATGGGAATTACAATCCTCCTTATGTGTCCACGCCTGGCCTGATGGAGGCATTGGAGGAGCTCAGACCAGATATCGTTGATCTTCATTACAGGTGGGCGCCCAGCTATACCAGGCTGGCGAGGAAGTATCAAGGGAGGAAGGTGTTCACATTCCATAACACCTTCGGCGAGGGGGCCGGGCTGACCAGGCTCCCTTCCCTGGTCAACGATCATTTATGGCTAAAGCATCTGGGCAAATTCGAGAAGGTGGTCTGCATCAGCGAATTCATCAGGAACGACCTTATCAGAAGGGGGCTCTGCCAGGAAAGATTGATCACAATACCAAATGGCGTGGACCTGCCAGACGGTGATATTAAAATTGAAGAGAAGGACTTCATCTTATTCGTCGGCAGGCTTGTTGGGACCAAGGGCCTTCCATACCTGGTCAGGGCGATGAAGCACATTGATTCGAGATTGGTCATCGTCGGGGGAGGGCCAGAGGAGAAAAGATTAAAAGCGCTGATCTCAAGGACCGGGCTGGGATCGAAGATCGAGATGACAGGAAAGGTCTCAGAAGATCGTAAGAAAGAGCTGCTGGCTTCCTGTAAGCTTTTTGTCATGCCCTCCCTTTTTGAATCTTACGGGATAGCCGTGGCAGAGGCAATGTCCTATGGTAAGGCGATAGTCGCCACGGACGTTGGCGGCCTACCGGAAGTGGTAGGCCAGGGAGGGCTCTTGTGCCGACCGAGAGATGCAACGGACCTGGCAGATAAGGTAAATCAGCTTTTGTCGGACGAAAGGGAGAGGATGATTAAAGGAATGGATGCGCGAGAGCATGTTAATAAATTTTCTTGGGACTTTATTGCCAATAAATATGAAGGATTGATAAATCAAATGGAACACTTGATATATTGATGCCGAACCTAATTAAAGTAGATTCAAATGGGCAAAATTTTTTATAAAGATTTAATGGATTTTGATATAATGGATAAAATAGAAATAATAAAATATAGTATTCATGTTTAAGGTCAAACATGATATTTTATATTTAAATTTATTAATAAAACAAACAATTAGTTAAATCTCATATAAATTTAATTCATATTAGCATCAAAATCTGCAATATATATAAAAAATATATAATATTATATTATTAATATATATAAAATATGTAAAATTGAACATAAAATAGTAAAATATTTTAAATGTTACAATCAAATGATATTTTGCTATAAATATGGTTTTACTGTATTAGGAAATTATTAAATCAATCGCATTTTATTCTAATATCAATTTTCCATGAGAAATGAATATTTATTATGGGCAAAGGCGGAGAAAAATAATCCTAACAATTACCATCCTCTTCTTTATCATTTAATAGATTCCTCATCTGTAGCCTTTGAAATGTGGGAGAGGTGTATATGCAGGTCCACTCGAACTAAAATTTCAAAATTTTTAAATCTAAATGAAAATGAAGCGAGGGCATGGGTAGCTTTTCTAACAGGTTGCCATGATATAGGTAAAGCAACGCCAGCATTTCAAAAAAAAATTGAAACACTAAAAAGGGAATTAGAAGACAATGGTTTAATTTTTTTTAATGGAAATCGTCATCATAGCTTACTATCACAGCATATTGTTCAATCACATTTTTCAGGAATAATCGAAAATAATCTTTTAGATATATTTTCAGCTGCGATAGGAGCTCACCACGGCATTTATCTTTCGATCGGAGACCTTCAATATATTGATTATAATGATTTAGGAGACAATTCCTGGAGAGAGATAAGATCTTCATTTTTGCAAAATCTCTCTGATTTATATTTAGGTGATTGCATCTCGAAACCACATATTCTTGAGCAAGATTTCACAAACCCCTTTTTGATTATTATCAGCGGTATAATTTCGGTAGCTGATTGGATAGCATCATCTGAAGAATTCTTTCCATACAAACAAGAAATACTATCTCCGAAAGATTATGCTGAAAAATCCAAAATCCAAGCCAAGAATGCCTTGACTGCACTAAATTGGCCTGAAATCCAAGAATTTCATGTACCAAATACTTTTCGTGAGTTGTTCCCTAAAATTGAGACGCCTTTCCCTTTGCAGGTCGAGGTGGAAAACATATCAAATATGCTGAGTAGACCAGGCATGGTTATTATCGAAGCCCCGATGGGGGAGGGAAAGACTGAAGCAGCATTATATTTAATGGAGAACTGGAATTACAGAACAGGAAATTCTGGTCTATATCTTGCTTTACCAACGATGGCCACTGCAAATCAAATGTTCCAAAGACTCCAAGATTATTTTTTAAGTATACCGATCACCATAAAACGAAATATTGCATTGGTCCACGGTCACGCCGTCATATCAAATCGCCACCTAACCCTATCAGTGACAAATATTCTCGATGAAATTGAAGATTCTCTTTCCATATCAGAGTGGTTTACATATCGGAAGCGGGGTTTATTATCTCCATTTGGAGCAGGTACTATTGATCAGACATTTTTAGGTGTGATGCCAACCAAGCACTTTTTTGTTCGATTATTTGGGATGGCTGGAAAGACCGTAATTTTTGATGAGGTCCACGCCTACGATGTTTACATGTCTCAAATTTTGGAAAGGGAGTTGGAATGGTTATCCGCTTTAGGATCAAATGTAATAATTTTATCCGCGACTCTCCCTAAGGAACGTTTAAGCAATCTTATAGCTGCGTATGGGGGTGAAACACACGACTTTTTATATGAAAAATATCCCAGATTAACTATAGTATTGGAAAGTCACACGCAGATGCATCATTTCCCTTCTGCTTCTGAGTTAGGAATTAGAAATACATTAAACATCAGTCTTCAATGGTTACCAGATGATATAGAGAAAATAGTTGAAAAAGCTCTACAGCAAATATCATCCGGTGGATTCATAGCGGTATTATGCAACACTGTGAAGTATGCCCAATCAGTTTATCAGGCCTTTAAATTAGTGATTGAGAAAGATATTGAAATTTACTTGTTGCATTCGCGTTTTCCTTATGAAGATCGTGCCAACCGTGAAAAAATCTGTTTATCTTTGTATGGTAAAAATGAGAGAGATGCTAATCGAAAATGTATATTAGTCACTACTCAAATCGTTGAACAAAGCCTTGACTTAGATTTCGATGTGATAATTACACAGCTGGCACCAATTGATTTATTATTACAAAGATTTGGGAGATTGCATCGCCATGAAAGAAAAAACCGTCCTAAAATCCTTAGAGAGCCGAGAGCATTCATCATCAAACCGCTCGTTAATTACAAAGGGAAAATTGATTTTGGGGACACTTCGAAAATATATTCTAATTATGTACTCATGCGTACCATGGCCGTGCTCAATAGCCTATCTAAAATAATTATTCCAAACGATATTGACAATCTTGTAGAGGCTGTGTACGGTAAAATAGCACCAAAAATGCCTTTGGAATGGTGTGAAGATTTTGAAGTTGCCGAGAAGGAATATTTAAAGGTAAGGGAAGAGTATAAAGCATTGGCCGAGAAAAATATTATTTTTCCTCCAGACTATCGCGATTTAATATCATTCCCATTGGAATATTTAGAGGAGGACAACCAAAATATACATCAATCCCTACAGGCTTTGACAAGAATTAGTTCACCATCAATCAACTTAATTTGTCTGTTTAAAATCGGAACTAATGTGTACGTAGATCGTTTCGGTGAAATTTTAGCAGATATTAATGACACCAGCGACAACAATGTCGCTCGATTGCTGTTGCGAGCCGTTTCAATAAATAATCCATATGTGATATGCCATTTTAACAAGAATGTAGAAACTCCTGATTCATGGAAAAAAAATGTAATTTTAAAAAATCATAAGCCCCTCATTTTTTCTGAAAACGAAATGAAAGGCAGATTTACTTATAGGTGCGAAGGCGCGTTCATTATACTCGATGAGGATTTAGGAATACTAATAGAATAGAAGGAGGACCATTGTTGCAGGCCAGTTATAATCTCGTTCATGAAAGTTGGATACCTTGTGAGTTATTAGACGGTAAAATAAAATGTGTTAGTTTAGAAGAAATTTTTAACTTTCATGAACAGATATTCGATATAAGGCACCATTCCCCATTGGTCAGAATGGCCGTTTATCGTCTGTTGATTACAATCGTAGAAAGATGTGAGGAACCTAGAGATACATTAATGTTGTCTAAAATCTGGAAAAACGGTCTTGATATTAAAAAGATTATTGACTATCTTAACACTTGGAAACATCGCTTCGACATCTTCGATGAAGAGCGTCCATTTTATCAAGTTCCTCAATTCAGAGTAGGTTCACCTACTACAATACGGAAGTTAATGCATGAGAAGGCAAGCCATAATAACGCAACTTTATTCGATCACAGTTTTGATGAAGATATTTTTTCAATAAGTCCCGCCGAGTCTGCCTTATTACTATTAGCAAACCAATCTTATGCGGTAGGAGGGGGAAAAAGCTCTACAGCCGATAATTTCAGGGACGCACCTTTGGTTGGAAAGGTACCCTTGGTATTAAAAGGGAAAAATCTTGGAGAAACTATCAGACTGAATTTAATCAATTACGACTCTAAGCAACCAAAGGTATTATTGACAGGGGCCTCGGGGTTTAGTGATTTTGATCTTCCCGCATGGGAGGCAGATCAACCCTCGGCAGCCAGTACGAAGAGAGAAGTTAGAGGGTTGCTGGATTATTATACCTGGCAGTCGAGAGCTATACGATTACTGCCGGAATTAGGTAATGGTAATATCTCAGTAAGTAGAATGTATTTTTCCCAGGGGGTTGAACTAGGTGACTTGTCAAAACAAATTATTAGAGACCCTATGGTACCATATGTTTACAACAAGAAGTCAGGCATAAGGCCGGAAAAATTAGATATCTCAAAATCCCAATGGCGTTCTCTGCCAGCTTTATTGCACTCTGTGCCCGGTCAAATTATAATGCCGAAGACAATCGATACTGTTAGTCTATTAATAAATAGAGGGATATTAAAAAAAGATGCTAGATTAGGTCTTGAAATTCTAGGTCTTTATAACAATGAGGCAAAAATTAATCAATGGTCCCAATCGATTATACCTTTACCTTCGAAATTTATTGTGGATAATTCGCTCTTATCTGAAATGGACCTTGCAATAAAAAATTGTGAGGCTGCAGGCAATATATTGAGGAAAGCAATAGACAATTTAACTATTAATAATGGTTCGGATGCTAATCATAAACAAATTAAATCATCGAGGGATAGCTTGAATGTGGAAAGGGTTTATTGGTCTAGATTGGAGAGTCAATTCTATGAATTGATGGATCAATTAGCCAGTGAAGAATTGCCAAAGGGAGCCCATCAACGGAATGAGATGCTAAAAAAATGGTTTGTTGAAACAGTCCATAAAAATGCAAAAGAATGTTTTGAAGAATATTCAAGGAGTTTGGAAGTCAATCCAAAGAATCTCAAGGCTTTGGTGACAACAAGATTGAAGTTTTATAAAAATTTAAAATTGGAAATAAAAAATATTTGAGGTGAGTCGCTTTGGAAAAAAAATTCAAAGATGAAAGGTTGTTGTTTGTAGATTTTTTAATATCATTGAAGGAACAAGAAAAACGTAGCCATTTAGCAACTTTACGGAAAGGTACAAAAGGGAATCCAGAAAATATGCCTCAACTTTATCCAATAATATTACCTCAATTGCCACCTGGGATGTCTAAATGGAGAGAGAAAGTATATTTTGAGATAGCAGCGTTATTCAGCATGCATCCAGAAATCTCAGACCACGGAAATTTGGGAAATACGTTTCGCGAATTACAACAAAAGAAAGAAAGCATGAATATAGAAAAAAGATTTGTAGCAATTTTGCGTGCTCACAAGGATGATTTATATGGCCGTCTTAGGCAGGCCATATCTTTGGCCAAATCTGAAGATATCGGAATAAATTGGTTACAATTATTGGAGGATCTAGAAAATTGGAATGATCGGGACAGTTATGTGCAAAAAAATTGGGCAAAATCATTTTGGGGGAATGCCAGTTCTTATTGATGATTTGAAATTGAGGAGAATGATGCGATGTTTATAGAAATGCACATTGTACAGAATTTTGGGCCAAGCTGTCTGAACAGAGATGATACCAACTCCCCTAAAGATTGTGAGTTTGGTGGATATCGTAGGGCTCGTATATCAAGTCAATGTTTTAAGAGAGCAATTCGTATGAATGATGTATTTAAGAACACCTTGAAAAACAATCTTGCAGTCAGAACTAAATTGTTACCAAAAAAATTGACGGAGAAGTTAATTGAAAATGGAAGAGACCCAAGTTCCGCTTCAAAATTGGCGCAAGAAATAGTCAAAAACATATTTGGTGAACTTGATAAGGGAAAGAGTAAAACACTTCTGTTTATAAGTAATGAAGAGATAGATTTATTATTAAATATGATAAATGAAAATTGGGACGAACTCGTAAAATTGATGAATGAAAATTCATTAAAAGAAAATAAGAATGAGAAGAATAATGAAAAAAATTCTTTTGATAAGAAATGCTCCGATCTGATTAAAAAAAGTGAAATCGTCAAAGTATCTCCTGATATTGCGTTGTTTGGTAGAATGGTCGCAGAAGGAGCGTCTTGGAATGTTGATGCCGCCTGCCAGATTGCTCATGCCATATCTACAAACATCATGAATATGGAAATGGATTTCTATGCAGCGGTGGACGATTTACAATCAAAAGAAGATAATGGCGCAGGCATGATGGGAACAATCGATTTCACCAGCGCCTGTTATTATCGTTACAGTGCCATCAACATCCCTCAACTAAAAGAGAATTTAAGAGGAGATATTGAACTTTGTAAAGCAACATTGGAGGCCTTTATTAAAGCATCTGTGATAGCTGTCCCATCTGGGAAACAAACATCCATGGCCGCTCATGACCCACCCAGTCTCGTTTTGATAATTGTTAGAGAGGAAGGGCAACCCACGTCCCTAACAAACGCATTTGTGAACCCTGTCCATCCAAGTGAAGAAAAATCATTGATCGATCTCAGTATTGATCAATTAGATAAATATGCTGGAAATATTTATGATGTTTATGGCAAAGATGGGATTAGATTTATTGGTGCATTGGCACTGGGAGACCCCCTACTATACAATCTAATAAGGCACGGAGCAATTAAAGAACCAAATATTGACAGTTTGTTGAGAAAAGTGGTTGGGGCAATCAAATGGGCGTAATTATCTTAAGGCTTGAAGGTCCGATGCAATCTTGGGGGACCTATAGCCACTTTACCGAGAGAGATACTGGCATCGAACCTTCAAAAAGCGGGGTCATTGGCATATTATGTGCTGCCCTTGGACGTCCTAGAAATGCCAATCTTGAAGATTTATGTTCTTTACGAATGACTGTATTGACGGTTAGGGAAGGGAAGATTGCCAGGGATTTTCATACAACATTAAATGTACCTAAGGCAAATAATCCAAATAGAAAAGATACTGTCATTTCCAATCGTTATTATCTAGCCGATGCCTGTTTCTTAGTTTTCTTAGAAGGGGATGATGCCTTAGTAAATGAATTGCTTAGAGCGTTAAAGAATCCCAAATGGGGGATTTATTTGGGAAGAAAATCATTCATACCAAGTGCCCCCGTTCTTTTTGAAGATAAAATTTGGTCAGGCGGAGTTGAACCCGTCGTAGAATTCGCGTTAGAGAAATTAAATTTAAAAGATAAAAAAAAGGTAAGAATAATAATTGAATCATCATCTGGAGATGGAGAGCCGCGTTGGGATGTCCCGCTATCTTTTGCTAAACGCCAATTTAAAGTCAGATATGTGCGTAATGAATGGAGATATCTCTGTGAAGGCAAGGTGAATAAATGAAGTTATTTTTCTCTCAGCTTTGTTTAAATCCTCGCTGTATGCAGGTGCTTAAGGAAATGGATAATCGATATGAATTACATCGGACCCTAATGAAAGCATTCCCCGAGGCAGAAAAAGGCGGGCCGGGCAGAGTACTCTTCAGGGTGGAAGGCACTGGAAAATTTGGTGAATGTTCAATTTTGATTCAATCTGAAAAGTGCCCGAACTGGAACAAGATTACAGTTCCAGATGATTATTTTTCAATCCCACCTAGGTTTAAAGAAGTAGAATTGTACTTCAACAAGGGAGAGAAATATCGTTATAGAATTTTAGCAAATCCAACCATAAAAAGAAATGGAACTCGTCTCGGAATCATTGACGATTCTGAGCAGAGCAATTGGTTAAAACGCAAAGCTGAAAATGGCGGTTTTGAGGTAATTAGTGAATTGCATACACCCATGGGCTTTATACGAGGCCAAAAAGGGGAAAAACCGATTACTTTAAGCTTCTACGGTGTTCAATTTGATGGTATATTGAGGGTCCGAGAACCCCAAACATTTATGGCAACTTTAAAATCTGGTGTGGGAACTGCGAAAGGGTTAGGGTTTGGTTTATTGTCTTTAGCCAGGGTGAATGGTAAAGTATGAGGATTCGAGATCTGCACGAGTTGCCCAAATTTCGTGATGGTCTTAGTTATTTATATCTGGAACATTGCCGTATAGACCAATCAGAGAATGCCATAGCTTGCAGAGATTTGGAAGGTTTGGTTAAGATTCCCTGCGCATCATTAAGCCTAATAATGCTTGGGCCAGGAACAAGCATAACCCATGAGGCGATTAAGACAATTGCAGATAATGGTTGTTTGGTCATTTGGTGTGGGGAAGAGGGGGTTCGATTCTATGCTCATGGTTCAGGAGAGACACGCTCCTCAAGAAGGTTACTATTCCAAGCGGAGATGTGTATCGATCCAATAAAAAGGCTTGAGGTCGTCAAACGCATGTATCAGATAAGATTCAAAGGGGAGGAAATCGATGGTCTGACAGTGGATGAATTAAGGGGAAAAGAGGGCATCAGGGTAAGAGGTGCATATTATAGAGCAAGTAAAAAATATGGTGTTGAATGGTATGGTAGAAATTATGAAAGGAAGAACTGGAGCAATGCAGATCCAGTAAATAGGGCTCTTTCAGCAGCTAATTCATGCCTGTACGGTCTATGTCATGCAGCTATAGTTTCCTTGGGATACTCACCGGGATTAGGATTCATCCACACAGGGAAACAATTATCGTTTGTATATGATGTGGCAGATTTATACAAGACTGATTTGTGCATCCCAATTGCATTTGAAAAAGCTGTAAATCCAGGTCCAACCTTGGAGAGGGATGTAAGAATACGTATGAGAGATTTAATTCGTGAGAATCATTTATTATCCAGAATAGTAGATGATATTGAAACCATTCTTGATATCGGAGACGATGAAGAATTATCAGAAAACGATTATGATTCAGATGCAGCTCTCCCTGGGCCTCTATGGAATTATGAATCAGTAAAGACGGGCAAACCATGTTGATAATGATTTTAGAATCTGTACCTCAGTCTTTGAGAGGAGAATTATCTAGATGGATGATTGAGCCACGTACAGGGGTTTTTATTGGTAAAGTATCTGGAGAGGTCAGAGACAAACTATGGGACAAATGTTTGGAATCAAAAAAATTTGGGAGCGTCATTCAGATATGGAATTCTAATAACGAACAGGGATTCTCAGCGAGAGCTTATGGTTTAAAATCAAAAAAATTTGTCGATTTGGATGGATTAATATTAGTTAAAGACATCGAATCATAAATATTCTAATTTACATAATGTTTATAAATGAGTATTCCCCACATGCGTGGGGGTGAACCGACCGGCCATTCCTATAAATACGTAGGATACGGGTATTCCCCACATGCGTGGGGGTGAACCGGAGATGGTGTGGGACCAGATACATAAGATCAACGTATTCCCCACATGCGTGGGGGTGAACCGGATAGATGAGATCGACGCTGAAGCAAAACGCAGTATTCCCCACATGCGTGGGGGTGAACCGATAGGTGTTATAATTGTCTAGGTCGCCGAGATGTATTCCCCACATGCGTGGGGGTGAACCGGTTCGAGATTGTACGATTGGTTTGACGACATAGTATTCCCCACATGCGTGGGGGTGAACCGATGACAGTCAAGTGACACAGCTCAGTTGTCACGTATTCCCCACATGCGTGGGGGTGAACCGTAACAGTCAGCACACATAACACTAGTCAATATCGTATTCCCCACATGCGTGGGGGTGAACCGGCACAATTATGGAGAGCGTCCCATCCAGACTAGTATTCCCCACATGCGTGGGGGTGAACCGCATTGTCCGATGTTAGAAAAAGATATCCAACAGTATTCCCCACATGCGTGGGGGTGAACCGAGGACCGCATTGCTTCAACGATACGGCATAATGTATTCCCCACATGCGTGGGGGTGAACCGTGGTCATCTCCTGAGAAGGCGTGGAATATGTCGTATTCCCCACATGCGTGGGGGTGAACCCGAAGTAGTCCTTCAGACACTGGATAGGATTAACGTATTCCCCACATGCGTGGGGGTGAACCGCGGACCATTCACATCCCCCTTGCTCAGACAGTCGTATTCCCCACATGCGTGGGGGTGAACCGGTCTACACGACACCTTGGGCGACAAATGGATTTGTATTCCCCACATGCGTGGGGGTGAACCGAGGATCGGTCATCATCCAGCATATCATCATCCGTATTCCCCACATGCGTGGGGGTGAACCCGCATCGATAACCGTCAATTATACCTGGGAGTTGTATTCCCCACATGCGTGGGGGTGAACCGACCCGCAAGGCGGTGAAGCGATGAGCGAGGAGGTATTCCCCACATGCGTGGGGGTGAACCGGATGCATATGAGGATAAAACTCATTCGACATTGTATTCCCCACATGCGTGGGGGTGAACCAAGTCCTAGTGGTATCTGGGTATGGAACGGAAAGTATTCCCCACATGCGTGGGGGTGAACCGAATTGTTCGGATGTCAAGCTGGGCATCAAGCCGTATTCCCCACATGCGTGGGGGTGAACCGATATCTATCATACTTATATCATCTACATTACCGTATTCCCCACATGCGTGGGGGTGAACCGTGGATGGAACGAGCCACCGAGCAAGGCATCAAGTATTCCCCACATGCGTGGGGGTGAACCGAGTTTATACGCTCCACTTTGAGCTTTCATAAAAGTATTCCCCACATGCGTGGGGGTGAACCGAGGAATGATAGGGGACTCCATCCGAGAAGGGAGTATTCCCCACATGCGTGGGGGTGAACCATGAAGTTCGGAGGCGCCACCAGCGAGGACTTCCGTATTCCCCACATGCGTGGGGGTGAACCGGGTACTTTCCATCTCAAAGACGTCCGACTCCAGTATTCCCCACATGCGTGGGGGTGAACCGGAAAATCTCGTCCTTTGTATAGTATTTGACCATGTATTCCCCACATGCGTGGGGGTGAACCGTGTATATCATCGAGTCCGAGCGTTGGAACGCGTGTATTCCCCACATGCGTGGGGGTGAACCGGAGCTGCGGCGGGACCTGCATGGCTCCAACGTGTATTCCCCACATGCGTGGGGGTGAACCGAAATGAACGTATGGATATCGATTACCACGGTAGTATTCCCCACATGCGTGGGGGTGAACCGACAGAACTCCAAATCGAAGGAACCGGCCCACGGTATTCCCCACATGCGTGGGGGTGAACCGAATATCAGCTGCCTGAACAGCGAGGAGTAGAAGTATTCCCCACATGCGTGGGGGTGAACCGGCAATAGAACGGGAGCTCGAGCTGCATAAGAAGTATTCCCCACATGCGTGGGGGTGAACCGAAATCGACCCCCCCTTTTTGGCGCGGCGCTGCGTATTCCCCACATGCGTGGGGGTGAACCGGTGCAGCCACTCGTTGTCCGGCCTGACCAAGGCGTATTCCCCACATGCGTGGGGGTGAACCGAACCATTATCCCTCGGGGAGCGAGGCGCAGTTGTATTCCCCACATGCGTGGGGGTGAACCGATGCCGAGAGAATGTTCGGGACTTTCATGATAGTATTCCCCACATGCGTGGGGGTGAACCGAGTAGTATCAATGGTATCGATATGAGGAATATGTATTCCCCACATGCGTGGGGGTGAACCGCCAGCCTGTCCTCGTACACCTTGAGGAACAATGTATTCCCCACATGCGTGGGGGTGAACCACTTAAAGGTGGGGGGTGTAAGATGATATTTAATGTGCGAATAGGATAGTGACCTGCCGCTGAAAATTTACGACACCAAATTAATCGATGTTCAAGTGGGTCTGTCCGGATTTGAACCGGAGTCACCAGCACCCCAAGCTGGAAGGATACCAAGCTACCCCACAGACCCTTGAAAAAATCGGGGTTGATAAAGCGTTTAGCCCAGAGGGATAAGCTCCTCGAGCAGGTCCGAGTGCGAGATGATCATGCGCCTGCAGCAATAGCGCTTCAGGCCCAGGTCGTCCAGCACTTCCTTCGGGTCCTCCCCCATCTGCACCCTCTTGACGAAGGTCTGGTATGAGCTTCCGATGACCTTGCCGCACGTGAAACATCTCACCGGTATTATCATGCCTGCTCACCTGTAGGACTTCTGCCTCTTCTTTCTGGCACCACGGCCCAGTGGCTTCTTCGGCAGCTTTCTCCTGATATCGGAGATGAGCATGGACCTGTCGAACTGCTTGACCGCCTTCTCCAGCTCCTCATCGCCGTAGTACTCCACTATCGCCTTTGCGATCGCGGTCCTTGAGGCCTCTGCCTGGCCCATCACGCCGCCACCGGAAACGTTGACGTCGATGTCCAACTTCGCCGCCTTCTCGCCCAGAAGGACCATAGGCTCCATTATCTTAAGCCGGGCGAGCTCAGGCTGCCATGCCTCGATCGGGACCGAGTTGATGCGCAGCTTGCCTGTGCCCTCGACGCACACGGCGCGAGCAACGGCCGTCTTCCTCTTTCCGCTCGTGTTGATGACCTTTGCCATGTTCTCACCTCACCTTGGAGCCCAGGAACTCCGCTACCTCGCCGACGAAGATGTATTTCTCTGTGTTGATCTTGGTAGCGCTCGGGACCTTCTCGAACTTCATATCCGCGAACTCGGGCGGTACACCGACATAGATCTTGAGCCTCTTATAGGCGGCCCTTCCATTCGGGCGGTCATAGGGGAGCATCCCTCTGACCATGCGCTTCAGGATGAGGTCAGCACGCCTCGGGTAGAAGGGACCGGAGTGGTCATAACCCCTGTCCCGCTTCTGCTTATACTTCTCAAAGATCTTATCACGGTCCCCCGTGATGATGGCCTTCTCGGCGTTCACTATGACGACCGACTCACCCTTTACAAGCTGATGCGCCACGGTGGTCGCAAGCCTTCCTGCCACATGTCTCTCTGCGTCTATATAGATCATCCAGGTCACCTCAGCATCTTGACGCCTGCGCCGTTCGGCCTCATCTTCACAAGGTCCATCAGGCTGATGCCCTTGCCGCCGGCGGCCGCGATCTTCTTCCTCGCGGACTCAGAGAAATCATATGCAGCCACAGTCACCTTCTTGTTGATGCTGCCAGCCCCCAACACCTTTCCGGCCACGACGATGACATCGCCGTCGGTGGTGTATCGCTCCAACTTGCTCAGGTTGACCTCTGCCCAATTCGCCTTGGGCTTCTCGAGTCTCAGAGCAATGTCTCGCCAGATCTCCGCCCCGTTCTCCCTCGAGGACCTCTTCAGATCATCGATAAGGGCAACCAGGTTCGGATCAGTCTTCTTTGGTGTCATTTGTCTGACTCTCCCGACATTGGTAAGCGGCACTAATAGAGAGGGGGTTAAAATACCTTTCCTAGTCAGCAGCTTGTCAGGGGACGTAGAGCCAGCGCGTCATAGCAGATCGCTTCTCGTTTCGTGCTGAGCCGCCCTTATCGCCTCCTCCAATCGCTCCAAGGTCCGCTCCCTCTCCAGCGCCCAGTCCCTTGACCAGACCCGTACCGTCCGCCAACCAAGGTTATTGAGGACCGCCTCCCTTACTATCTCTCGGTCGCGCACGCTGCGCCCGGCCTTGTATGATGCCCCATCGCATAATATCCCTAGCAGGAACCTCCCTTCCTTTGAAGGGTCCTTTACCCCCAGGTCCACCTTCATCGATGATGTCCCAATGCTCCTTACAACGTGATATCCTCTGGCCTCCAGCGCCTCCGCGATGGACTCCTCGAGCTTGGACTGTGGCAACGCGGACCCCTTCGGTGGCATCGTCTTCGCTCCTCTTGACTCCGCATGGTCGAGGTACTCTTTCAGGAGCACCACACCAGCTGGACCATCCCTTCCGACCTGGATGTCCGACGAGCGGATCGAGGACACGACCTTGACGCTCCTCCTCGCCCTCGTGATGGCCACGTTCAACCTCCGAGCCCCGCCTTCCTGGTTCAAAGGCCCGAAGTTCATGGTCATCACGCCCTTATCGTCCTTTCCATATCCTACAGAGAAGATCATCACGTCCCGCTCGTCCCCCTGTACGTTCTCAAGGTTCTTCACGAAGAAAGGTTCTGGGACGTCCTCGTCGAACAGTCGTCCAAGATCTGGGTTCTCCTTGATCATCGTCTTGACCTTGTACTCCAATCTGTCCTCAATGGCCTCCTGCTGTGCCTGGCTGAACGCCACGACCCCTAGCGACAGGTCAGGATGCGAAAGGAATTGCTCTATGACCATGTCCGCCACCACTCCAGCCTCTATCCCATTATCCCTCCTTCCGCCTCTGTCGTACACACCATCCTTCACATAGATCAGCTCGATCCCCTCTCCATGTTTGCCAGGGTCTGCCGACGGCATGGTGAACAGCTTACCATCATAAAGGGTCCTGTTCGAGAACGAGATGAGCGGCTCCTGTCTCGACCGGTAATGCCAAAGCAACATCTTCTGCCTCAGGCCGATGGTCCCACAAGCATCGAGGATGCTCTCCAAATCCTCTAGCTCCCCTTCCCCGTTCATCTCCACAAGCCTGTCAAAGAACCTTGTCGGGGGTAACTGCCTGTTGTCACCCACAATGACGATCTGCCTCCCTCTCGCTATGCAGCAGACAGCATCCTCTGGGACCACCTGCGAGGCCTCATCGAATATCACGACATCGAACTGAGGTCCATTCACCGGCGGGGCCAAGAACTGGCTGACCGTTATGGGGCTCATCATCAGACAAGGCTTGGCGACCCTTATCACGGTGGGGCATCTTGCCAGCATCTCTCTCACCGTAGGTCGTCTCTTCATGCCTCTGAGCCCGTTGAGGTAACCTTCCTCAGAGCGCCATTTATCATCCGAGCTCATCCTCATCTCCCTCAGCCTGGAGTAAAGGATGGAGCGGACCCTCGCCCTGGCGACCGAGATCGACTCCTTGTCCAACTGCTTGTACCTGGATACCTTCTCCATATGCTCTGATGAGCTGAACCTGCCCAGCACCGCGTCCTTCGAATGCAGTTCCTGCAGCCAAAGCTGGAACAACCTCCTCCTGAACATCGCCTTCAGGTCGGACATCTCTGGCCGTCTTTTAACGACCTCGTCGAAGAGTGCACCGAGACCCTCGTTCCTCAACGTCCTCTCGGCTCTCCTTAGCTCCACCCATTCGCTGAGCTTCGAACTTGCTGCCACATGCTCCGTCGCGAACCTCATGACCTTATCGATGTCCGTCGACCCATCGAGCCCCCTCAGCCCGTCCGCGAACATGTTACGAGCAGAGCCCAGAGCAAGGTCCAGCTCTCTCATCGCCTTCAATGCCGCAGGCCCATCTCGGACCACGTCCTCCCTCAGTTCCGCCCCCTCTGCCACCGATGAGGTCCACCGGTCATCGTACCCGGGCATCTCTATGAAAGCCTTCGTCCACCGGAGCGCCGAGATCATCGGCCCGCTGTCCATCCATAGGTCCTTGTTATATCTGCCGAACCATTCTTCCCCATGTACATCCACATCGTCCAAGAGGGCCTTGGCACGCTGATATTTCCTGAGCGTTAGGACATCGTTCTTGGCCTCACGGTACCCGATCTTTCCTACAATGGACAGAGACCTGAGGGCCTGCATGTCCTTGCGATAAGAGCGGTTGAACATCCTCAGGAAGCTCCTATATCGGCCCTCGAACCTTTCCGCATAGGCCGCCCCATCGAAGTCAAGGAATTCCCTCTTGTAACGTGAGAGGAGCTGCGACTCGGTCGATGAGACCTCATCTTTGGCGGTCAGCAATCTCATCGCGATGTCCAGAAGGCGTGAGGCCTCTCCTTTCAAGAACCAGTTCTTTGGTGGTAAAGGCGATGCGCCGGCGGCGGACATCAATGACGCGAACTTGCGATATGCGTCAAGAGATGTCGGGACAGGCAGTCCAGCTTTAGGGCAGAAGCTCTCAGCGATACCGCGGAGCCTCGCGATCTCTTCTGCGACGTCCTGGAGACGTACGAGCAGGTCGCTCTGCTCGGCGGGGCCGAGGTCCTTAAGATCGCAGTCCCTCCAGGGATGCGAATCCTGCTGGGTGACGACCGTCTTCAAAGATATCAATCTGGTTATCGCGCCTTCGGCACGGTCCAGGCGCTCCTGCGTCATATCTAGAGGCTCACGGACATCAAAGAGGAGCTGTGGATGGCCATAGAGCGAGGCAAGCTCGCTGTAAACCGAGAACGGCGTCATGGCCAACCCCCCTTGAGGGGTATGCAGCGCATTGAAATATGACCTCAGATCCTCCATCACATTCCTAAGCTGGTTGAGCTTGAACTCGTCCTGCCCGTCGACGACAGGAGGCTGCATCTCGAGCGGTCTCATCATGCTCTCCAGGACATCCTGCTTTCCTGGATTCCCTGAGTGAAGCTCAAGGCAGAAATCGCCGAGACCACACGCGTCCAATCGTCTTTTTACAACCTCCAGTGCTGCCATCTTCTCTGCCACGAACAGAACGGTCTTACCTGACGCCAAGGAGTTCGATATGATATTGGCTATGGTCTGGCTCTTTCCTGTTCCTGGGGGTCCGATGAGCACCATGCTCTCTCCCCTCATTACCGCATCAACCGCTTCCTGCTGGCTTGAATCTGCTTCGAGCACATTGAAAGATCTAAGGGGGTCTGGATCGAGGTTGGTCTGCCCATCATCCAACCGAGGGACCTTGGAAAGGTCACCCGCCAAGGCCCTCAACAAAGGATGCTCTTTTATCTGCTGGTTGCAGACCTTCATATCATTGTAGATAACGATCTTGGCGAACATGAAGAGGCCGATCATCGGGGCCCCTATCTGCACGTTCCACCCGGTCCTCCTCATCAGGGCCGACGCCAAGGAATCAAGGTATTTCAAGAGGTCAAAACCTGTCAGATCCTCAGGGGCGGGCGGAAGTTCTACCCCCATCTCCCTCCTGACCTTCAACACCAGCGCCGGATTGAGGACAAGATCTCCATCAGACATTTGTATGGAATAAGGCGCGACGAGACCCTTCTTCGATATTTTTATTGGTGCCAACAGAAGGGGGGCCAGATGAACATCGTCCTTATCATCCTTCCATATCAGCGACCCGAATGTGATATATAGGGCATTAATGCCCCGTTCCCTTTGAAATAGGGCAGACCTCGACCGGAGGTTCTTAAGCACCCTTTCTGTGTTCGGGTTCAAGGTCGAGGGGAGCAACCTATCATCGGTGAGACCAAGATCGTTATGCAGATCGCACTCCCTTCCACCAGACTGGTCCTCCAAGAAATCGTCCCGCATCTTTTCACATTGAAGGTACATGACCTTTTTCTCGAGGACGATATCCTCGAATATACGTCTCATCTCTGGATGCTTCAGGACGATCGTCCCGGATTTGGTCAACTTATAGTTGAGAAGCCTGTTCTTCAGGCTCATGTCGATTAGCTTTGACTCCCAGTCAGCGATCTTCCGATCAATGGTCGCTCCTTGTTCCGCCATTTCTCCCATTCCTCTCTGAGGATTCATCGAAGGGGTAATAATTGATTTGTTCCCGAACATCGGATCAAGAATAGGACATCCATGATATCGGATCCTCATCTTATTTCAGAATAAAAACTGGAGAAGCCCGTTTGAATTTTATATAAAAAAAAGATTAATAAAATATATAAGCATGGATGTGTTAAATAATACATTCGTCATAGGGTAAAGCCCACCCCGGGGTAGTCTGATGATACGTTTTGGTCCAGCAGGGATACCTCTTTCTTGTAAAGGAAGGACGTTGAAGGATGGAATCGAGGACGTTCACAACCTAGGCCTCAATGCCATGGAGGTCCAGATGGTCCGCGTCAATGTCATCGAGAGGATGCCTGATGATGAGGAGGTCGGGATGACCCCTTTGGAGGTCGAGAGCGACCTCATAATCGAGATCATGCGGACCGTCAAGAAGAAGGAAACGGTCATCACGAACATCAATGAGAAGATCAAGGCCGACGACAGCCTGATCACTCTTGCGTCAGGCCTGGTACAGAACTTCAAGGAGCTGAAGATCCTCGGAAAAATGGGCAAGGAGCTGGACGTCGAGCTCACGATGCATACCCCATATTATATGGACCTGACCTCAGGCAACGAGCTCACGCAGAAGAGCATCGACTCGATCAGGTGGGCGGGCCTATTGACCAACCAGATGGAAGGGACGATGGTCGTATCCCATATCGGTCTTTATGGCGACCCTGAAAAAATGAGCAAGCGGCAGGCCTACAAGGTCATCAAAGAGAACATAGAGGACATAATGGACTTTTGGAGCAGGAACAAGCTGAAACCTAAGCTTGGCTTTGAGACCTCAGGAAGACAGGAGGTATTTGGCAGCCTTGAGGAGCTCTTGGAGCTGGCCGATGATGTAGAAGGCATTGTCCCGGTGCTCAACTTCGCCCATCTCCATGCCAGACAGAACGGTACCCTGAGAGAGCCGCAGGATTTCGGTGAGCTTTTTGATAAGGTCGAGTCCTACGTTGGAGGTCACTTCTACACCCACTTCGCTGGGGTGGAGCATGAGGGTGGAAATGAAAAAAGGGTCACACCTATCAAAAAAGGTGACCTGAGATTCGAGCCATTGGCCGAGTATCTAGCAGAGGAGAATCCGGACTGTACCATAATATCGAGCTCCCCTCTTTTGGAGCATGATGCGATGTACATGAAGGTGATCTATGAACGAATCCTGACCAAGAAGGTCTCAAAAGATTCCAAGGTCGGGAAGAAGGAAAAGCCGAAGGCCAAGGACAACGATTATGATTATGAAGAAAAGGAAGATGATGAGGATTGAAGGAGACTTCTGCGTTCATCCTTAAAGAGGTCCAATCGGCGATAGAGAAGGTAGATGATTCCAAGATCGATGAGATCGTAGATGCTATCGTTTCCGTGAAGAAGATCTTCATCTACGGGGTCGGAAGGTCTGGCCTGGTAGGGAAATCGTTCGCGGTCAGGCTTGTGCAGATGGGTTTGGACGTTCACTTCGTCGGTGACATGACCACGCCAATAGTCGAAAAGGAGGACCTCGTCATCATTATCTCCAACACAGGGGAGACAATGTCCGCCGTCCAGACCGCCAACATCGTCAGGAGGATAGGCGCCACAGTCGTGAGCGTCACATCTTCATATCATTCAAAGCTCGCCATCGCATCGAGCATCGTCCTAGAGATCCCGCCCTGCAGGGATGAGAGGAGGAAACAGCTGGCCCCTTTAGGGACGCTGTTCGAGGTGGCCACGGCGATCCTGCTGGACTCTCTTGTACCGGTACTTATGCAGAGATTGAACCTCACAGAGGCGTCCTTGCGAAAAAGGCATGCCATATGGGTGTGATCAGGAGTTCTTCCTCCTCCTTTCCCTTACGGTCTCACCAAAATAAGGGTTCTGGAACTCCTCCCAATATATCGCAAAGGGCCTTTCTTCCACCGCTCCATCACGGAGATGGAATGCCGCTATCTCAGAGTTGACAGGGTCTATGACCAGGGCAGAATGGTATGGACAATTGAACATCTTTGCCTGGGTTTCCACATCGGTCGGCGAAAGGAAGCAACCATGACCTGGATGGGAGTGGTACCATCCTACTATGACATAATTGAAGCATGAGTCGTCCATCGACTCGAAGAGCTTCTCAAGACCGTCGCGCTCGAACCGTACGCTGACCGAGGTCGCATCGAGGCTTGTAGTTGCGACATCTCTAACGAGGGTGTATGTTCCTGACAGGTCCTTGTACACCGACCCCAGCATGAATCCCATGACCTCCACCCTCTCCTCCCGCCTCGACAGTGCATGGTTCCGGATCTTTTCCTCGGCCAACCTGGAAATGTAGAGCTCAAGTCCGTCCTTCAAGGCATCTTTGAAGATCTGCGTGGACCCTTCATTCAGCCATTTATGCGGTCTGCACCTCTCTGGTGGTGGCCTTGGCCTCGATTCGACCTCTAACATAGTGGATGAAGTGATCGATGGTTTCATCCTCATTTCCTTATCACCCTTGGTTGAACGGTCTTTGCCAATGGCATCGTTTTGAGGTCGGACCTATTGAAGAATTCTGCCGCCAATGTACAGGATTCTGTCCCAAAAGGGCTTGACCCGTTGGGTGCAAGGAGGAGCGACTCGATCCCTTTTAGGAAAGTCAAAAGGGTAGAGTTGAAGTTCCAATCATTAAGCAACCTGGTGCAGACATGGCCCCCATCCTCAGGTTGCATTATGTTCGGATGAAATATGGGCGTTTTCCAGATGACCAGGGGCTTCTCAAAGGGATATTCCCTTCCGATAATAATCCTGAAACTATGGGAGTAACGATAGGATATCCTACCACCTTCAAGCACAGGTCCAGGAAGCTGATTGATCGTCACATCGATCTTCAAGGGGAAATCCGTCAGTTCGGGGTCGGATACATCGATCACTGCCTTGGTGGCTAATTTGCATGAGGAGATCTCGTTCTTCAACCTGGACCTGAGGATCTCCTCTGGGAGGGTCATGCACCGCCCTCGGGGTCTGGTATGAGCTCAAGCTCGTCTTTGTCAACTATGCCCGCCTCTGCAACGGTCTGTTGCCCTCTAAGGAGCTTCTTGCCTTTTCGTATGACGTAGGCCCCCTCTTCCTTGTTCCAAAATGAAGCCGCACCCTCTATGATCTCTTGTACGGTGTTATCCATCTCTAGCTCCATGTCCACCGTGCCGCCGGTCTCGGCGTTCCTTATCTTCAATTTCATAAAAATTCACCGTCGGCAAAGGAAAGGTAGGGATTTTTAAGGCACTTTCGATTAGATTCAACATAATGATAATCATGGATGGTTCGGGCAATTTGGATCGATGCTGGTCTCGTATTCATCCATCGTGCCTAAAAGACCGTTGTAATACATCACGTTCCTGATGCAGCTGTCCTCCCTTCCAGAGAGGATCTTCAAACCCTCTCTCACCTGTATCGCCGCTATGACGCTGGTGGTCGTGATCTCTGCGGCCACCCTCCTTTCATGGAAGACAATGTCGGTCCCTGTACAGCTGTAACGTCTTTCCAGCACCTTGAAATGGCTTCGGTTCATCGCACACTGCAGGCAAGGGGTCTTTGGGGGGATGACCACCTGGACCTTTCCTGAGGAACCGTCGGTGCCTCCATCGATATAGGGCGACCCAGCATAGTACGAGTGTGAATTCACATGAAGTCTTGCGGCGACATTGTCCAGGCATCCAAAGATCAGGTCATAGTCCTTGAAAATCTTCCAATCCAGCTCCTCCACACGCCCTTTATGGACCTTGAATCGGACCTCAGGGTTCATCTCGGTAGCCCTCTTCGCCACAACATCAACCTTCATGGCCTTGGTCTCGGCATCAATGTCACGGAACATGACACATCGATTGAGATTCGACCTCACCACATGGTCCATATCTATGAGCAAAATATCTTTGATGCCAGAGAGGACAAGGTCCTTCACCACCTCATTTCCGAGGGCTCCCGCACCGACGACCGCGCATTTCGACCTTTCGATCTTGTCAACATCGAGCCAATCGATCCTTCTTGACCTATCGAGACGGTCCTTATCTTGGTCCCCTGGTCTTATGCTTCCCATCTTAGCTCAATTTCATGTGAGGACCGTCGGAGGGATGAAACTTTCGAGCAGAATATCAAAGGGCGATTCCTAGCAGATCATACACCCAGGATGGATATCACCATATGTGCTCTATCAGGATCCTGATGCCGATCAAGATCAGGATAAGCCCGCCTATCATCTTGACCCCTCTACCGACCATCACCCCTAGCTTACCTCCAAAAACGAACCCCGCCGCACAAAAACCGAAGGTCACCGTCCCAATTATGATCGCAGGCAATAAGATCGAGGTCTCAAGAAATGCGAAGCTGAGGCCCACCATGAGCGAGTCTATGCTCGTGGCAATGGCCAAAAGGATGGCCATGGTCAAAGTGACATCCCCATCCCCATCCTCATCCCCGTCCCATGAGTCATAGATCATCTTTATCCCTATGAAACCAAGGAGAAGGAACGCCACCCAATGGTCGATGCCCATTATGAACTCCTTGAATCCTTGACCGGCGGTCCATCCTAGTATAGGCATCATGGCCTGGAAACCACCGAAAAGCGAGGCCAGCACCATGCCGGTCCTCATTCTTCTGTTCCTCACTGTCATTCCTTTGACTATGGACACAGCGAACGCATCCATGGCCAGGCCAGTTGCGATGAGGAGAACGGTCAAAATGTCCATCTGTACACCGGTATGTTCAACCAGACCGATGATGATTGTATTTGGATATTTTCATCATCAGGCTCACCGGCCGAGGAGAGCGATAAGCCCACAGGTATATTATCATCGGAGACCGGTTCTTGGTTGTTGTGAGGTCTTGACCCCTGTAAAAAGCTTTTATTAAAGCCATTGCGTTCCAGAACCCACCGGTAAGAGCATGAACGATTTCAAGGTCACTCCTTGGGAGGTCACGGGCGACATCGATTATGACGAGCTGATCGTAAGGTTTGGAACGAAGCGAGTGGACGATGAGCTCCTGGCCCGTTTTGAGAAGTATGGACCTTTACATCCACTTCTAAGGCGCGGGATAGTATACTCCCAGAGGGATATGGAATGGATATTGGACCAGTACGACAGGGGGAACAAGTTCTTCCTATATACAGGCAGAGGGCCTTCGGGCCATATCCATCTGGGCCATCTCATGCCCTGGATATTCACTAAGTACCTGCAGGACACCTTTGGCGCCAATCTCTATTTCCAGATGACCGATGATGAGAAGTTCTTGTTCAACGACAGGCTCACATTGAAGGAGACCAAGGCCATGGCGTATGAGAACGCCCTCGACGTCATAGCGTTGGGCTTCGATCCAAAAAAGACCAAAATAATCGTCGATACAGAATGCATCAAGACCCTCTACCCCATGGCCCTGGAGGTCGCGAAGAGGGTGACATTCTCCACCGCCCGTGCGGTGTTCGGGTTCGAGAACGACAACAATCTTGGGGAAATATTCTATACCAGTGTCCAAGCGGCCCCTTGCTTCATGGAGAAGATATTATATGACAGGGACACACCGTGCGTCATCCCATGCGGGATAGACCAGGATGCGCACTTCCGCGTGACGAGGGACGTCGCCCCGCTGCTCGGCCTTCCAAAGCCAGCACTGCTCCATACAAAGATGTTCCCTGGACTTACCGGAGGGGACAAGATGTCATCATCAGTGCCCGGTAGCACGATCTACACCCTTGACACACCTAAGGAAATAAAGAAAAAGATAGGGAACGCATTCACCGGTGGGGCCGTGACCGTCGAAGAACAGAGAAGGAACGGTGGAAGGCCAGAGGTCTGCTCGGTCTTCAAGTACAATTTCTATCTCTTTGAGGAGGATGACAGGGCGGTAGACGACCTAGCGGACAGGTGCCGGAAGGGGGAGATACTGTGCGGGGAGTGCAAGAAGACCCTGACCGAGCGGATCATCAAGTTCTTGGATGCGCATCAGGAACGCAGGGAGGCCGCGAAGGACCGTCTAGATGACTTCATGCTGAGGGAGCGATGCTGACCATCAGACCGATCGGTCATGTGAAAAACGGAATCAATGGTCCGGCAGACTTCAAGGACCAGGTCTCAGAGATAGTGATAGATGAAGCGTTGCAGGACGGTCTGTTCCGCTTGGAACGCTCGGACCGGATCATCGTGATATTTGTCTTTGACAGGAACATAGGGAATGATTTCAAGCTCAGGCTCCATCCAAGGGGTGACCGTTCCATCCCCGAGGTCGGGGTCTTCGCATCGAGGTCGCCCTTCAGACCGAACCCTATTGGTGTCACTGAGGTGGAACTTTTATCAGTGAAGGGCAACGTGCTTACCGTGAAAGGTCTTGACGCATTCGATGGGACCCCGGTCCTGGACATAAAGCCAGCCGAAGCTTGGGACGGCAGATAGAAATATCGAGGAGCTTTTTCCCCCACATATGAACGCCTCGCAGCTCTTGGAAGGCCTTAGTTTCACCGAGCGGAAGGTCCTGTTGACGCTGAACCAGCTGAACGGCTCCGCCACGCCGGAGAGGATCTACGAGGTGGGGGCGTTCCAGCACACAGCAGAGGTCATGAACGCCTCCTCTTGGCTCCAGTCCAAAGGATTGATCGAGGTAATGGAAAGCGCGAAAAAGTGGTACTCCCTCAGATCGAAGGAGGTGCTAGAGAAGGGCCTCCCTGAGAGAAGGGCACTGCAATTGATAGCTAAGAACGGTGGAAGGGCGACTGTCCCGCAGCTGGAGGAGGGCCTAGGGAAGCCCGACGCATCGCTGGCGATCGGTTGGTTGAAGAGAAAGAACCTTGTCACATTCGAGAAAGGAAGCGGACCGGCCACGATTTTGCTAAATGAGCTGGGCATGAAAGCCCTGACATCGGATATGCCAGACGAGGCGGTGCTCAAAATGCTCGCTGAGAAGGACGTATGCGAGACCGAGCTCGATATGAACATAATCGCTCAGCTGAAGACGCGCCAGGACCTGATCGTCGAAAAGCTGGTCATCTCCCGCTCCTTTTCCATAAGCGACCTCGGCAAACAGATAATATCAATGGGCATCGAGCTGAAGGAAGAGGTCGCACAGCTCACCCCAGAGCTCATCCAGACAGGCAAATGGAAAGATGTAGCGTTGAGAAAATACGACATCAGGACCTTTGCTCCCGCGCTTTACGCCGCAAAGAAGCATCCGATCACGCGCATCGGTGATGAGATCAGGAGGATATTCATCCAGATGGGGTTCACGGAGATAGAAGACGAATTCGTCCAAGCAGCGTTCTGGAACATGGACGCGCTCTTCACACCTCAGGACCATCCGGCAAGGGATATGCAGGACACTTTCTATGTGAAGGACCCTGCGAAGTTGGACCTTGAGGACGAGGCTGTCGTCGAGAAGGTCAAGGCCGCGCACGAGAACGGCGGGGACACAGGGTCCCTCGGTTGGCGCTACAGATGGTCCAGGGAAGAGGCAGAAAAGGCTCTTTTAAGGACCCACACGACGGTCAACACAATAAGATATCTTGCGAAGAACCCAGACCCCCCGATCAAGGTCTTCAGCATCGGGAGGATATTCAGGAACGAGGCGATAGATGCCACGCATCTCCCTGAGTTCATGCAGATCGAAGGGATCATAATGGAGGAGGGCGCGAGCTTTGACATGCTCGTCAAGGTGCTGAGAGAGTTCTATAGTCGAATGGGGTTCGACATCATCAGGTTCAGACCAGGCCCGTTCCCATACACTGAACCGTCCCTTGAGATAGAGGTCTACTACAACGGCAAATGGATGGAGCTGGGCGGCGCAGGGGTCTTCAGGCCTGAGGTCATAGCCCCCCTTGGCATAAGGCATCCTGTGTTGGCTTGGGGCCTGGGCTTCGAGCGTTTGGCGATGTTGCGTTGGAACTTGAAGGACATCAGAGAGCTTTATATCAGCGATGTCGACACTCTCAGGTCGAGCCCGATATTCTGATCCCTGCCTTTGAGGCATGCTCTTTCGCCTTGTCTTTCATCCCTAGTGCCTCATAGGCCTTGAACATGGTCTCATGGATGAGCCTCTTGTCCCCTGGTCTGGCCATGCCCAAGGCCTTGCTCAGATATTTGACCGCCTCGCTCGGAGAGCCCTGCCTCAGTAACAGATTCCCGGTCATGTAATATATCATCTCGATGGCGTCCGGGTCCTGTCTCACGGCCTCATGGTGCATCAGGCCATCCAACCTCGCACGGGCCTCCTTCTGCCTGCCAACAATGCTCTCCGCCTCGGCCATCAAGCACTCAAGTTGGACGTCCACCCTCCCTCCGAAAAGCTGAAGAGCATCGGTCATGACAGGTATTGCCAGCGCAGCCTCTCCCGAGTCCATCAGTACTTTTGCCCTGAGCCTTAGGCCTTCGACCTTCAGGTCGATGTCGTCCGATGATGTCATTTGCTCTGAGATAGCCATCGCCGCTTTCCGGTCGCCCACTGCCCTTGCCGTCTCACCTCTTGCCCGTAAAACCTTCGGACCGTATCTTTCTGAACTTGTTGGTACCTCCATGAGGAGGGATAGCAGGTCGGGGTCCTTGTTCTCCAACAATATCGTCGAACGACTGGCGACCAACATCTCGGCCTCTTTTATCCTTCCTGAGCGGAGCAGATGATAGAGCCTCTCCCGGTAATCCCCTTCCTCGAGCCAATGGTCAGCGGCGGCCGAGTGATACTCTCTAAGGGCATCAGCATCCAACATCGCCTGTATCGCTTTTCTTAGCTGTTCCGGCAGCTCAACCCGTCCTATCTTGTCCTCTGGGAAAAGAGAGATGGTCGTCTCGGGCAACCAGCAGCGCCGGAACTTCTTCCTATAGACCGATGCCATCCCGAGCACCGGCCTGAACTCCTCGGCGGTCGATTCCCACAGTTCCGGCCCCTTGCACTTCTTGAGGTCTAAAAGCGGGGCGATCTCGATGCCTTGGCCCTGTATGTAATCCTTAAGGTTCTTGGCCCTCTTCTCACCGGCCTCGGTCAGATAATAGACCTTCCTCTTTGTCGGACCCTTTTTGATGTGGGACATCTTCTCAAAGACATCGCCGTGCTCTTTGAGCTTCTTCAGCTCTATCGCCGCATGCGCCCTAGAGATACGTATCGCCTCTGCTATGCCGTCCTGGCTTACCTCTGGAGGGGCATCAAAACTGTCAATGTACTTCGAATATTGAGCTAGGTGCAGGATTATCCGCTCGCCTACGGTGACCGCGCTTACCATGATGACCGCTCCCTCAGAGATATCGGGTACCAATAGGGACATCATTACAGTTACGTTACCAATGGTGGACCTTGATAATAACTGGCAAAAGGATTATCGGTCACGATGGGATTCGTTGTTCCATGATCCTAATGATCGCCAGTCACGGCGACATCGCCGGGATGAACATCCTTCAAAGATTGCAAGAGGCAACCTCTTGGACGAAGGAGGCCGAGTTCCGAGGAAATCCGGTCCTGAGGAACGGCGACCTTCTGTTGACCATGAGCGAAACCCCGCATCTTCATGCCGATAACATCGACAGGGAATTTGCCCTTGATACAGGGTCCGACATCTCTGAGGTTGTCTTTCTCTCAAAGCACAAGGCGGCCTCTGGGATCAGGACATTGACCGTTCACCCTATAGGTAACTACCACAAGGCGGAGTTCGGAGGAAGGGATGGCGAGCTTGTTCCAACCAGCCCCTCGACCATGAGCGGATTGCTAAGGGCCCTGACAAGGCACGCCATCGGTCTCCCCTTTAAGGTATCTTACGAGGTCACGCATCATGGACCTTGGCTCGAGACCCCCTCTCTCTTCATAGAGATAGGGAGCGCCGAAGAGGATTGGGGGCACAAAGAGGCCGCCATGGCCATCGCCTCGAGCCTGCTCTCATTCGAGCGAAGGGACGACAAAGTGGTCATCGGGGTCGGTGGAGGGCATTATGCCCCTAGGTTCACTGAACTGACACTATCGAAGAAGGTATCCTTTGGGCATATGGTCCCTGGCCACGCCCTCGACCGTGCGGACGACAAAGAGATAGCCGCCATCCTTAAAAGGGCCGCCATGGCGAGCGGTACGGAGAACGTCTACATCCACAGAAAGTCATTCTCTGGGACTATGGCCAGGAAGGTCAAGGAGGTCGCGACCAACATGGGCATGCATGTCATAGAGAGCAGCGATCTGCCGGACCTTCTCACCTGACGCGCTCGATATCCTCCTCATCAAGACCGTCCTCTGCGGACGCTGCATCATCTGATAATACCGCATTGCAATAAGGGCATATGGGTGAATCATCAGGTACCTCTTCTCCGCATAAAGGGCATTGAAGATGTCCGAACCCCATGGCGCTCTCTGATGGGGGAGCATGTGTCATTCTGATAGAGCTGCGTGACGTGGGCCGGAGCGATGTTCTTTCACGCGCATCGAGCACGAACATGAGCGCCCCCACCCAGGAGAACATCATACCGAATATGCCCAGATAAGGGCCCGCACCATAAATGAAGCCATCCTTTCCTAAAAAATCAGACTCCATCATGATCAAGGTGACCGCCAGGAACACGATCATAAGGACGTTCAGCACAACAAGGGGTATGGCCCACGGAAGCTTCCTCTCCCTTGGCCAGTCCGAGCTCCTCAGCAGGATCGCCGACATCATCGCACATATGAGTGCAAGGAGCTGCATCACCAATGTGACCAGATAGGCCCTGCTCTCATCGATCATCTCAAAGACCGATAGGTCATTGCCCCCGCCGGCGACCCAAGGAACGAGGGCCGAGGCCCCCATGAAGATGCCACCAACCGCCCCGAGCAGAGCTCCGGCCTCGGTGAGGTCATCGACCTTCCCTTTTCGGTCCATCCTAGGGGCCCTTTTCCAGCTTTTCCCATCCATCGGGCGGAACATGCAGGTCGGATAAAATAATGCTATCGTGCTCAATCTCCGATGTAGGTCCCTTTCACCTCTTGACCTAGCACGGCCTTTCTAAGCTCGTCAATGTCCCTGCCATTTATTATGTAGATGGGTATCTTGTTCCTCATCGCGATCTCCGCACCTAACCTGTCAAAGACGTCCGATGGGCCCGCGCCATGGGCCCCTTTGTTGACCAATTCATAGAGTGCCTTGAAGGTCATCCTTGAGATGCGCCTGGCATCAGGGTGTTTCTTGGGATCTGCGGTATAGGCCGCGTCCACAGAGGTGCCGTTGACTATCCTGTCGGCCCCTGCGGCCTCTGCCACCATCGCCGAGACCGCATCGGTGGTATGCCCTGGGCAGGTCCCGCCCATGACCACGACCTTCCCCTCAACGGATGCGCTCACAGCCTCTTCTGGCGTGGTGGGCATGCAATTGACGGCGACATCCCCCAGGGCCATCTGGAGAAGTCGGGCATTGAGCCTGGTGACACCTATCCCCAGCTCATCCAGCTCATCGACCGGACGGCCCAGCTCTCTTGCAGTGGAGATATAATACCTGGCGATCTTCCCCCCTCCACACACGATGAAGATCCTCCTCTCTTCACACAGGTCCCTGATCAGGTCCGCGACCTTTCGAAGAAAAATATGATCATCATCGCCTGGAATGAGGATCGAACCGCCCAACGAGATGACGACAGTGTCCATGTGCCACACCAATAGCTTTAATAGGGTAATCCTTTCTCCCTAAAAAACCATAAGGTCGTCATATAATGCCAGAGAATGTACAGGGCGAGCCGCTAACGGACCGCCAGAAATATGATTTCAAAAGAGATCTGGAAGAGATCCGCTCTCTAAAGGGGTGGGGGACCGAGCTCATATCGGTCTATGTGCCGCCCACCAAGCAGATCTCCGACGTCGCAGCTTATCTCCGCGAGGAGTTCTCACAGGCCTCAAACATCAAATCACAGGGCACCCGAAAGAACGTGCAGGGGGCCATACAGTCTATTCTCGCTCGGTTGAAATACTTCAAGGCCCCCCCGACCAACGGTGTGATCTTCTTCGTCGGGGAGGTCGTCACAGGCAACAATCAGACACGTATGGTCCAGTACACTCTGATACCGCCCGAGCCGATCACAACGTTCATTTACAGGTGTGATTCGGACTTTTACCTCGAGCCTCTTCAGGACATGCTCTTGGACAAAAAGGTCTATGGCCTGATAGTCATCGACCGGTCGGAGGCCACCCTGGGTATACTCAGAGGCAAGAGGATCACGGTCGTCAGGAACTTCGACTCTCTTGTTCCGAGCAAGCATAGGATGGGCGGTCAATCTGCCCAACGTTTCGAAAGGCTCATCGAGATAGCTGCCAATGAGTTCTTCAAAAAGGTTGCGGACATGGCCACAGAGGCGTTCCTTAACCTTCCGGGGCTCCAAGGGATCTTGATAGGAGGCCCTGGTCCTACCAAGGATTACTTTAATGAGTCTGGCTATCTCCATCACGAACTTCAGAAGAAGGTCATCGATACCTATGACATCGGTTACACTGATGAATATGGCCTAAAGGAGCTGGTGGAGAAGGCGAAAGAGTCATTGGCCGACCTGGACCTGATGAGGGAGAAGCGCCTGGTCCAAAGGCTCTTGGAGGAAGTGAGGAAGAACGAAGGAAGCCTGGCAACCTATGGGGAGGACGAGGTGAGACATGCGACCATGATAGGTCAGGTGGACACCCTTCTGATCTCGGAAGCTCTCAGGAAGCGGAGGATCGAGATCAAATGCCCTTCATGCGGATTTGAAGGAAAGTTGACCGTGCCAAAGACACCAGAAATCCCACAGTGCCCAAAGTGCCAGCAGCCTTCAGAACTTGTCTCGGACGTTGACCTTGTCGATGAACTATTTGAACTCGCAGATAGCATGGGCACGAAGGTCGAGCTGATCTCATCCGAGTCAGAGGAGGGAGAGATGCTCTTAAAGGCCTTTGGTGGACTGGCCGCTATATTGAGGTTCTCAACGAGCTGATACAAATGGACCCGATGCAATCGTTCGCAGATGAGGCGCGCAGGTTGACCGAAGAGGCCTTGATGAGGGCAGGGACAGAGGTTATGCTGGAGATCGAGAGACCGCCCGCTGGGGTGGCCGACTTTGCCGTCCCGTGCTTCCCCCTGGCGAAGAGATTGAAGAGAACACCTGTTGTCATCGCGGAGGAGATGGTCCATGCGATGCCCAGATCTGAAAAGTTCTCTAAGATATGGGCTGAGAAAGGGTATGTCAATTTCAGGGTCAACGAGCCGATGCTGGCCAAGATCACAATCAGAGCGGTCCTTAACGAGAAGGAGGGATATGGCACCTGTGAGAGAAAGATGCCGAAAGTGCTGCTAGAGCATACCTCGGTGAACCCTACTGGCCCGATACATGTGGGAAGGGCGAGAAATCCTCTCATTGGTGATACTCTTGCACGTTGTCTTAGACGGGCGGGCTATGACGTCACGACCGAGTACTATGTCAACGACGTTGGGAAACAGGTCGTCCTGCTCTCATGGGGCCTCAACAATGTGCCTGAATCAGAAGTGCCACCATCGGAAAGGGAAAAGGTTGACCATAGGCTCGTAGGTTATTACCAGAAGGCGAACCAGATGATGGAGTCCGATCCTGAAGTGAGCAAGCAGATATCGGACATGTTGGTCAGGTTCGAAGCAGGGGATGCAAGTATAATAGAGCAGGTCGGCGAGACGGCAGAATTGATGCTCCAGGGGATAAGGGTGAGCCTTGAAAAGGTCGGCGTCAGGATCGACCAGTACACCTGGGAATCCAAGTTCATTCTGGACGGTTCTGCAAAGCAGGTGGTCTCTAAGCTCAAGGCATCCCCTCGGTGTCATGAGGAGAACGGTGCATCCTATCTAGAGCTTGAAGAGCTGGGAAACCAAGGGAAGAGCACGAAGTTCTTCTTCACAAGGAGCGACGGGACGACACTTTACACAACAAGGGACCTCGCCTATCATCTTGACAAGTTCAAAAGGGCGGATATCTGTATAAACGTCCTTGGGGAGGACCAGAAGCTCGGCATGACGCACCTTGTCTCCGCGCTCAAGATACTTGGGGAGGAACGGGCCCCTGAATGCGTCTTCTACTCCTTTGTCTCATTGCCAGAGGGCAGGATGTCGACGAGGAAGGGCGTCGTGGTGTATCTCGACGACCTGATCGACGAGGCCGAGGACAGAGCATTGGAGGAGGTCAGGAAGCGCAGGTTCGACATCTCCGAGGAAAAGATGTTCGAGATAGCCAAGATGATCGGGCGAGGGGCGATAAGATATAACATCATACGCGTCCAGGCTGAGAAACAACTGGTGTTCCAGTGGGAGGACGCGCTCAATTTCGAGGGCAACAGCGCCCCATTCCTCCAATACGCGCACGCACGTTGTTGCAGCATCCTGCGTAAGGCAGGAACGTTCGATAGGGGTGCCGACACTGCTCTCCTCACGCATGATTCGGAGAAAAAGTTAATCCGTGTCATATCTCTATTCCCCAGCATCATCAAGGAGGCGGGGGAGAAGAGGAAGATCCATATTCTCCCGGCGTTCGGCCACGAGCTGGCGTCGGCCTTCAACCAGTTCTATGGCTCCGTGCCCGTGCTCAGGTCAGGAGAGCTAGAGGCCGCGAGGCTTTGTCTGGTCGAGGCGACGAGATGGACGCTCCGCAACGTCCTTGACACGATGGGCATCGCAGCCCCGGAGGAGATGTGATGGTTGAGATAAGGGCATTGAAGGAAGGCGACCGTGGACACCTGAGGGCCTTGGAACTGTTCTGCATTAGGGAATACCTCGAGGCCTCGTTGAACAAGGATTGGGACAACATACCGCAGGACCTGATGGACCAGCTAGGTGCCTCTTCAAAGGGCTCGTTCGACCATTATCTCAAGAACGGGTTATGCTATGTGGCGGTCGAGGAAGGTCAGATAATCGGTTTTGTCTTCTCTCAGATGCTCGATTATGTCAACAACGTTCAGAAGGTCCTTTGGATAGAGAGCATAGCTGTCCATCCAGACCACAGGAGGAAGGGGGTAGGATACAAGCTCCTGAAGAAGGTCTCTATGGAGGCGAAGAAGAAAGGAGCGAAGGCGGTACAGAGCATAATCATGCCCGACCTCGTCTCTTCGGTCATGCTGCACAAGAAGCTCGGGTTCTTCATGGACGGACGCAAGGTCGCCTTCCTTGACCTGGAGTCCGTGCAGTGATCGATCAGGGGATGCAATAAGCCCCCCCGATGGACCTTTTCACCTCTTCTTTCTCGAACGGGGTCAGACACCCTCTTATCGGTCTTTTCCCTAGCCCAGAGGCAAACCCTTCGACCAATGCCTGCTTGACGGCGTCGACAGGCACATCCCTTCTAAGCTCTTGCACGACCGTGGTCATTTCGTCGGCGCTTCTAACTGGACGTCCTTCCCTTGGCCTTAACACCCTCATCATCAGATCAAGGTCGGTATCGACCAACAAGGTACCGTGATGGAGCACCGCCCCATGCTTGCGCGCCTGCGCGCTCCCTGAGATCTTTCTACCTTTGACGACAATATCATTCAGGCTCTTCCACTCCGCACCTATGCCCAGGGCCTGAAGGGCCTGGACGACGCAGCGACAGAACAACTGATAGGAACCAAGAGGGTTCTCAGGTACCTCATTGGTGGGAAGTATGACCGAGAAGATCACCTGCCCTGGGTCGGTATAGATGGAACTCCCACCACTGGCTCTTCTGATGATGGATATGCCCATCTCCGACGCGATCTTTACATCTACTGTCGATGAGACATCCTGAAAGTAGCCGACGGATATCGTCGGCCTTGACCTTCGGTAAAGATGCAAGGTGTCAGGCACTTCGCCGACGCCCCTTGCCAACAGCATCGCGCTGTCCAAGGCGACGGTGTACGCCGGGTCGGCCAGGTCCGTGTCTATGACCCGCAGGATGGACATATCCTCACGACATATTCAGAACGTGGTCTCAGGTGACTATCTCGTCGACCCTCTCCTCAAGTATCGCCCGACGTACCTCCATGGCAAGCCTCCGGCCGGTGCTCATGCTGCGCCTCCAGAGCGAATTTCCATAGGCATGACCCAAGTTCATATGCACGTTCGTCCCACCGCCGATCCGGGGTGCCACATCGTATATGAAGAAGTTAAGGTCCTTGTCCACACAGGTCTGCAGACAGAAAGGACCGATTATACCTGGCTTGAAATGTCTTTCCGCCGCCCTAACATACTTCTCAGCGAGCTCGAACGCGTTCTCCAGCAACGACTCCCTCATCGTCGCAGAGTTGTGACCACAGACCGTGTACTCCGGGATGCGCTGGCTCTCGTTGAGCTCCAGCTGTTGTGCCGCCGGGAGCCTCACGAAACCGTCGAGAGAGGTCTCAAAACGCCAATCTATCCCCAGCAGCTCGATCCTCGAGCCCCTCTCTTCAAGAGGGGAGTAGAAGAAATCCAGGTTGAAGACCGGCCCTATGACATACTCCTCCATCCTGGCATGCTGCAATGAACTCTCCTCTATGACACCATCGGCAATGAGCTTGGATGATTTCCTCACATATTCTTCGAACGAGGATGCCGTGAAGAAGCCCCTCTCCAGTTTCTTTTTCGCATGGTGCAGTTTGATGATCGTGAGCTTGTCGATGTCCTCAGGCCTCTCGACCTTCTTAGGGGCAGGGAGCCCTGCCTGCTCAAGGAGCCAATAATAATCCTTCTCACCACCACGGTCCTCGCTCCTGAGCAGGTTCCTGCTCCCTACGATAGGAACGTCGAAATCATTCTCGACGGCATCTATCCCACAATATGATGTGAATGACCTGTTCGGTACGAAAAGCACATTATTCGCGAGCAACATCTTCCTTATCTCAGGGGACGTCGCCTCCTTGAACTTCTTCATCATGATCGGCTCATCGACCAACCCCCTCCTGACACGTCCGTCCGGGTCCCTCATCGCCCTGAAGTAATGTGAATAGGTCCTGTCGCGCCCCTCCTGGCATAGGGCGACCGTCATGAACCCCTCCTCGATGGCACCATCACATACATCTAGTGCAGAATGCGATGCCAGCACTCCTATCTTTGCTTTCTGCAGGTCGTATTTCTTCAGATGTTCGAGGATGACGTCGCGGTCGATCATCATTATTCGCCCCTTTCATCTAGGACATACAGCTGCAAGTAATAAATCCTACCCGCTCAGGCGATCCCCAGGAGCAGTATGCATCCCATCAGGGCCGCCGCACCTATGAAGTCGATCGATGACGAGGTAAAGGGGATGCTGTGGTCATCAGGGTCCAGCGAGAACCTGAACGCAACCGTGGCCACATAATAAGATATCAGGTTCAGGATTGAAACTGTGATCAGGCCTGCCAACAGGCTGAGCGCGACAAGCTCTGTCAAGGGAGGTGGCGAGAGCCCGATCAACCATGCGACCACATATGTGCTTACACCGACCAAGGTGAAAACATAGAGCGCAAATATGTAGATGATGGCAAAGTTCTCTAAGGCCTCGGTGCCTGGGAATCTCCTAGGCTCCAGCGTACCCATATGCAGCATGGAGCTCAGCCTAGAGGTCAGTATGCCCCCAAGGGAATTTGCATCCTCCAGGAACGGCGGTATCATGACAAATATTGCTGGCACAAGGACTATCGATTCGAGTTGATGCTCTATGGTCAGTCCGGCCCCGATGTCCATGATTGTGCATATTATGAGAGCGGGCATAGAGTGCACGAAGATACGCCTGGCCTCGCCAGCCTTCCTCCTGTAATTTGCGATCGCAACGACCGATGCCACCAGCAGTGATATGACCGCGAAGATCTCAACCGTCCAATATGAGATATCGCTCCCCCAAAGGACAAAGAGGGCCGCAACGAACAGCATGGGTAGGGTAAGCACGTCCCCGGCCGCGGTGATGATCGGGGCCGATACGTTATCTATGTCCCAACCTCGGTAATAACCTAATCTGGCAATGAAGATGGTTATTGCCAGTAGCATCAGGCCGGCCAGGACCCCCCCGAATACCGATATGAAAATGAACTGTTCCAATGGGATGCTTGAGAACCCGAAGAGCTCTGAGACCAACTTGGCCATGACCCCCATCAGGACCGACATGACGAGCGTCAGTGCAAGCGAAGATTCCATGTTGTTCCTTATGGTCCCCCCTTTCCTGAACGACATCTCGAATGTACCAACATGCATGGAGGTCCCTAACCTGCTCCCCAATGCACCGAAGATATTCCCACGCATGCCGATCGCTGGCGGGATCAAGACCATAAGCCCTGGCAGCAGCTCAAGGGTGTCCGTCATAAATCCCAAGGTGGCACCAGCGAACAGGTCCCCTATTGACGATATCATCAGGGCGAAGAACCCAAGGTAGAACGTTCCCCTATTTCGGGAAATGAATGTTCTGAACCTCCCGTCCTTTATCATGTCTGGAGACCTTTTAATACTGAGAAGATAGGTTGTATAAGATAATTGACGACGGCCCTTGGCAGTGGAAATTGCAATATATCTAAATGTCCATGAAAAGGTCGTCCCACCGGAGAGATGAGACATTTGCCAAGCACAGACCGAGACCATGGTCATTCCGAGATGGCCAGGAAGTCCGTGAGAGAGATACTTACTGACATGAAGGACATCTCTGAGCTCATGGTCGACCTATCCTATGCGGCGATCATGTTCGACAGTCGAGAGATATCAGAGGAGGTACGGAACCTTCAACGGCAGATGGAGCGCCTCAACCATGAGATAAGGACGAAGGCCATGCTCTCGGCCAGGACCTATGCTGATGCAGAAAAGCTATCTGGTCTTCTTCAGGTCGCGTCAGCCGCAGAGAACATGTCCTATGCGGCGGTCAACATCGTGAACCTGGCACAGTGCCAGACAGACAAGAAACCATTCCTCAGGTTCGTCCTCAAGGAGGCAGAGGAGAAGATCGGCAGGCTTGTGGTGTCTGAAAGCTCAGACATGGTCAACAGGACGTTGGCCGACATGAGCGTGGAGTCGGAGACCGGAATGCGCATCATCGCCATAAAGCGAGGAAGACGATGGATCTACGACCCAGAAGGGAACGTCTCCTTGAAGGCAGGGGACACCTTGATAGTCAGGGGGACCGAGGATGGCTATGAGATGCTCCGCAAGCATGTCATGGGCGAGCAGAAGTGGCCAGAGCAGGCGCCTAAGGAGAGGGAGAGCTGATGGACGAGCTTGAAGAAATGTTGTTGGAGCTCAAGGACACGTCGGAGCTCATGATAGACCTTGCCTATTCATCGCTCTTGTACAACAACAGGGAGATCGCCGAAGAGGTCCAGATAATGGAGGAATGGCTTGATGAGCTGGCGAACAAGATCCAGATGCAGGCCATATCCGGGGTCATGAAGGACGGGGATGTGGACAAGGCGTTCATTATGGTCAAGATGGCCGCGTCCGTGGAGGAGATATCTGACGCGGCGATGCAGATCGCGGATGTCGTCCTCAAAGGGGTAGAACCTCATCCAGTGATATCCCTTAGCATCAGGGAGGCAGAGACCATAGTCACAACGGCCCAGGTCTCGGAAAATTCAGACCTGGCCAATAAGACGCTCGGGCAGGTCAAGCTTGCCAGCATCTCGGGGATGTGGGTCGTTGCGATCAAAAGGGACCGCAGATATATTTACGGGCCTGATGAGAACACGGAGATACTGCCGGGGGACCTGTTGTTCGCGCGAGGCCCTTATGACTCGGAGGAATGGTTCAGGGACCTGGCGTCAGGAAAAGAGAGATTGTAGTAAGGACACCTCTCTGATGTGATGATGTTTGAATAAGATATGGTAGCCCCGACCAGATTCGAACTGGTGTCGCAGGATCCAGAGTCCCGCATGATTGACCGCTACACTACGGGGCTGTGTGCATCCCCCTAAAAATGCTCCCTCTTTTTAATCCTTTCCTTCGAGGGCCCAGGAAAGAAATGGTGTTTGGATAAGTGGTTTCATTTTGTCCTGAGGACCTTGACGATCCTTTCAAAGACCTCGGGTATCTCCCCCTCACCATTGACCGTCCTCAGGACCCCTTTGTCCTTATAATATTTCGTCAATGGCAACGTCTTCTCCTTATAGGTCTTCAACCTTTCTCTTACAGTCTGTTCCGTGTCATCGCTCCTTTGGTAGAGCTCGCCTCCGCACTTGTCGCACTTGCCTGCCTGCTTCGGCGGATTGAACTCCAGATGATAGACGGCCCCGCATCCCTTGCAGGAGCGTCTTAAGGTGATCCTCTTCACAAGGTTCTCCTCATTGACCTCGATGTCGATCGCCAGGTCGACCTTTGTGAGGGCATCCAGCTGCCTGGCCTGCTCCAGCGAGCGAGGGAACCCATCAAGGAGCACCGGTCCTTTCGTCGAAGCGAGCTTTTCTTTCATGAGCCCTATCACGAGGGCATCAGGTACAAGCTTTCCGGCGTCCATGTATCCCTTCGCCTCCAGCCCAAGAGGGGTCCCAAGGCGGACGGCCTCCCTGAGGAGGTCACCCGTTGAGATCTTGACGAATCCCATCTCCGCGACTAGCCTCTCGGCCTGGGTCCCCTTGCCACAGCCTGGAGGTCCAAGAAGAACGATCTTAAGGTCCATGTCGGTAAAATCCTGTTATCGTTTATATCGTTTTCATTAATACCTATTTGACTTTCGAAATTTTGCCCCGCTCCGAGGGTTTTTTAATGATGACCTCTCATGCACAGGAAGGTGAGCATCTGCGCCCTGAGATTCTGAGAGAGCTTCGGGACATCGTCGGCGAGGATAACGTGTCAACGAGAGTGGCCGACCTTTACACCTATGGATTTGACGCGTCGATACATCACAGGAGCCCTGATGTGGTCATCAGGCCACGGACCACGGAGGAGGTAAGCAGGGTGGTGAAGATCGCGAAGAACGAAAGACTCCCGATAGTGGCAAGGGGCGGGGGAACAGGGCTTTGCGGGAGCGCGGTCCCGCTAAGGGGCGGCATAGTGCTCGACATGACAAGGATGAACACGATAAAGGAGGTGCGGGTGGAGGACCTGTATTGCGTGGTCGAGGCAGGCGTGGTCTACGACCGCTTGAACGAAACGCTCTCCCCTCACAAATTCTTCTTTCCAACCTCTCCAGGGAGCGGTGAGGCCTGCACCATCGGAGGCATGGTCGCGACCAACGCCTCAGGGATGAGGGCCGTCAAGTATGGAGCGACAAGGGATTACGTCCTTGGGCTCGAGGTCGTGCTGGCGGATGGAAGCGTGATAAGGACCGGTACAAGGACGATAAAGAACTCATCAGGATATCAGCTGGAGAGGTTATTCGTTGGGAGCGAAGGGACCCTCGGGATCATCACCGAGGTCACATTGAGGATCGCACCAAAGCCCAGGTCGGTCGCCATGGTCATGGCTGGATTCAGGACATTGGAGGATGCTGGACGCTGCGTCTCCAAGATTATCGCCACACCGCTGCTCCCCTCGGCCACGGAACTCATGGACAGGACATGCATAGAGGCGGTGAACAAGACGATGAACGCCGGTCTTCCGGACTGCGATGCCTTGTGCATGATAGAGGTCGACGGGGAACCGGAGATAGTTGAGAAAGAGGCAGAAAGGGTGCTCAGCGTTGTGAATGAGATCGGGGCGGTCAGCGTGGAGCTCACACACGACCCAAAGGTGATGGCCAGATGGACCAATGCCCGAAAGTCCGTGATGGCGTCCCTGAGCAGGTTCGGCGATAAACTGGTCTCCGTCTCCCTAGCAGATGACATGGCCGTCCCCATATCTAAGATACCTGATGCGGTGGTGGCCTTCCAGGGGATAGCTGAGAGGAACAAAGTCGTCATCGGGACCTATGGTCATGCGGCCGATGGGAACCTTCATACCAAGATGTTGCTCGACCCCGAGTCCGAACTGTCCTGGAGGAACGGAGAGAATGCCGTCAGAGAGATCTTCACAAAGGTGATCGAGCTCGGTGGGACGGTCACGGGGGAGCATGGGATAGGGATATCAAAGGCGCCGTTCCTCAAACAGGAAAGACCGACCGCCCTTGCCACTATGAAAGCCCTGAAGAAGGCCTTAGACCCCGACGGCATACTCAACCCTGGGAAAATGTTCGAATGGGAAGGGGGCATCATCAGGATGCTGCGATACCCATGCAATGACATCAGCTGATCAGAGCGTTATGATCTCCCAGGCCACCATCAGCAATATGGCCGTAACGATGACGACCACGATGTAGACCGGTATGTTCCATTTCACGACCTTCGAACCGTCCAAAGGAGGTATCGGTAGCAGGTTGAATATCGCCAAGAACAGGCTGAGGACGGCCAGCATGTTAAGGGCAAGCCCGAGCGTGCTATCAGAACCTATCACCAGCCAGATGGCAAGGAAAACTGTCCCGATGATGATGTTGGTCATCGGCCCCATGAGGCTTATCTGACCGTACTGTTTCTTGGTGATCTGGCCTTGGATATATACAGCTCCCGGGGCCACAAAGAGGAAACCGAGGAACGCGGTGATGAAACCTAGCAGAAAGCCCATGGGATACATCCTGAACTCCGCCCAGGCGCCATATCTTTGCGCGACGGCCTTGTGGCCGAGCTCGTGGATGAGGAACCCTAAAATCACCGCCGTCGCCGAGATCGCAACGGTTATCATGAGACCATCGTATGTCCCGACGTCGGGCCACGATACGACCGTACCATAGAACAAGATGGTGAAGATCGCGGTCATCGCAATCACAGAAATTATTATCTGCCTCACCTCATCCCGGCCGAAGCTGACCCTCCCATAACCATCTGGTATCTGAATGACGTCTACTCCGTTCAATCTCATCTTCTCGCTTCAAAGCACATTTCCAGAGGTCGTAGATAAACCTTCTTCGCCCGACCGACGTCTGTGTATCCTGACCTGCGCATATAATTTTCAAAAACATCGATATCGGCCCCCGACGTTCCTATGGCATATCTTTTTGTACGGACACATTGGATAGGCGGTCCGTAACATGAACCAAAGGCTGCACGGCAAAGCGATGTTCCATTGGTGCGACGTCTGTAACACCTTGCTGCTGGAGGACACATGCTCGAAGTGCAGGACCAAGGGAAGGGAGTTCCTGGTCTCTCTTCCAGGGGACATAAGGCCTGCCCTGAGGCGGGGCCATGAGGTCGTTTCCTCTTTGTTCATGCACCACTTCGGGACCGACCATTTCCTGAGGGGAAAGCTGATCTTTCTGAACAAGATAGCCGGGGAGGACCGTTCTGACGAGATAGTGGTGGACGGTCATGTGGTCGCTGCCATGCGGTTCGACCTCAAGGAGAACGATTTCTTCCTGGAGCTCAGGGCACCAGGCTCGGCCTTTGTGAGGCCTACGGCCACGAAAGGTTTGGTGAGGGCTTCAAGGACCGAGGGCCATCTGAAGGGCAAGAAGCTCGACGCTAAGGACCTCATTGAGGTCAAAGGTGATTTCGAAGCAGGGGACCCGTTGGTGGTCGTCGTTGGAAATATGATATGCTCGGGCGTGGCGAAGGTATCGAGCGACAGGCTGGCATCATCTGAGAAGGGAGTCCTGGTGAGGGATATCGCCCCACAAGGCCTGTCCCCATCCGGAAAGAGAACCGGAAGGGACGATTTCGTTGCTTCGAACAAGGACCATCTTGAGAAGATGGAATCAAAGGCAGTGAGCGACATCAGATCGTTCATCGGCAACAAGAGGAAGCCCGTCTCCGTCTCGTTCAGCGGAGGGAAGGACTCCCTCGCGGCCTATGGCCTTCTGAAGAGGGCCCATGAGGATTTTGATATGATATTCATAGACACTGGTATAGAGTTCCCTGAGACAGTGCGTTACGTCAACAGGTTCGCGGAGGCGGAACATGGACGGCTCAACGTGGCGAAGGCAGGCAATGCGTTCTGGGAACAGGTCGGGCAGTTCGGGCCCCCGGCCAAGGATTTCCGTTGGTGCTGCAAGGTGTGCAAGCTGGGCCCGGTGACGGACCTCATCCAGGCAAAGTACCCACAGGGTACTATCACCGTCGAGGGGAACCGCGCCCTGGAATCGTTCAGCAGGTCAAAGATAGGTTTTGTCGAGAGCAACCCGTTCGTTCCGAACCAGACGATATTGAATCCCATCAAGGATTGGAATGCGGCCGAGGTCTGGGCGTTCATCTGGTGGAAAGGCCTCGAGTTCAATCCGCTCTATGAGGAGGACTTCGAGCGCATAGGATGTTATCTGTGCGCCTCCTGCCTGGGCTCTGAATGGAAAGAGACTGCGAGGATAGATCCAGAGCTCTATGTCAAATGGGATGAACACCTCAGGAAATGGGCGAAGACCATAGGGACGAGCGAGGATTACGCGAAGTACGGTCTCTGGAGGTGGAAGGTGTTGCCACCTAAGATGCAGAGATTGGCCGAGGAGGTCGGTCTGAAGGTACCTCAGATGCGCACGGACCGCTTGGACCTTAAGACCACAAGGGGCCTTTCTCTCTGCCTCACTGGAGGTTATTCGATGGAGGGCGTCCTTACTCTCCCAAGGAAGAGGGACTTCACAAGGGTCGCAGAGTCTCTTAAGACAGTAGGCAAGGTCAAGCACTCCCCAGAGTTCGAGATCGCGATGGTGAAGGACAAAGAATGCACTCTCAAGGTGTTCGGAGGAGGGCAGATCGTCGCCACAGGGCCGACATCTGAGAAGACCCAGAGGTTCTTCGAGAGGGGGGTGAAGGCGCTCCTCAAGGCCCAGCTCTGCACGCGCTGCGGCATCTGTGTGAAGCAGTGCAGGCAGAGGGCGATAAGGATCGAGGACAGCCCCGTCATCGATCAGGAGAGATGCGTCCAGTGCGGCAGATGCGACGAGGCGTGCGTCGTCGCTCACTACTACGATAAACTGGTGACGAAGAGCGGGGCACAGGGTCACACATCTTAAATAGATATGCGCGCCTCAGAGGAATTCAGATGGATTTTGTCATGTTGTTGGCAGGGGTGCTTGGCATAGGTCCAGCGCTCGGACTGATGTTCTTCACATTCTCTAGTTATACATATCCCAAAGTAGACAGGCCTTTCTTTGACGATAGGAAGGTCTTTGGCATGCTCACGCTCGGTCTGGTCCTGGGGGTCATTCTGGCAACGGTCAGACTTTTCTTCAACATGGGCGACCCGGTCATAGCGGTCCTTTACGCTCTTCTGGTACAGGCCGTGATGCTCGTTATACTGATGCTCAAGCGATTCGCGCTGCGCCTGGACACGGCATTCTATGGGATGGCGTTGGGCCTCGGCATTGGGGCAACGATGGCGTTCTCATTGAGCTATCGTTCTCTGACCGATTTCCTTGACGATACCTCGATCGAGGGTTTCGCGCTCATTGCGGCCTGGTCGTTCCAGATAGTGTTCATCAACGCCTCGACCGGAGCGATCATCGGCATAGGGAGCGCGAGGGGCGAGCCATGGTATCATTTTCTAAGGGCATTGGTCATCCAGGCAGCCTACTACCTCCTCCTCCTTCCTCTTTACAACAACCTCGAGCCGGCCATCATAGTTGTCACATTCGTCCTTGCAACGGTCTTCTCGGTGTATGTCTATTGGTACGTCCATAGGAAGGCCATACCTGACATCGTGAATGAGGCCCTGAGGAGGATGAAGAAGGAAAAGAAGAAGGTGAAATGGCAGAAAGAGGTATGAGCCCCACTGCGGGGCCTATCGACAAAATTGGCAACGGGTTTCAGAACTCTACGAAGACCAAAGCGCCCAGGCATGTGCCATAATGGTCCATCGGGATCGATAGCTCCTCCATGGCATAATTGATCCTGTTAAGCTCGACATCGCGTAGGTTAGCCATCTCGTTCATCTTCCACTCCAGGACCTCCTTCAATGCCTTTTTGGTACCGTGCATGTGGCCCTCGGCGACGTACCCTCCTTGTCCGTCCTTCCTTGTGGCATAGGCTATGCCTGCAGAGATCATCTCGCCCTCTCCCCCTCGCATCTGGGCGAGGACGCAATGAGTGATGGCGCCCATCGGCAGCTCTCGCGGGGCCACCTTCCTTGCACCGATCGGAAGGATAGAAGAGACAGAGACGAGATTGAGCTCACCTATTTTGGCCTTCATCAAGGCCTGGTCGAACGCGTTGAGGTCAGAGACCTTGCTCACGGCGGATCCTGACGTGACGAAGAACTTCTTTGGGACTAGGTTCATCGTGCGAAGTAAATTGATGTTGCGATTTAAGGATTTGCCCAGGATCCATTTTCAGCTCAGACGCTCTTCAGCTCTCTCTCCAGAAGGGCGACCTCCTTCTGGTTCATCGTATTGGGGCTTATAGGCAGGAGAAGGATCCCATCCGTTGTCGAGACGTTCTCGTTAAGCAGCTGAACGAACTTCAGCACCTTGACAAAGTTGTTCTGGCTTATGAGGTACTCGATCCCGCTCAATAGGACGATGGCCTTAGGCGTGGTATCAAGGAAGTTCTTGACCTCGCTGTAGATGAGCGGTATGTTGGTGGGCTCCCTTGTATATTTCTTCTCTCTCTCGAAGGACAGCCAAAGGAACGGTATGTGGTCGATGCCATACTTCTTCTTGATCTTCTCCGGGTACTCTCTGGCTATGATCATCCCTCTCCGTCCCAATGACACCTGCTCAAGGAATATCTCGTAGGCCTGTGCGGTGTCGTCCATCTGCATAAGGTACGAATTACCGTCGACGAGGATATGCTTCTTTTCTGGACGGAAGGTCATCTTCGGCTCATCGTCCGGGAAAGCCACCGAGGGTGTCAGGATGTGCACGCAACGTAACGCTCCATCGGACATGCAAGAGACCTCCTTGGAATCGTAGCGCCTCTTGACCAGCGTTGAAATGATACCAGTGAGGTACCCTCTTGTGAAGTCGCAGGTGTGGCCGTTGTTCGCCTCGACAGATTCCCCGAAGGTAATGACCATCTCGCTCTCGGTGATGAGGTCGATCTCTATCCTGCTGAGCCCGGTCTCGGACCATATCTGCTTCAGGACGTCCTTTAAGCCGTCGATGCCATCACAATCGATTCCCAAGGTCCTTACCAGACCCACACCGCACCTGTAACCGAACCGTTCGAGCGTCTCAGGCGACGTGGCACCCTCAATGAGGTCCAGCTCTTCCCTGAGGTCCCTCAGGGCAGAACCGGGCATGACAAAGAACGGACGGGCCTTCCTCTCCATCAACAGCCACCTACCATCTTCTTTGCCATCATGGCGAAGGCCTCGTTGACCCCCTCACCTGTCTTGGCGCTCGTAAATATGAACGGGTTCCCGACGAGCGATTCGATCTCTTTCATTTTCTGCTCTGAGACGGTGATCGGAAGGTCTTTCTTGTTCGCCAAGGGAATTATCGGTATGTCCCCGACCACGTCATTAAGGTCCTTTATCCAATCTGCGAGCCTATCTAGGGTCTCGGGCCTGGTCACATCGCAGACGACGAAGGCCCCATTGCTCCCAGAATAATAAGTTGAATGCAACGAGACCTGCGATTTTTGACCTAGGATATCCCAGATCATCATCGTCAGCTCGATGTCGTCCACCACGGTCACCTTCTTAGTGACCTTGGCACCGAAGGTCTGCAGATAATCATCTGAGAATACATCTAATACATATCTCCTGACAAGGCTTGTCTTGCCGACAGCGCCCTCGCCAAGGAGGCTGACCTTCTTGATGAACTTGCGCTTCTGCATCCCAGTGGTTACAACGGTTACGGTAAATATAAGGATTTACGTATCAAATCCAGCAGATGATAAATCCTTGAACCTCCCGTGGTTCATCTCACCCATATAGGAAGGACGTGTCCGCAGGCTTCTTCGGCTGCTTCATGCTCTCGATCGCGGCCTTCATCCCCTCCTCTATGGACTCAGCCTCCTTCAGCAGCGGAACTGGGTCGATCTTCAGCTCGGGCAGCATCTTGCCGATTATCTCCAGGAGCTTCGCCGCCCCCCTTGCGTCAGGTATCTCGGCCTTGGCAGGCCCCAGGAGACAGATCACATCGGTGTTGAGCCTCTCGCCCTCGGCCAATAACATACCAGATATCCCAGTGACCATGCCCTCTTGCATCGCTCTTATCTGGTAACTATCCATTATCTCCCTGGTCCTTTGTGAGGTGCCGATACCAAGCGGCTGTACCTCATCCCCAGGAGCGTTGATACCTTCCAACGTTACGATATAATCGACGCCCTTGTGTTTCCCCCATTCGATTATAACATCAGCGAGCCTCCTGATGAGCTCAGGTTTTGGCATGAACTCAGCAAGTATTACGACTATCTGATCGCATCTTTCACCCCCCAGCCCATCGCAGGACCTCTTCCCTGCATAGATCCTTACTGGATGCGTCGGTATGCCGTCCTGCAAGATCGCATAGGGCGGGAAATCATCTGAAACTATGGTCGCAATCCTTTCAAGTTTCATGGTCCGGACCATGTAATTCGCGGCGATGGAGCTGACAAGTCCGATGCTTGGAAATGCCACGACCAAGATGCAATTCGACAGATGAGCGTCCTTGAACTCATGCAGGAACATCCCGCCATAATCCACAATGTGCGCGCCCATATTCCTCACTAATTGATGGTTACCGGCATCCCTTGATATAAAATAAGATGTCAATTATCTTATTCTTGGCTCAAAGCTAAGAAATATCTTACCGCGTGATACACTGTCGTGGTCATGGAAAAGATAACTATCCATCAAACTGACGGTGGTATCCCTGTAATATCTGAGAGGACGCCATATTTCAGATCGGCAGCGATCTCCGTCAACGTCCTTGTGGGATCGAGGGACGAGGATAAGGAAAAATGCGGGATAGCGCACCTTTTGGAGCACATAATGTTCAAGGGGACCAAGGACCAAAGCGCCAAGCAGATAGCTGATATGATCGAGGGCGCGGGCGGCGAGCTGAACGGCTTTACCACGAAGGAGCTCACATCATATCATGTATTCTCATTGGACGAGACTATAGATGTCGCGGAGGGCCTGCTCACCGACATGATGCTCCACGCCTTGATCGATGATGAGCATGTCGATCTTGAGAAAAGTGTGGTCACGCAGGAGATCAGCATGTTGGAGGACGAACCAGAGGAGTTCGCAGGCGTCCTCCTTGACCGAACGGCATGGCGCGGGCATCCTATGTCATATCCTGAGGCAGGGAACATAGAAGGGGTCAGGTCCATCACTCCAGACGATCTTCGCGCCTTTTATGAAAGGCATTATCGAAGGCCAAACGTCTTCATCGTCGCATGCGGGAACATTGATGTTGGTCAGGTGAACAGATGGGCATCAATGAGCTTTGACGGCATCCCCCGGTCAAAGGACGTCAGGAAAAGGACCCCTCCGAGGTTCCATTCCTCAATAAACGTTTTCCCTAAGGAAGGGGAGCAGGTATATGTTGATATGGGGTTCCCATCTTACGCCGCAAGCCATGAGAACAGGCATGCCGCCTCGCTCGCAGCCATCATATTAGGGGCCGGCACGAGCTCAAGATTATATCAGCGTATAAGAGAGGAAGAGGGGCTGGTCTATCAGATCCATATGTTCCCGCAGACATACAGTGATTGTGGTCTTATAGAGACCTACTTCTCATCATCTGTCGAGAATGCGGAGAAGGTTGTGAACCTTTTCGCAGAGGAGATCAGGGAGTTCAAGACCGAAGGTCTGAACCGTGGCGAGCTTGAAAGGGCCAAGCGATGGGTCAAAGGCATGTTCGTAAGGAAGCTGGAGAGCTCAGAGAACAGGATGTATTGGCTTGCAGAGAGCTACACCCTCACCGGTAAGGTGAAGACAATAACCGAGATGATAGAGGAGTTCAACAAGGTGACAGAAGAAGCGGTGCTCCAGGCCGCCGATGACCTGATGAAGGTCAGCAAATTCTGCGTGGCGCTACATGGGCCAGAGAAAGAATGTAAACAGCTGGCAATGAAGATGAAAGGGATGGACTTCTAAACCTCAGACCTCCTTTCCCTCTACAAGGTCCAGGACGGTCTGTACCGCCTCCGGGATGGCAGACTCCACCTCGGGCGTCATCCTGTCGCTCACGGTCCAAACGTCATTGACCTCGACGGCGACGAAAACGACCTCCTTAGGGAAACGTTGCGGTTCCAATTGTCTTCCTAAGGCTATGGTGGTACCGATGTTCACCTCGTGAGGGTTCACACCGTGCACCGTCGCCTCAAGACTGTCCTCGCCAAGGACCATGACCTTACCAGGCGGAAAGGCCCCGGTAAGGATCGCATCTACAACGATGACCCTTTCATGGTCCAACATGACCTCGATCAGGTCCAGCCCGCTGACGCTCGCTTCTTCGAGGTCGACGCCGCGGACATCCATCTTCCTGAGCTCATTCACCACTCGGAACCCGAGGGCGTCATCGGTCACGAACGGGCTGCCTATTCCAAGGACTAGGACCGGGGCCTTCATCGGATGACCTCGAACGTGCCTGCAGTAAAAAGGGTTTCTATCAATGCATCGCTTAAAAATTGCTGCGGCCGTAGAGTTCTGAAATCTGATATATAACCGGTCGAAGTTATTCATTCCCGTGAAGCTGGAACCGGCCGTCGCGCTCGTAGTCAACGACAGGTCCCTGACCACCCATCAGCTCGAGGTCATCGAGGCCATATACGAGACCGGCAGCCAGAAGGCCGCGGCAAAGAGATTGGGCATCTCGACGCCAGTGCTGCACAGATATCTACATCAGGTCGAGGCGAAGGTGGGGATGGAGCTTGTCAGGGCAGGGCCCAAAGGGACGGTGCTGAATTCTACCGGGGAGGAGATCGCTAAAGAGTTCATCGCGCTCAAGGCAAAGCTGAGGCAAACTGGCAAGGTCGTTGTCGGCTGCACCGTCATCACAGAGGAGCTGGTCCTGTCCGCCCTTTCCTCGGTCATCGGGCCAGAGGACTATGACCTCATCATATCGACCGATGAAAGGAACATGAGGGACTTCAAGGCCAGGATGATGGACCTGGTGGTGCTCGACGACCCTCTTTATGCTTATGACATGGACGATATTCTTTGGGAAGAGGTCGCCGAGGACCGCATGCTACATGTGGAAAGGGGCCTGGCCTATGGGGTATATCAGTTCGGCGCACAGCGCATCGGTTTCAGGTACCTGGACACAAAAGGTGTGCAATATCGCTTGGAGAGGAAGGAGCACTCCCTATCATCATTGATCAGGTCCAACATGAGCTTTTTCGTCAATGAGAGCCTTGCCATGAGGAAAGGCCTGGACCTCAAGAGTTCGACAGACCCCGACCTTCTGAAGCATAAGATCTTGGCCGTCTATTGGTCAGAATCCCCCAAGATTAATATGCTGTTGAGGGAGATGTCAAAACGGACACTTCGAAATTGAATTACCTATTAAGGTAATATACGAAGGTTCGTTGTAATCTATTAATATAACCTGATCCACGGTGCCGAGGCAGGTGGAAAGAAATGGCATTTACCTTTTTAGGTAAAATAAGGAGCTTTTTCAAGCAGGATTTAAATACGAACGCACCGGTGACAGGACCCAAGGTGGACTCAATGTCAAATATTAGGGAACCTGACATGGCATTTGCCGAGGCGGTCAAGAAGGCCGGCGGCAAGACGCTAGACCTCTGCTACCAGTGCGGGACCTGCACGGCATCCTGCCCTTCGGGGAGAAGGACGGCGTTCAGGACAAGGCAGCTGATCCGCAAGGCCCAGCTCGGATTGAAAGATGACATTCTCGGAAGCGACGAGCTGTGGATGTGCACGACCTGTTATTCCTGTGTCGAGCGCTGCCCGAGGGACGTCGAGATCGTCGACATCATATTGCTGATGAGGAACATGGCCGTCCAGAAGGGATACATGGCGGAGGCCCATAAGAAGATCGGTGCCTCCTTGATGAAGGTCGGAGCGACCGTGCCCTTCGGCGATGACATGAGGAAGCTACGGGCCGACATGGGCCTTCCAGCCAACCCGCCGACCACTGCTGGTAATGAGAAGGCCATGGAGGACTTCCGCAAGATTATGAGGAGAACCGGATTCGACAAGCTCTTAGGAGGGAACTAAGATGGGACAGAAATACGGATTCTTCCTCGGATGCATCGCACCGCTCAGATACCCTGGTATCGAGAAGGCCACCAGGACGATATTCAAGGAGCTCGGTTACGACCTAGTGGACCTGGAAGGCGCCGGTTGCTGCCCTGCACCCGGTGTGGTCAGATCCTTCGATGAGGCAACCTGGCTGGCATTGGGCGCAAGGAACCTCGCCATCGCCGAGAAGCAGGGCGTCGACATCATGACGATATGCAACGGCTGCTATGGCTCGCTCTACGACGTGGCCCATATGCTGCATGAGGACCATGCAAAGCTGAAGAAGGTCAACGAGATCCTCGCCGAGGTAGGCCTGCACTACTCTGGTAAAACAAAGGTCCGCCACTTCGCAGAGGTGCTCTACAACGAGGTCGGAGCAGAGAAGGTCAAGTCGAAGGTCAAGAACCCGTTGGCATTGAATGTTGCGGCCCACTACGGCTGCCACTTCGTGAGGCCAAGCAAGATAAAGCACATCGATGACCCTGAGAGACCGCACATCCTCGATGAGCTCATCGAGTGGACCGGGGCCAAGAGCCTGAACTACAAGGACAAACAGATGTGCTGCGGCTCTGGTGGCGGTGTGAGGAGCAGGAACGCTGCCCTCGCGGCGGAGTTCACGGCCGAGAAGCTCAAGAACATAAAGGCGGCAGGGGCCAATTACATAATCGACGTCTGCCCGTTCTGCCACCTGCAGTTCGACAGGTCCCAGATGGACATAAAGGGATACGACATACCGGTCGTACATCTGGCGCAGCTGTATGGCCTCGCCTTTGGCATGCCAAAGAACGAGCTTGGTCTTGAGGCGCACCAGGTCAAGGTCAACTTCTGAAGAGGTTGAACTTGCACAAAGCTCATCTGGTCGGGGTCTACAATCACGCTGAGCTTCCTGAGGAGCTGCAAGGCTTCGTCAGGTTCCAAGCCCATCGGGAGAAGTATGATCCTAAGAACGAGGACAAGGTCGCCGTTCTTCAGATAGTCGGCACCACCTCCTATTATCCTATTTTTATAGACAAGATCGAGAGCCTGGCCCCGGTTGAAAAAGGTCTGAAGGAGATAGACGCAGAGCTGGATGAGGTCTCACGGGTCTCGTTGGACCGCGTCCTTCAGGAAAAACATAAATAAAAGTGGTCCTACAAAATTTTACGGATTTCGTAGCCAAGAACCATCTGGCCTATTATTCAGATATATATGATAATAATCCTCCTTCTAAGAAATCTATTAATAGGAACATTCTTTTCCCACCTTGCCTTGAGCACAATTTGATGGAGAGACATTCACATGGCTACCGATAACAAAAAGGCTGCAAAGCCCGCCGCGAGGAAGGTCAAGGACAAGTGGAAGGCGAAGGAGTGGTACAAGCTCTATGCCCCTAAGATGTTCAATCAGGTCCTTCTCGGCGAGACCCCGAGCTCGGACCCCGCGAACCTTTTGAACCGTGGGGTCGATGCAACGGTCCACGACCTCACTGGCGACTTTTCCAAGATGCACGTCCTCCTGAAGTTCAAGGTCAGCGAGGTTCGCGGTTTCGATGCCCACACCGTGTTCGTTGGCCAGGACCTGACGAGCGATTACATCCGCCGCCTGACAAGGAGGAAGAGGACCAAGACCGACCATGTCATAGATGTGCGCACGAAGGACGGATACCTTCTGAGGATAAAGCCGATGAGCATTACCGAGAAGAGAATCCAATCCTCTCAGGAGACGGCTGTACGCACGCTCATGACCGAAGAGCTGAACCGCATGGGCGCTGAGATGGCTCTCTCGGATATGGTAAAGAGCATCATAACAGGAGAGATGGCCAAGAGGCTATCCACTGTCAGCAAGGTCATAGTGCCGATAAAGAGGGTGGAGATCCGCAAGACCGAGGTGCTCGAGATGGGCGTGGGCGGTCAGGACACCCCCATCGTCTCGCAGGTCGAGGAGGTCACCGAGGAGACCGTCGAGGCAACAGAGCCTTCTACCGAGGCGACCGCGACAGAGTCAGAGGTCATCGAGGAACCATCCGAAGAGAAGGAGCAGTGAACGATAAACAGTGCCGGGGTGGCTCAGCCTGGTGGAGCGTCGGACTCATAGGGAGTTAAGAGACACCACACCCTCGCTCCGAGGAAATCCGAAGGTCATGGGTTCAAAGCCCATCCCCGGCACCTACCTTTGATCTCTTTTCTAGGCCTATTTGCCCTAGTACAATGCTCTGTATCTATGGTCAGTTTCAAGTACTGATCGCATCAATGCACTGAAAAGGTGCACAGTTGAGACTTATAATATATACTGGCAAGGGCGGCGTTGGCAAGACCTCGATATCGGCCGCAACCGCCATCAAGTGTGCGAGGATGGGATATAAGACCATAGCGGTCAGCACAGATTCCGCTCACTCCCTCGCAGATTCGCTTGACATCGAGCTCTCGGGCGAGGTGAAGAGGGTCGAGAAGAACCTATACGCGATCGAGATCGACGTCCTGCATGAGATGGAGACAAGATGGAAGGAACTGGGAAAGTACTTCTCGGATTTCATGGAATCCCAAGGGCTGGACCCGATCAACGCCAAGGAGATGGCGGTGTGGCCTGGGATGGAGCTTATGTCCGCTCTTTTCTATGTCGAGGAGTTCTACAAGACCAAAGAGTATGATGTTGTCGTGATGGACACCGCCCCGACGGCCGACACCCTCAGGCTCCTTAGCTTCCCGGAGGTGTCTGACTACTATTTCGAGAAGGTCTATCGGATATTCAAGAACCTCATAAAGCTGGCACGTGCGACCGTCGGGAAGTTCATGAACGCGCCCCTCCCTTCGAACGCCTTCTTGGAGGACATAGAGAGCATAAGGGACAGGATGAAGCTTGTCAGGGACATCCTCCAGGACCCAGAGATAACATCCATCCGCCTGGTTCTGAACCCCGAAAAGATGGTGATAAATGAGACGAAAAGGGCCTTTACCTACCTTTCGCTCTATAACCTGACCGTCGAGGCCATCGTGATCAACAGGCTCCTTCCTGAGGACAGCTATGATCAATATCCAAGGGAAAAGGTCGAGGAGCAAGAGAAGTACATGGAATTGATCCAAGAGTCCTTCGGTCCTGTCAAGCAGCTGAGGTCGTACCTTTTCAAGACGGAGGTCGTCGGAAGGGATGCATTGAAGATACTAGGGGACAACATATTCGGCAAGGAGGACCCTTCGCAGATCTATTCGACGGAGAAATCCATGCTCATATACAGGGAGAATGGTATGGATATAATATCGCTCAAGCTCCCCTACACCGAGAAGCCCGAGGTAGAGTTATATAAATCGAACGATGTGTTGATAGTAAAGGTAGGATGGTACAAACGCTCGGTCGTCCTCCCTTACGCATTGGTAAGGAAGAACACAACAAGAGCGGAGTTCAAGGACGGGCGTCTGCTCGTCTATTTTGAGGAGGAGGAAAAGGATGCCGAGGAGCAGAAAGAAGTCTGAGGGGCCTATGGAAGAGGAGGGGCCGCAGGTCGAAGAGGATGAGGGGACTGTTATGGACAGTTTCATCAACGCAGAATCCTCGCAGCACCTCCTGAAATCGGGATTGGAGTTCGTCCAGGCGGTCGAGAAGGCGATACCAAAGCGATCGGTGCCCAAGGAGGTCAAAGTCCACATTCACAACATCGAGAAGGAGGTCCTTCTCATGGGGCGTGCCCTGATCGATTGGAAGATCAAGGAGATCGAAAGGAGGACCACCTCTAAGGGTAAAACGAAAGAGCCGAAGATGAAGAAGATCGAGCTCCAGTAAGGGCCTTAAAAGGCTGGTGGTCGGGTCACTCCGAGCCCCGGTCCTCAGCGCATTCAGGGCATATCAGGTCGCCCTCCATCAACCTCAACTGTTGCGAGTAACCACCACATATCTCGCAATAGCCGGAGGTCGTACCGCCCTCTACCATGGACCTACCACCTGTCATTATCCTTGACCATTCCCTCGTCACATCGATCAACGCCGGCGACAGCCTCAGTATGTCATTTTCTGTCAGCATGCCTACCAGTCTACCTTCAGTTGTTACAGGTAGCCGCCTCACCTTCCATTTGGACATCAGCTTTGCCGCCTCTGTGACCTTCGTCTCCGGGCCGATCGTTCGCAACGGGGCCGACATAACTTCTCTTACAAGGACCTTTGAAGGGTCTCTCCCCTCCGCCACGATCTTGTTCACGAAGTCACGTTCGGTCAATATTCCTATCGGGGCGTCCTTATCCACAATGACCAGGCTGCCGACACGGGACGCGCTCATCACCTTGGCCGCCTGCTGAACGGTCATATCCGGCGCACCAGTGCGAGGTCTTTTGCTCATGATCTCCTCGACAAGTATCTCCCTGACGTCGTTCTTCATGATTGACTATTGTATCCCATCGACGATAAACATATTCCACGAGGTTCGGTCGTGCCCCATCGGAAAATGCCCATGTTCCTCCATAAGTGATAAATCCCACCAGGAAAATTGGATACAGATAAGAATGAACGACATCGAGGGACAGACCGCGGTAAGGTTGGCTAGGCAGGCCGTCGAGGCCGAGGTCACCGGTGGTGCCGGAGGGGACGTTTTCCTTCCAAGCAGCTTCCAGGAAAAGCGAGGCGTCTTCGTGACCCTTGAGAAATATCCTGAGATGGACCTTCGTGGCTGCATTGGCTATCCAGAACCCATATATCCTTTGGGCGCGGCGATCATGAGGGCGGCCGAGGCCGCATGCCACGACCCAAGGTTCCCATCGTTGAAGAAGCACGAGCTTACGGAGATCGTCGTAGAGGTATCGATATTGACACCGCCCGAGGAGATAAAGGTCAAAGACAGGAAGCAGCTGCCTGAGATCGTAAGGGTGGGCATCGATGGTCTGATAATGGAGAGAGGTCCCTTCAGAGGTCTGTTGCTGCCCCAGGTGCCGGTCGAATGGAAATGGGACGCGACCACTTTTCTTGAGCAGACGTGCATAAAGGCAGGCCTGACCCCCGACAGGTGGCTCGACCCCGGTTGCCGCGTCTATAGATTCCAGGCGGAGATCTTCGCAGAAGAGGCCCCGAAGGGAAGGATCTCCCGTAAGGAGCTGAAGTGATGGACATAGTGTTGGAAGGGCGTGCCTGGTTCAAAGGCCGTCTTGAGCAATGCTGCATAGGCATCGAGGATGGAAAGGTCGCGGCAGTGAAAAGGAGCCTCGATGGTGATAGGAAATATCATTACGGGGACATGGTCATCCTGCCAGGGGCCATAGACGCACACGTTCACTTCAGGGAACCTGGGTTCACTGACAAGGAGGACTTTTCAACCGGCTCGATTTCGGCCGCCTTCGGGGGCGTCACATGCGCCTTCGACATGCCGAACACCAGGCCCGCAACGGTGACCCTTGATGTTCTCAGGGAGAAGAGGTCCATGGCCAGCAGGAGATCGTGGATCGATTTCGGCCTCTTCGCCGGGGTCACGCCCAACAATGATATGGGGTCCATGGCAAAGGAGGCGATAGGCTACAAGATGTTCATGGGCTCTTCCACCCAGAGCATATTGGTGACCAAGGACGAGGACATCAAAAGGGCGCTCGAGGTGGCAAAGGAAAAAGGAAAGGTGCTCAGTGTACATGCGGAAGAGGAGCACATGATCAAGAAGGACCTCGCCACATCATTGGCGGACCACGCGGTCAACAGGCCTTCGAAGGCGGAGGCATCGGCGATCGAGAGGCTAGCCAGGCTCAATGAACAGACAAGGGTCAACATATGCCATGTGTCGAGCGTGGAAGGCATGATGGCATTGAAGGGCAGGGCGTTCATCAAAGAGGTCGCCCCGCATCATGCCCTTCTCGACCTGGACTTTAAACTTGGGGCGAAGGGAAAGGTCAACCCTCCTTTGAGGCAAGGGACGGACCGCGATGCCGTCCTCGCCGCTTTCCAGCAGGGAAGGTTCGATATCTTGGCCTCTGACCATGCCCCTCACTCGCTGGAGGACAAGGCCCAGGAGTTCAATTCCGCACCGTCCGGGGTACCGGGGGTGGAGACGATGGTCCCGATCATGCTATCGTTGGTGAAGAAAGGGAAGTTGGACATGTCCGTTCTGGTGAAATGTGCGGCCCATAACCCGGGGGACATATTCGGTCTGAAAAAAGGAAGGATCGAACCTGGGTATGACGCGGACCTGATGGTGATCGACCCTGGAAGGACCACCAGGATCAGAGGAGAGGACCTGCACAGCAAATGCGGTTGGACCCCTTTTGAGAAATGGGATGCGATCTTCCCGGTCTCGGTGTTCCTGAGGGGCGAGGAGTTAATAAGGGATGGGAACATCGTGGGCGAAAGGAAAGGAAGGGACGTCATTGCCTCTCAACAGCTATCAGGTCGATCTCAGTGAGCTCGATGGTAAAAAGTTCTCATGCCTTGACGGATGCGGGCTCTGCTGCCTATGCCAGCCCGAGCTGTTAGAACAAGAGGTGACCTATTTCCGAAAACATCACTCAGACAGGCTGGTGGCGAAAAAACACCCTCATAAGCACTTCGCGCTGTCGTTGAAGAAGAAGGTCGGCTCCTGCTCCTTTCTCAACAACAGGCGCTGTGATATATACAACATGAGGCCGCACTATTGCAGACAGTTCCCCTTCCACATCTATGTGGGCAACAGGGTCCAGGTCGAGCTTGACCTTTCCTGCAGAGGAGTTTGGGCCGATAAGGGGGAGGATTGCACCTCCATAGGTGCCAGGTTGATAGCTGATAATGATCGCGCATTACGCTCGACCTTCGAACAGGCCGATGAGGTCCACAGGCAGTTCTTCAAGAACTGCCTGGACATGGAGTGTGACTGCAGGCCCACTGAGCTAAGGTCCGCCTTTGCCAAGATAGTGAGCAACATGTCGGACCTATCGTTCATATCCTCGCTGCTCGAGGCGTCGGCCGAAGAGGAAAAGGTAGAGATCGGTGCTCTGAGGTACATGCCCCTCGATGGAACAAGGATGAGAGAGCTGAACGAGGCGGCCACCGAGGCCGCGAGGGACTCCTTGGGCTCTGCAGACCCGTTCGACGCTCCGATATACCTTGCGGAGGACCTCAGCTGGAACCTTTTCCGTTTCGAGGACGAGATGATAGAGAGATACATTCTCACCGATGAGGGCGACCTGGACCACATCAGCAGCATAGACCCTTCCTCGATCGTCCTCAAAGGTGCGCTGCCCGATGGAAAAAAGGTACTTGAGGGATACATCGCTATGCTGAACAGAAGGGACAGCATTTTGGGCAATGCGTACTATCTCATGGACGAATACGCCTATGAGGATTATATGTCGAACATTTATACCGGTGTACTTGCCACCTCTGCCCTCGAGGTGCTCTGGAGGGCGTCCCTTATCTCCAACGTGTTCGGAACGGAGCTCGACGCAAGGGGAATAAGAGAGGGAATAATATACTACGACATGGACCGACTGGACGCGCCGACCATAGGCGCCTTCATCTGATGCTTGGACAGAGTTTGAATGGCCATCATTTACAATAACCTTCAAATAGTGAAGGGTTCATCGGGAAAAACGGTGCATGAGCTTGCAGAAACCTCTGAACGTCCTCAACCAGGCGATCAATAAGCAGGTCATGGTGGAGCTGAAGGGAAACCGCGAGTACCGCGGCGTTCTGGATGGCTACGACCCGCACATGAACCTCGTACTTAAGAACGCCGAGGAGCTCATCAAAGGGGAGGTCGTCAGGAAGCTCAACATCACGATCGTCCGCGGGGACAATGTCATCTTCATTTCACCATAAGGAGTTGTAATCAATGACGAAGGGAACGGCAGCGCACGGAAAGATGGGCGACAGGAAGACTCACATCCCTTGCCGCAGGTGCGGCAGGCGTGCCTACAACGTCAGGTCCTCCGTTTGCGCTTCATGCGGATACGGGAAGACCACCAAGATCAGGCACTATAACTGGGCAAAGACGCACTGAGCCCGAGGTTCACATAATGCAGGACGCGCCGAAACACTTCTGCGGGGTTGTCGGGTTCGCATTGTCCTGTGACGCCGTCCCCCACTTGAAAAAAGGACTTAGGGTCATTCAGCACAGAGGTCAGGAGGCCGCAGGCATAGCGGTCTCCAACGGCAGGTCGATCCGATATCTGAGAGGGATGGGCCTTGTCCATGAGGTGCTATCGGGCCACAATTTCAACGCCCTGAGCGGGAACAAGGGCATAGGGCACGTCCGCTACAGCACGACCGGTTCAAGCTGTTCCGAGAACTGTCAGCCTATAACCGTGACCACGATGGCCGGTGACATCGCGCTTGCTCACAACGGCGACATAGTAAATGCAGACAAATTGAGACAGAGGCTCCAATCAGAGGGCTGGGCCTTCCTCACCACCACCGATTCTGAGATCATAGTGAGGATGATGGCCACAGAGCTCTCCATGAACCCAGACCCTGTCCGGGCCATCAAGAATGTCATGAAGGTCATCGAGGGGGCCTATTCATTGACCATACTCGTCGGCGACAGGGTGTTCGGTGTAAGGGACCCTCTGGGCTTCAGACCGTTATGCATAGGAAGGTTCCCGGAGGGATATGCGTTAGCGTCCGAGTCGGCGGTCTTCGATGTCATGGGCGGCGAGTTCGTAAGGGACGTCGCGCCGGGCGAGATCGTAGAGCTGACCCATACAGGTTTCACCTCGACCAAGACCCCGAGCCCTTCCCACAGGGCACATTGCATGTTCGAATGGGTGTACTTCGCGCGACCCGACTCCGTTCTTGATGGAAAGGAGGTGTACCGCGTGAGGAAGAACCTCGGCCACATACTCGCCAAGGAGCAGCCGGCCGATGCCGACGTGGTCGTGGCCGTCCCTGACTCAGGTCGCGCGCACGCCCTCGGGTTCTCTGAGACCTCGGGCATACCATATGAGGAAGGGTTCATGAAGAACCGATACATCGAAAGGACATTCATCATGCCGGAACAGACACAGAGGGACGAGGGGGTCCTTCTCAAGCTGAATCCGATCATCTCCACGATGAAGGGGAGGAGGGTAGTCATCGTGGACGACTCCATCGTGCGCGGAACGACGATGAGGAAGATAGTCCAGATGACAAGACGTGCCGGAGCGAAAGAGGTCCATGTCCGTATAGGATGTCCTCCGATAATAGCCCCATGCTACTATGGCATCGACATGAAGACGAGGGAGCAGTTCGCTGCGATCAATCGCACTTTCGAGGACATAGCGAGGTTGATCACGGCGGACAGCGTTGGATACACGTCCTTGAAAGGCCTCGTCCAGGCGTTAGAGGTAGATGAGAACGACCTTTGCCTTGCCTGTATAACCGGCGAGTATCCTACGAGCATCGCTGGTGAGAAGATGAGGTTCCAAAAGAAGCTCGAGCTGTCCTAGGACCGCTCATTCTTCCTTTCTGCGGCCGTACGGGCAGATGTACAGGCACATCCCGCACACCTTCAACATGCCCTGGTTCTCCCTCTGTTTCAGATATCTGTCGCATTTGTAGGCATCGAACCTTGCCTCTCTTGGCTCACCATCGATGTACTCGCGTCCCGTGAAAGCACCGACCGGGCAGGCGTTGACACAGGCCGTGCACTCGCCGCATCTTGAGGCCATGGGTCTTCCGGAGGCCTTCAGGGGCGCATCTGTGAGGACCGTCGCCCATCGGACCCTCGGCCCTCTCTCTGGAGTAACAAGAAGACAACTCTTCCCTATCCATCCCAGCCCGGCAAGGTGTGCGGCCATCTTGTGTGACACTACGCCCCTGAGCTCTTTATCGTCCGCAACGGCCGAGGCGGCGACCGGCATGGCCCTATGTCCTGCCCTTTGGATCACCGTGGCGATCCTCGAGGCCAGAGCATCCAATCGGTCATTTATGATATCATAGGCATGGGTCTGATAGGACACCGCCGCCCATTTATCATCCCTGGATGGGACAAGGTCGACGACATCGTCCATAAGAGATATGCCTATCGATATCGCAAAATCATATGGCGCAATGTCCAGACCGTAGCTTATCCTCTTTTCCTTGTGAGGCCTCAGGTCGGCTATACCGAAGAGGTCATATTCCCCTGATATTGACCTCTTTATCGCGCCCTCTAATGACATAAACATGAAATCTGTAAAGTTGATGATAATGTTTGCCGATGTGGCCCCCAGTCCTAATTTAATATGCCAGGCTGAAGTAGGAAACATTTAATTATGACAATCATGTTGCCAATCCCACCGGGCAGGTAGATCAGTTGGAAGATCGCTACCTTGGCATGGTAGAGGCCGGGGGTTCAAATCCCCCCCTGTCCACTTCTCCCTTACATTTCTCACACTGAGAACAGGTTCGTGCTCAGATACTTCTCTCCTCTGTCGGGGAATATGGTCACTATGACTCCTTTGTCGATCTTTTTAGCTATCTCGACGGCGGCGTACATCGCGGCACCGCTGCTCATTCCAACAAATATTCCCTCCTTCTTGACGATCTGACGGGCCATCTCATAGGCGGCCTCTGTCTCGACCATGATCGTGACATCTATCTGGTCGGGATCATAAATGGCCGGGACGATGGCCTCCTCCATGTTCTTCAGCCCTTGGATATAGTGCCCTTTAACTGGGTGGGCGCTCACTATCTTGATGTTGGGGTCATGCTCCTTCAGGGCCTTCCCTACCCCCATTATGGTCCCAGACGTTCCGAGCGCAGAGACGAAGTAATCGATCCGTCCGCCGGTCTGCCTCCATATCTCATCCCCAGTGGTCTTGTAATGGGCCATCTTGTTGTATTCATTTGAGAACTGGTCGGGCATGAAATATTTGTCAGGGTTCTTCCTGACCAGCTCCCTGGCGAGCCTTATCGCCCCGTCGGTGCCATATCTGCCCTCGCTCAATGTGACCTTCCCACCAAAGGCCTTGATCATCTGGCGTCTCTCCACCGACACGCTGTCGCTCATGACGATCTCCACGTCGTAGCCTTTGATGGCCCCGATCATCGCGAGGGCCACTCCAGTGTTCCCAGAGGTCGGCTCGATTATGGTCTTACCTTTCTTCAGTTTACCCTCTTCCTCGGCCTGCTGGATCATGCTCAGGGCTATCCGGTCCTTTATGCTCCCAGTGGGATTGAACCCTTCGACCTTGGCATAAATGGTCGCCTCTTTGTTAGGATTGAGCTTGTTGATCTTGACCATGGGCGTGTTGCCGATGGCATCCAATATTGTCTCCTTGACATCTAGTGATGACCTTTTCATGTCCTTCTCTCGCGGTGTAATCGGGGAGCTTGGATAATAATTTGGTCCCTGGTCCTGCAATAGCAGGGACGAAGGCAAGGGCCCATCTGTTGGCGATCATGCCGATGACCAGGGGTAGCACCGATGAACATGCTCTATGGAAATACCCTGACCTCCTGATCTGCGAACTTGAAGGGCCAGATCTCACCGGGCCCCTTTGTAATATCTTACGTTGGCAGGAAGCATAAGAGCGATAAAAATGGCGACACCAAATGCCACTGTGAAGTAGGTGGCGGCGAAATCCAGTCCGATCAGGTAACCTTCCACGAGCAGCCAGGCCACGAGGATCACCATCAGCGATAGTCCTCCGGTCCATGACCAATGCCTCCCTGTCATCTCGCTGGCCCATTCGAAGGCCATCTCTTTCCTGGTAATGGCGCCATAGGCCAAAAGTAATGGGCCTATTCCATAAATGCAGAAAAGAAATAATCCTACCGGCAGGAAGCTGTTGAACGGGACCTTTTCACGATATTCCTCTGTGAAACCAAGAAGGCCCCCCGAGGGGTCAACGATGAGCATAACGCCCGAGACTATTCCCATGATACCATAGATGACGAGGAGAGCCGTCAGCAATAGGACCGTCCAGGGCCTTTTATTCTCTGTATATTTCACACACCATCAACGCTTGGACCGTTATTATAGCTACGCTTGACAACTTGGCACCGGTCATGAAACATTCATACACCTTGCGCTTGAATGTATGATAGAAGAGGAAACCAAATGATGAAGGCATGCAGGGAGGGAGGCCGCGTTGTAAAGAGCATGATGGTGGCGCTCGGCGGCAATGCCATCCTCCGTTACAAGGATAGGGGTACCGCCGAGGAGCAGCTAAGGAATGTGAGACGGACGGCAGCGACGCTCGTGGATATGGTCAAGGAAGGTCGGATGATCGCGGTGACCCATGGAAATGGCCCTCAGGTAGGCGACATAATACTGAAGAACGAACTTGCCAAGGGGCGACTTCCGATGATGCCTGTTGACATCTGCGGTGCCGAAAGCCAAGGCATGATCGGGTATATGCTGCAGCAGTCGTTGAGGAACGAGCTCGAGGATAAAGACATGGACATACCGGTGGCCACCGTGATAACACAGACCGTCGTCAATCCCAATGACCCCTCGTTCGAAAGACCAGAGAAGCCGATAGGTCCTTACTACACGAAGGAAGAGGCGGAACAGATCATTGCAGAGAAGGGCTGGTCAATGATGGAAGAACCGGGTCGCGGTCATCGGAGGGTCCTTCCATCACCCAGGCCATTGGACATAATAGAGTCGGACATTATCCGGAAGATGTTCGATAGCGGGACGATCGTGATCGCCGGCGGAGGGGGAGGGGTCCCCGTGGTAAGGGATATCGACGGTCGGTTGAAGGGAATAGAGGCCGTCGTCGACAAGGACCATACAGCGGAACTGCTGGCCACCTGCCTCGGTGTGGACACCCTCCTCATCCTTACCGATGTGGACAACGCCTACGTTGACCATGAACGACCAGGACGAAGGCCGATCGGGAAGATCGGAACGAGGGAAGCAAGAAAATTGTTGTCAGAGGGGCATTTTGGCAAGGGCAGCATGCGGCCGAAGGTCGAGGCCGCCATCGATTTCGTCGAGGCAGGAGGAAGACTCTGCATAATCACCTCTCCAGAGAGGGCAAGGGATGCATTAAGGGGCGAGGCTGGCACCATCGTTCTAAATGATGTTGATGTCAGATGAGATCAAGGTCGAGCCCCCTGGCATGTTGGACCGCTCTATCGAACTCATCTGAGGTTATGTACCTGTCCATCCCAGGGAACGAGGAGGCCAAGTACATAGGTCGATATTGGGCCATGATGTTGACCAAGGCCCCAGGGATATTGTCCTTTATCCATTCCAGGGCAGGCAGGGTACAACAGTCGACATGGCCTGGCAATACAAGATGTCTCACTATCACCTCGGCCTGAGAATATGCTATCAGATGGTTCCTCGTAACCACCTCCATGTACCTGTCCACCATCGATAACCGTTTTCCGCATTCATCGTTCCCATATTTCAGGTCGGTCAGATACACATCCACGACACCGTCCAACAATCTCATGGCCTCTTCCGTCAGGTACATGTTCGAATTCCATACCTGGGGGATGTTAGTTGAACAATGGCAGAGGGTCTCTAGGATGAAATGGAGGTCTGGTGTGGGCTCCCCCCCGACCCAGTTCACGTTCTTGGCCTTCATGCTGAAGCGGCGTCTCTGCCCATCTCCAGATGCCATCTGTTCGATGATATCGGCCATTTTACGTGGTTCAATCTCACTCCCAGAATACGGGTCTGTACTGATATCATGGTTCTGACAGTAGATGCATCGGAGATTGCATCCTGAGAAGAAGACAGTAAGAGATGGTACCAGGACATCCTCCTCGCCCATGTGCAGGAATGCGCTCGATATCCTAGGTCCGAGCACTCCGCACCTGCCCTTTTTTCCCGACGCCCTGTCGACACCGCACCTATGCTCACAGAAACGGCAGCTCCTTATCATGTCCTTCGCTATGGATAACTTGAGGTCAAGGAGGTTGGGCCTCTTGATCTGGACGTCTCCATCGGTCTCGATCCTTTTTTGAAGGTCGGACATCATGTCGTAATGCAATCTCACCTTCTCATCAAGTGAGAGCTGGATATGATCATCGACCTGGACAGACCTGCAATGAAGATATCTCGCCGAGCTTTTTCCATTGAGTATCTGTCGGTATCGAGCTAGGCCGGGGGGCATCGATATGAACGTGGTGCAACATCATATTGAACCTTTTCCCTTCCCTCAGTCGCTCATATGGGGCACGTTCGGGCCGTCTCCGGTCCGGTCCTTTTGATATCCCTTAATCTCATGATGCGCAGGTTTCTCAAACATCACAGAGCGGACAAATTTCATTCAGGACGCTGGCGGTCCAGAACTCCGACTTTTCTAACAACAATATAGATCATGCTGTTCGTCCTTGGGCCAATAAGAAATGGTCAGGTCTCCACCTTATGAAAGCATGTGATATCACCCTTCTTGGAATGCGCATCGTTCTTATCGACCCTATTCACACCGACATCTTAGATTCCGAGTGTCATCGTTTGTTTATGACTAATTTTTTACAATTGTTCCATAGAGAATATTTTTATATTTAAATCGTTAAATTTTACACATTTTAATTAATAACGATCCAAATCGAACGATATATCAGAATGTATTTAACCATCGTAGTGTGAAATTAATAGTGACCACGAGACCGTGGTACCGAGGTGAAGGAGAGATGTCGGCCTTCATGGTCGTTTATCCGGGCCTTAAAAGGCGCTGCCACCTTTGGTGTTGATTTTTTTTTATCCATGGGCATCAGCGCACCTTAGGGCCAGAGGCTATGAAAGACGTTGTCATCCAGAACCTGGGGAAAAAACAAAATGGAGGACGAGGGCGATGCTCTACGACAGGGTGCTCCAATGCGGAGAATGTGGTTATATATGGGAGGTCATGATCGGGATGAAGATGCTCCACATATGCCCCAAATGCGGCTCACGGGACGTTTTCATGCCGATGTATGACGGTACCGTTGACCACGACATCCTTGACCCGCATCTCTTCTCATGAGAAGCGAGGTAGGTGAAGGGTGGGCTGCATCGATGTAGTGGCAACGCCATAATCCCGATATGCATGTCAACCTCCCACGAGGGTGATTATCGTTATCATTACTACCCCGCTCATTGCCATTATCACCCCTGCTTTGAACCTTGGCCCCCTCACCCTTCCTGCCCAGACGTATCCGATGAAGAACATTATTACGATCCCGATGATGTTGCTCAGTATTATAGGGGTCAATAGTCCGATCAGGAAGATATGCGGGATGAGGACAGGGAGCGCGGCAAGAACGTAAAGAAGGAACGAGGCCACGGCTCCGATGACGTCCCACCTGTCCAGGCCTGACCTGACAGGTCTGGTCTTCTTTGAATGCATGTAAATATCATCAACGATCTTGCGCCTGTCCTCAGGATGAAGGGCAGAGACAACAGTACCTTCCAGACTCGCATCTATCATCTCCTTCGCCTCTTCCTCGGTGAGTTCCCTCAAGGAATGGAGGTCGCTATAGGCAGCGTTCTTGTCCACAGCCGCCCTCAGAAGGTATATGATAGAGTCGGAGATGCCCCATGCAGCGTTCACCAGGAGGGTCGCGGTGATCACAAAAGCGTCGGACTCCCTGCCATCCAACGTGAACCAGAGGGCATTGGTCACCGCAAGGGCGGTTATCACCCCGTAAACTATCTCCGAGAGCGTATCGCTAGGCGTGAGCACGGTAAGGAGAGAGCGCCCCCTGCCCTCCATTTTCTTGCCTAAATGCCCCTTCCTCATTGAAAGGATGTGGGGTCTTTCCGTTCCGGTCATGTCATCTAGACGACCACATGACAGCAATGATTATCACCCTACCGGTCAAATGTCGGGCATGAACCTCAGGTCTAAATCGGGCCTGCTGATCTTCATCGGCGCGGTCCAGTTCTTGATACTCATGATCATAGCCGAGACGCAATATCCTGGATACAGCGCTTCTGAGAACTATATCTCTGACCTTGGCCTCTGGGAGTATGATTCCGCGTACATATTCAACCCATCGGTCTCGCTGTTCGGCGCATTGGGCATCTGCGGTTCTTACCTTCTCTTTAAAAGCACCGATCGGAAGACCTTTCCTGTGCTGCTGATGTTGTCGGGCGCAGGGGCGGTCGGTGTCGGTATATTCAATGAGGATGTGGAAGGCGTGCATTTCATCGTCTCGGCCATCGCGTTCGGGTTCGCTGGGCTCGCTGCAATATCATCGATACAGGTCTTTCCGCGCACGATCGGGGCTGCAGGTCTGGTCCTCGGGACCCTAAGCCTGGTGGCCATGGCCCTGTACGTTTCAGACACCTATCTGGGGCTCGGGCCCGGAGGCATGGAGCGCATGATATTCTATCCGGTGATGGGATGGGTCCTGGCGATGAGCGGCCATCTGATGTCGGCCGAGATCAGCACGAAAGAAAAATGATGGTCCTGGCCCAGCTGTAAGGAGTACTCATTGTCCGTCCAGGAACTTCGCCCAGGCATGCCTTTTCCGGCCCTTCCAGTCGGCATTGTGATAGACATAGCTGAAGATAAGGGGGACAACGGTCGTGGCCTCAGCGTAGACCATCTGCTCATAGGTGGTCTGGACCTTCCCCCAGGAGCTCGCCTCTTTCAACGTTGAGCTGGAGCAGGCACCATCCCTCACATCCGCCACGGTTATCTGGACCGCGTACTGGTGCATCGGGACCTCGACGCCGAGGCATTCTGCGCAGACGACGGTGTCCTGTGCGAAGTTCTTTGGGACCCCGCCGCCTATCATGAACAGCCCCGTGGTCTTGGCGGCCATCTTGATCTTCGTCAGCTCGTAGAAATCCTTCACCGAGTCGATGGAAACGTGCTCCTTGGGATGCTTATGCTGATGCATCACCAGTCCAAAACCCGCGCTCGAGTCCGAGAACGCCGGGCAGAAGATCGGGACATCATGTTTGTACGCGAGCTCGACCAACGACCCCTTCTTCTTGGCATTCCTCGTCAGATAACGCCCCATCTCCCTGATGAACTCCCTGGAGGAGTATGGCCTTGGCTCCAGCCTGTCCGCTATCCTTTGTACCGTGGCATCGCATTTCTGCAGCTCCTCCTCATCGATGAAGGTGTCATAGATGCGGTCTATGTAATTATCCCTCAACATATGGTCGTCGATAAAGGGCGTCCCATGATAGTGCTTGAAACCTAGCGCCTCGAAGAAGTCCATGTCCACTATCGATGCACCGGTGGCGACCACCACATCGATCATGTTATAACGGACCATGTCGGCATAGACCTGCATGCAGCCTCCGGCCGAGGTGCTTCCGGCCAAGGTCAATATCGTCGTGCAGTCCTTGTCCTCGAGCATCAGCTTCAGGATGTCGGCGGCCCTTGCTGTGTCTCTTGAGGAGAAAGACATCTCGCGCATGCTATCGATGATCGGCGTGGAGTCATACTTCGTCGCGTCAACATGCTTGACCTCCTTCCTCAACAGATCCTTTTTCTTCATGGTCTCACCTCGGGCCTTTCACTTCTTGCCTCGATGTCCTAAGTACTAAGTGAAAGCTCGCATTGATGAAATATTGGTACATCTCTTAAAATTATCATCTCCTTCGACCGTCCAGACAGCCTACGGTCCAATCTTATAGTCTACCTCTTTTTTAATGGCAAGATATAAGTCGTCCCTCCATCGATGTGGCCTGTTGAAGCGGATGATGATCGATTCACATGTCCACCTTTGGCTCAGGTCCATGCTTCCGGACGAGATCATAATGGCATATCTTGAGCCCTGGCTTGCGCTTTCGGACTTCCTTGACCTGAAGAAGGACAAGGAGGACATGTTCCCTCAGTCCCAGGTGAGGCCGGAGAGCCTTTTGGAATCTTTGGACTCCGCCGGGGTCGACAAGGCCATCATACTTCCATTGGATTTCGGGGTCGTGGCCAAGCCCAAACAGGATGTGGAGGAGTACAATGATTGGGTGTTCGAGAGCTGCGCGCGATATCCCGACAGGCTCATCGGGCTCATGGGGATCGACCCCTCCAGGGGAGAGCAGGCGATATCGCTCATGAGGAAATACCATTCCAAGTTCGAACCAAAGGGCATCAAGATCTATCCCCCGACCGGCTGGTACCCTTCCGAGGAAAGGATAGCGGCCTTTTGGAAGGAAGCCAACGATATGGACCTAACTGTCGTGACGCATGCCGGGGCCAGCTGGGGGCCTCTCCAGGAGGAGAGGAGCAGACCGTTGCACATGAGGCCCATCCTCGAAAGATATCCGGACCTGAGGGTGGTCATCGCACATCTGGGGGGGAAGTACCGGAACGACACCTATGAGATGGCCCCTGAATTTCCGAACATGTATACCGATTGTTCAGCCCTGCAAGGTTGGCTGCCGTCGGAGCCGTCGGTGGTCATCGACAGGCTGAAGGAGGCGGTCACGAAGGTAGGGCCTGACCGGGTCATGTTCGGCTCTGATTGGCCGCTTTTTGACCTGAACTATCCGTATCAGAGATGGTGCATGTTCATGCGGGAGGAGATGTATTGCGATGAAGGGACGAGGGAGAAGATACTCGGCCTCAACGCAAGGCGCATCTTCAGGCTCTGATCAGGTAAGAGGCACGCCCCACTCATCCTTGAAAAAGTTCTCACCGATGGGCTTGCGCACCGGTCGCTCCGCCTCCGCCGCTATCTGCTTCTCCGACATCAAGGACATGTCGGTGTCAGGGTAGCCACATATGACAAGGGTAATCACTACATACTCGTGAGGGACCTTGAGCACCTCCTTGACCTTCAGCGGGTCATAGCCTGCTATGGGATGGGCTATGATCCCAAGCTCGGTCGCCTGCAGGAGCATCTGGCCCACCGCAAGGCCACATCCGAACAGGAAATAATTCCTATTGTCGCTCAGCTGGCAGTCGTCGTCCTGTTTGGCGCACACCGCGAGGACCATAGGCGACCTTGTGGCCCATCTGTTCCCCTTCGTCAAGGCCTCCTTGAGAGCGGCAAGTCTTTCTTGGCCTCGTACCGCAACCACCCTCCAGGGCTGTTGATTGTTGCATGACGGGGCCAACCGCATGGCCTCCACCATCTTGCCAAGGAACTCTATCGGAATATCATTGGTGGATATCGCCCTCTTTGCCCTCCTTTTCTGCACCGCCTCATCGACATTCATAGTTCCACCTTCGATAGTATCCTACCAGACCGGACATAATGATTACGGGTCATGACGAAGCCATGGTCCATCAGGGATCGTCCGTCCTCGAAAAGAGGAGCGCCTAGAAGGACCATAAAGATTTAAATGCGAGCAGGCCATCGAGGGGGATGCGGGCCCGTGGCTTAGCCTGGATATAGCACTGGCCTTCTAAATCGGTCCTACGGGCCCGATGAGGTGAGCCAGTGGTCTCGGGTTCGAAACCCTGGAACAACAGGGCGAAACTCCCGACGGGCCCGCCATAGGCATAAGTTAATAAACGCCGATTCAATCAGGGCAAAAATATTGGTGACTGAATGAAGAGAAGTTCACGCGCCTGGAAGAAGAGAGGCAAGCAGCGCTGGAAGTGGCGCAAGAAGAAGATGAGACGCCGCAAGCGTGCACAGAAGATGCGTAAGCGTTGACGCTGAACAACTGGGGGTATGGGGTAGTCAGGTATCCTCGCGGGCTCCAGTTAATTGGGTGTGATTGCTAACGGGTTTTCTGATCCGGTGATGAGTAACTGGAGCGATGACCCATTAGTTCGCGCAGGGTAGCTCCCTGCGTGGAAGAAACCCGCTGATCTGGGTTCAAATCCCAGTGCCCCCACATTACAATCAAGGTCCAAGATTTCTAAACCTTGGACGTTTTAATCGATTTCTTTGATGTAATCTTTATAGACTATAGCTTAATAGCTTAAGATAATTGAATTATGTCCCGCTCATCTCATTGATGTTCCCCCCCCTTATTTATCATACCGTCCGGTCATTAATCACACTTGCTATGCGACAACATTAATCCTTTACAATATGGCCAGTTTATTAAAAGAGACCGTACTAGACGGTCCCGAACCAAGATAGCTTTACCATCTTATCTCCCGGCCTTAATCAAAATTTTTATTATCTCTCAAAACAAGGACATTTAAGGCAGATAAAAAACCTCATCAAATGCCAAGAGACGCTCCGAGAGGACTGTCATGTTGGAAGATGACCATGGTCCATACAATGTATGGCGATCCATGTCAGTGAGAACGTTTCGAAAATCTTCTTGTCCATTGCGAAAATTGTCAGTCCTCCTCATTGTCCTGGTTTTCTTGATCTTAGCGATACCTCTGCCAGGGAACAGTGCGCCGGCGCGCATCATAACCCTCACCTCCCCTAACGGCGGTGAGATATGGAACGGTGGCGTCTCCCATAATATCGCGTTCACGACCACCACCGACGAAGGTGTGGTCATGTTATATTACTCGTCAGATGGAGGCACAACCTATCCGAACCTCATCGGTCATGCGGACTGCACAGGAGGGTCGCAGACCTATGCATGGTCTGTACCGAACAACCTCAATAGCACTACTGTTAGGGTCAAGGTGGAATGGAGGTCGAAGTATGACCCTCCATTTCTAGTGTTCGGGTCCGATACAAGCGATGAAAATTTCACCGTTAGACCGAGCACCGTGCTCAGGTTCACCCAGGTAGAGGCATTGATGAACTATGGGCGGTACTCTCTAGTGAAATGGGACCTCTTCGACGGCCTTCAGAACGTGGGCGTCCTCGATCTGTTGGTAAGGTATCGGACGGACGGGACCTGGGGGTCTTACGTCGAGCTGGGAGGGCCTTATTCTTACATAAGCCCTACACAAGGTGGGATATGGTTCATGCCCGATTATTATGAGAGCGCGTATGGGCAGCTCAAGATAAGGGCCTGGACCGAGAAACCGGGCGGGGTCCTGCTCACCGAGGCCGTCAGCGATGAATTCGAGATCAGCTCCGCATATATCATTCTGAAGAGCCCGAACGGCGGGGAGAACTATCACGCCGGCGAGACCTGCAGGATACAATGGGCGACCGCCAACGATGCCGTCGGGATAACAGGGATAGCGCTCTATTACTCGCTCAACTCAGGAACGACCTGGAACGTCATCAGGTATTCTGTCGAGAACACGTTCAATTTTGATTGGACGATACCTTCCGGGATCAGTACCGCAAAGGCCCGTGTGAAGGCGGTCATCCTATATCTGGAATGGACCGAGATGGCGAACGACTCAAGCGATGGGGATTTCACCATATATTCGAGCCCTCAGGAGCCGATCGTGACCTTGCTATATCCTAACCCCATAATTGACGGGTATATTGTCCTCAGAGGAGGGGAGATATGTAACATACGATGGACCTCCTCAGGCGATTTCGACCTGTTCTATCAGTTCCGTATCTTCCTGTCGACGGACAATGGGACCTCCTGGTCGTTCCTGATGAACGCCCCCAAGTATGAGGACAGCGTCAACTGGGTCGTACCATCGATCGATACCCAAGGAGCAAGGATAAGGGTCGAGCTGGAGACCATTGACACGAACTTCGTCAGGTCATCGTCCGTCCATTCCTTCTTCATATTCACGACCGTCATATGGAACAGGCCGCCCGTTGCCGTGGTAGGGGGACCGCAAAGGGTCGCCGAGCATACAAGCGTTACATTGAACGGCGCCTCCAGCTACGATCCCGATGGGGACCATCTCAGCTATGAGTGGACATTGATAGGGCCGTCCGGCCGCTCTGTGACGCTCAATAACCCGTACAGTGCGACGCCATCCTTCACGCCAGATATCGAGGATCATGAGGTGACGTTCATATTCGAGCTGAAGGTCAGTGACGGCCGGCCCGTTCCGGACCGATACCTGGATGACGTGGCAAGGACCACGGTCACGGTCACTCCTCTCGCACCAAAGATCCTAAGCTTCACTCCCAGTGGAGGTTGGGCTGGGACGAACGTCACAGTGACGGGGACCGACCTTAAGGGTTCTCAGATCTTCATAGGGGGAGTCCTCACCGCTACCGTGCCCATATACCCCACGCCCGACCAGCCCGACCCCGACACTTCCTGGAAGTTCCGTATCGTTGAAGGCGTGCCGACGGGCATCCATAGCATCGAAGTGAGGAACAGTGCAGGGTCTGGCACATCGTCATCGCAGATCGAGATATTCCCAGTTCCATGGTATCCCCTTGAATATGGGTTCTCATGGGGCAACCAGGCGAAGGATTACCTGACCTATCCATGGGCGTTCTGGGAGGATGGGAATTATAAGGACACCTTCGGAAATGACGTCTACATCAGCATCTGGGTGTGCCTAGGGATACCATATTGGACATATGAGGACGGATGGCAGTGCTGGGGCTATGAGATAGAACAACCGATATGCCCTGATCCATTGGCCGCGTTATGGTACGGCATAGCCTATTGTCACCTTGCCCAGAATGGCGAATGCTTCGGTTTCAGCGCGGTCTCCCTGGAGTTCTATCATGGGGTCATACGTCCTGAGGAGCTGCAGTGGGGGAGATATGATGTCAACAATCTCACCTTCTCCGGCGAACTTCAAAGAAGGGTCGAATATTTGCACGGCTCCCAGGTCTCGGCAGAGTGCGTGCATTATTGGGTCGAGGAGCATCTGGCCAATCTGGCGCCCTCCATATACGGGATGTCAGGGATGGGCAGGGTGCTGTATATGGTGGAATCGGCCGTGGCCAGTGGGGAGCTTGGGGTCATATCGATAGTAGACGGTATACATGGTCATGTCGTGGTACCGTATGAGGTGCAGGACATCGACAGCACTCATACCCGGATATATGTGTATGATATCAACAAGCCCGAATGGTCCAATTGGTCAAGGGCGGAGGGGAAGCTCTATGATCCAGATGACAGGGTCAACAATCCGCCCTACATAGAGATAGACAAGAGCGGATACTATTGGGAATGGTCTTACTACATGGGGGGCGATATCGGATGGTGGGGAGGTCCGATGGGACTTACCTTTGTACCTGCATCCACCGTCCTCGGTGATAGGACGCTGCCGACGACGCTCGACGGCCTCTACGACCTCGTGTTCGGTTGTGCCACCGGCTCGATAGAGAGCGAGGAAGGAGGGACCATCGGATTGCTAGAGAACGGCACATGGGTGTCTGAGATACCAGGGGGCTCGCCGATATGGTTCTACCAAGGGTCTGACCAGCCTTACTCGGCCTTCTACCTTCCGCCGGGCAACTATACGATGCATATCGATGGGAGAGAGGAAGGAAGCTACGATTGGGGCTGTTTCATAGGGGACAGGGCGGCATATTCCCTGATCGGCGTCGAAGGGGATGAGGAGACCGAGGATACCGTGGAGATTCAGGTGAAGGATGACAACCCGTATGCGGGGATCATAACCTTCAGCACGTCGGACGAGAGGAAGTCCTATTCCTCGACGCAGATCAAGAAGTTCGGGGAAAGGGAGAGGGTATACAAGATCATCAACGCCAGCATATTCAGCGACAGCATCGCTGTCATAAACACCACCGATGACTTCAACGGTATAATGATTTACAACAACGGGCCGCACAAGTTCACCTTCGACGTCGAGTTCCAGGGGAACGTCCTGGACCAGGCCATCTGGGAAGAGGTCAACGGGACGCTGACGGACCTCCCGAAGGCGCTCAAGAGAGGGATAACGATCAAGCCATATCAGACGTTGATCATCAGACCGAGCACCTGGCTGGACCTGATGCATGCGGAGGTCGAGGTCATAGAGGTGACTCCGGGAGAGGACGTCGATGACGATCACGATTACGTTCTGTGGGCCATCCTGGGCATAACGGTGATATTAGTGGTGGCGGCGGTAGCGTGGACGGTCATCAGGAAGCGTCGTAAGGCCTGAAGGCCGTTCATCACCAACAAGGGCACGGCCTTCTTACAAGCAAAGTATAACGTCAAGGAACTTTAGACGACCTCGTCCTCTCTTGGAGAATGGTCTCATCGGTCGACGGTCTTGATCCTAGTACGGGTCTGAAGAGGACCAAATATGATGACCAGTGTTCATGGGGACGGTCTAGGCCATGAGGTTTATTGTCCGAGCGATGAGCGTCGGGCCTATTTTCATATGAGCTACGGGCTCTTGGGACCATCCGAGGCCATCAGGACCATCGTGATGGTCTGCCATAGGTCTTTAATTCACCGACATGTCGGCCTATTGTTTTATGTTGGCCAAGGGCCGACCCCAATCCAATATACTATCAAAAAAAGAATGGCGACCGACCTGTCCAGGCATCACCTTTTTTAATTTTAAAGGTCTGGAGAGATCGATATTTCTAGTCCAACTCAGATTTTAAACTAGTTCGATTGATAAAACGACAACCTTTTAGTATTCGGTGGAAATAAGGAAATAGGAGCCCCCGTGGACCTTCTCCAACTTCCCCACCATTTTGATTTACGGGGGCTCTCACTTTTTCATAACTTTTCTAGATATGGTCTTTTCAAAATGACATAGTTGATATCGTCCACGTCAATCGTTCATCTTCTCTGGTCTTCCTTTATCAATGACCTTATCATTGCCTGCGTCCTCTCTGGGGATGCTACCGTGTTTACCAGATGGACACGGGTCTTCGAAAGCAGGCGCTCATAGAACTCGGTCCTTATCTTCATCTTCCTCATGTCCCTGACGAGCTGATGGGGGTTGCAGAAATCCCTGGATGTCAGATAATTTAGGGCCTCTAAAGGAGATAGCTCATGAACAATATCATCATCATCCGCATCCCTTTTAAGGAGGATGATTTCCTTGAGCGGTGTCATCGGCACGACTGAATTGATCCCAGCGGCCCATCTCACGTTGACGATGGCCCTGCCCTTGTTATCGGGCACCGAGCCCTCTAGCAAACGCGAATATTCTGGCCAGATCTTAGCAATGTCGGCGTCCACATAGCAGTTCTTCTCGCTCCCGTAGGCGTCCGGCCTCGCACCTGGCCTCACGAAGAACCAGTCGTCCGTGATCAACCTCGCACCCTCCATCCTCAACAGGCCCCATGCATGGGTGGTCTTGCCGGTCTTCGAGGGCGCTATCATCGCCACTCCCTTACCATCGATATCGAGCGCCGCCCCGTGGACGGAGTTTATATGATGCTCATCCTCCAGGAGGTCCCCTGCCACAGCGAGCGCCAGGCTCTTCACCCATCCATAATAGTCGAAGTTGAAAAGGAAAGCGGTCTTCGCTATCGGCTCATATAGCACCTTTGTCCTGCCAGAATCGTCGTCGAGCAGTATCAGCCTCCCATGGGACCTCACGTTGTCCGACATCGCGTAGAAGTTGTCCTCCCAGCGCTCTTTCATATCCCTGTTCAAGGTGTATAGCTTGATGGCGCATCCATGGATGTCGGCCTTGCATGTGTAGAAAGGCTTTGAGCTGTGCTCGAGATAAAGCTCGTCCTTTCTCTCAGGCGTTATCAGCTCCACTGAGTAGCTCATGTGACCTTCAACCCTCTACAGGCCGAACTATTTTTCCCCGCCCGCATTACCGTTGATGCCCTCTTTCATCAATTTGTACTCAATTGCGTCCATGAGGGCCATCAATGAGGCCTCGATGATGTTTCCAGATACACCAACGGTCGTCCAGGAGCTCTTCCCGTCGGTGGACCTTATCAGCACACGCACATTGGCCGCCGTGGCGTCCTTTCCGTCGATTACCCTGACCTTGTAATCGATAAGCCTGACCTCGGACAATACTGGATACAACCTTGTGAGGGCCTTTCTCAACGCCCTGTCCAAAGCATTCACAGGACCGTTCCCATCGGCGGCCGTGTGCTCCACATTGCCATTATGGTCGACCACGCGTATGCTCGCCTCTGATATCGTGGAAGGCCCTCCCACGTCCATGAAGAGCCTGAACCCTTCGAGCTTGAAGGGCTGGGTGTTCTCCCCTTTCATCTTCCTTACCAAAAGCTCTAGGCTCGCCTCGGCCGCCTCGAAGGAGAACCCTTGCGACTCGAGCTGCTTGACCCGTTCAAGGACCTCCTTCCCATCGGCCTTTGAACCGATCCCAAGCTGTTCTGATTTCGCAAGTAGGCTGGAGGTCCCGGCGAGCTCGGATATCAATATCCTTCTCTCGTTCCCGACAAGCTTTGGGTCCATATGCTCGTAGGTACGGCTGTCCTTGAGCACGGCCGAGACGTGCACACCCCCTTTATGTGCAAATGCTGACCTGCCGACGAACGGGAGCTTCGGGTCCGGCTCGATGTTCGCGACCTCCCCCACCAGGTGTGAGAGCTTGGTCAACTTTGAGACATCTGGTATGTTCGAGACCATGCCGAGCTTTATCAGGAGGTTTGGGATTATCGAGCAGAGGTTGGCGTTGCCGCATCTCTCCCCCAGTCCGTTCACGGTCCCTTGCACCATGACCGCCCCGGCCTTGACGGCCGCGAGCGAATTGGCGACCGCCAGCTCAGAGTCGTTGTGGGCGTGGATCCCGACCTTGACGTCGAACATCGATACGACCTGCCCGACGGCCTTCGCGACCTCGTCCGGGAAGCTCCCTCCGTTCGTATCACATAGACATACATATTCAGCTCCAGCTCTGACCGCCCTCTCTATGATCTTGAGCGCATATGCCTGATTGCCCTTCCATCCATCGAAGAAGTGCTCTGCGTCAAATATCACCCGCCTCCCGTTCTCTCTGAGATAAGAGATGCTCTCAGATACCATGTCCAGGCCCTCCTCCAGCGAGCATTGGAGCGCCTTTTCCAGCTGCATGTCCCAGGACTTGCCGAAGATACAGACCCATTCGGTCTGTGCCTCGATCAGGCTCTGCAACCCCTTATCGTCGGCCGGAGTCGTCCCGACCTTCCTGGTCGACCCAAAGGCCACGAGCTTTGACCTTTTGAGATCGGCGTCCGCCGCGGCCCGGAAGAATGCCCTGTCCTTCGGATTGGAACCAGGATATCCGCCCTCTATGAAATCCATCCCGAACCGGTCGAGATGTCTCATTATCTCGAGCTTGTCCTCGGTGGAGAATGATACTCCTTCGGACTGGGCCCCATCCCTCAAAGTAGTATCGTAGAAGACCACTCTGCGGTCAAATAAATAAATCCCTTCTTTGTGAGGCGACCATGATACTCCCTGCCATGTTAGTCGCTGTCTATGTCGGCTTCACTATTTAATGCCTATGCGTGCTGCCGTTCCTGTCCCGCATGATAGCCCACAGGTCGCTCATGACGGCACTTGCCGTCTCGTGCCTTCCCGCGCCTCTTCCTGCGACGGTTATCTCACCGGCCAGGTCGGTCTGTATGTGGAATGTGTTAAGGGTCCCGCTGATGCTTAGCGGATGTCCCCTGGGGATCAGCCTGGGCGAGACCTCGACCCCCCTGTCGGTGATCTCCCCGATGAGGCGGATGACCTTCTTTTCGGAAGCGGCCAGGTTAACAGCGTCCAGGCTCACACCTCTTATGCCGGTCCTCTCGACGTCATGTACCGTGACATCCATCCCCATGATGGCATTCGCCAGTATGGCCACCTTGCACGCGGAGTCTATCCCGTCTATGTCATAGGAGGGGTCGGTCTCAGCGTATCCCAGCTGTTGCGCCTCCCTGAGCGCCGGTTCCCATGGTAGACCTTCGGATTCCATCCTGCTGAGGATGAAATTGCAAGTCCCGTTCATTATGCCCCTTATCGAAGAGATCCTCTCGCATTTCAGCAGCTCATTCGCCAGATTTATCACGGGCGTCGCTCCGCCGACCGAGGCCTCGAACCTTAGAATGCAACCTTTCTTCTCCGCAAGCCTGGCCAGTTCTCGGAACTTCAATGCCAGGGGGCCCTTGTTGGACGTGACAACGTCCCTTCCGGCAGACAAAGCTGCCCTGATATGGTCTATGCCGGGCCTTGCGTCGGTGATGTTCGTGGGCGTCATTTCCACCAATACATCATATTTGATATCGGCCAGCATCTCCTTGATGGTCTTGCTGCGCTTCTGCCCGAGAGAGCCCCTCCCGACCTTGGTCTTGACAAGGTCCGATGGGTCGAGCCCCTTCTCTGAAACGGCGTATGTACTCGAATCGAACGCCCCGACGACCCTGACCCCTTCGCCGTACCTGTCGACGAAGAGCTTGTTCTTCAGATGGATGGCCTCTGCCACTCCCTGACCGACCGTGCCGAAGCCCACTAGTACGACGTCCATCCTAATCACCGAACCCCCTGATCATAAGGAACCCGGACCTTTTCGCTCTGTCCCGCATGAACCGGTTCGCCTTCTTTATTGTCTCCTTGTTCCTTACCTTCCCAGATATCAGCGCCGCTTTCTCCTTCGAGGTCGAGATGGAGTACCTGACATCGATCGACTCTACGTCGCCAAGGGCCTGGATGCCATCTGTTATCCTCTTCATCTCGTTAGGGGAAACATCACCGACGATGACATACTCCAATGGGAAGGTCTCGAAAAGGTGGTCTATCTTCAGGATGTCAACTCCCCTTTCCTTCCACTCGCCAACGATCTTATCGAGGACCTTCTCACCAGTGACCTCGAAGGTCAGGTTGACCCCTATTCTCCCGGCAGACACCTTGTCATGGCTATGGACCACGCCAACGATGTTCCCGTCGTTCTTCGCTATCGGCTCCAGCGCACCGATCAGCTGTCCTGGCACGTCCTTGAGTCGAAGGTCCACGTTCACTCTCAAATCCAAACCCCTGCGAACGGGAGGGTAAACGAGCTGCTATATTATCAAATTGAGCAGAACCTCATGGCGCCGAGGGGGAGATTTGAACTCCCGAGTCCTTGCGGACACAAGCTTGCTGGCGGTATCGGTTCCAGGCTTGCGCCTTACCGGTCTGGGCCACCTCGGCTGATGGAGAGCGCTATCGGTTCTTCGCATTTAAAATTTGTGAGGTCCACATTATCACGAGATGACGGTCTTGTCATATTTACTGAGACATTTCATGTAAGTCGCCTGCTTAGGGAAATGGTCGATCCATCCCAAGTCCTAGGCCGGCGACCATAGACATGATAGACCCATCATTCGATGATGTTGTATGTCCAGAGCAGAGGACATCGTACACGACCGCCAATCGTGGACCGGTCGCATGAAGTAAAATAGGAATGCCGCTCAAACCCCCCTGAGCATGGCATCACCGTCCCTGATGGTAGGACGACCTCTTCTGGCAAGCTCAAGGTCGTGACGGTCTATCTCGATGACCTTCACATCCTCATCAAAGTATCTGCACTTGGCGAGGCGGTCCCCCCTTGGACCATACGCCTCGCTCCCTCCGAAGAAGACCATTCCAAGCTGTGCCCCCACCTGGTTCACGTAGATACTGTAGACGGTGTTCTCGATGGCCCTTGCCGGCACGATCCTCTCAAAGAAGTCCCTTGATGTGTACGGAGAGGCTGATATCGTGATCAGCGCCTCGGCGCCCGAAAGCGCATGCGTCCTCGCGATCTCCGAATGGAAAATGTCATAGCAGATCTCGATCCCCAACCTGAAGCCCTTATGGGTCATCATGACCGGGCCGTCCCCTGCCCCAAAGTAGAGCCCCTCCTCGAACGGACCGAAGGTGGCAGGGTACTGCTTGTCATAAACTTGAACACCCTCCTTCTCTGAGACCATGACCGCGCTGTTGCGGAGGATGTTAGGGAGGTCATCATCGAGACGGGCCATTCCAAAGAGTATTGCACAATCATGTTCCTCGGCGAGACGTTCTATCTTTCGGACGCTCGGGCCATGCAAAGGCTCCGCCAATGAGTTGATCCTGTCCCTCACCATGTAACCGGTGAGGTACAGCTCGCAGAACACGAACAGGTCAGCATCCTGTTCACCGATCAGTTTGCCCATCTTGGCCACATTGACCTCTTTGTCCGCAAGCGCGCACCGGAGCTGGGCAAGAGCTATCTTCATCGGTCACCATGACCTACGGGAATTATATTCTACCTTTGCCTGAAATGAACGAGATCACCGCAACTTCATCTTTTTTCGTCCTCTTTCACCGACCTGACATCATCAAGACGGTAGTTTCCCGGCTCAGCACCGCCCCCCCTCTTCAACATGTACAGAGGGATGGCCGCGATAACACCGACGATGGCCAACAAGGCCACCATTATGATGATCACGCCTATGGCCAACAGGGCGAGCAGCACCAGGAGGTCGAGGTTCATGAGGGCGACCATTATCAGCAGTACCGCTCCGATGCCGAGCAACGTCAGCACTAGTGCATCTCCCCATTTGGTCGCCATCTCAGATCCCTATCCTTATCCCGCCAGAATCCCCCTGCCTCGGGAGATAGGGCACCATGGCGTTCGCGAGCTTGCTCATCGTCATCGACTGCAGCACGACCTTTCCCGGTCCGCGCAGGAGGGTGACGAAAAGACCTTCTCCGCCGAACAGGGCGGTCTTGACCCCGCCCACGCTCTGGATGTCGTATGTGACGCTGTTCTCCCAAGCCACGACATGTGCTGTCGATACCTTCATCGTCTGCCCCGGCATCAGATTGTATTCGATGAAATCGCCACATCCTGAGATGAAGGCCGTCCCTTCCCCTCTCACGCTCTGAAGTATCAGACCCTCCCCGCCGAACAATGTTGCCCCGAACTTTCTCTGGAAGGCGATGTCGAGGTCCACGGCCTGCTCAGCACAGAGGAAGGACGACTTTTGGAGGATCCAATGCTTGCCACCGCGCAGGTCCAAGGCCATTATCTTGCCCGGCACCTCGCCCGCGAATCCGATGAGACCGGTACCTCCCTCGGCATGGAAATTCGTCACGAAGAAAGATTCTCCGCTGACCGCGCGTTTAAGGCCCTTCAATATGCCCCCAGACGCTTTGGCCTCCATGCGCACGTTCCCGCTCATGTAGACCATGCTCCCGGCCTCTGAGTATATTACCTCGCCTGGATTGAACTCTATGTTCACGAACTGAAGGTTGTCCCCGCTGATGTTATATTTCATCTTTCGACCCCTAAGGCCCCTAAAGGCAAGGTCACGTATTTCAGCTTGTGGAGCCTCCTATAGGATAAGGGCATCCATACTTCTGAGACCACATCATATCGGAGCCCTCGGTCTTTTAAGGTCTTGATGTCCAAGGGTGACCTGATTTATATTTGCGATGAAGTTACTGGCACGATGTCCTCCGAGCTGTTTCGCATAGAGGTCAACCAGATCGGCGAGTACGTGCAGATGGGCTCCTGCCCACGCAGGTTCAAGCTCGACCTAAATGGAAGGGAGCTCGCGAAAAAGGTGCCCTTCTTCACCAGGGCGCTCAACCCGTTGGACCCTGTCCTACAGGAGATGGGGAGGGAAAGGGAGGAGAGATGGGAGCTGTCCCTTATCAGGGCTGGCCATACCAAGATATCATCGAAGGATGAGGATGGCGAGAGGCAAAGCATCTCTTGGGAGGAGTTTGTAGAGAGACTAGGGAAGGAAGCGAGACCTGGGGCACCCTTCTATGCAAGAGAGGTCGAGCTGTCTGGAACTATCGGCCGGTTCTCCATACACGGTCGCTGTGATTTCATCGTCCTGCATTGGAAAGACGGCAAGCCCAAGTTAAGGGTCGTCGAATGCAAGGCAAGCAGGAAGGACAAGACATATCACCGGGTCCAACTGGCAGCCTACGTGTTATTGATCAGGGCCTATCTGGCCGACGGGACCTTCAACATTGCTGGCCACCTTCTTGAGGCATCATCGCTGGAGGGGGTTGTGGCACGGATAGACGAGAAAGGAGATAACCAGGAGATAATGTCGCTGCCTTCCTTCGACCTGACGACAGAGATGGAAGATGTCCTGAGGCTCCTCTCAGAAGGAGGGGAGCTGGATAGGATCACTTCGACCGACATCGACGAGCTGAGCTACAGGATCGACAGAAGATGCGACCCCTGCGTCTTCAGCGTGATATGCCTTCCGGAATCGGCCAGGTGCAGAAGGCTTGAGCTCCTGGACATGGACCCATCCTCCCTCAGGGTGCTGAGGGAGAACGGCATAGGGGACATCGATGACCTTGCCGAGCTGGACGCACGTTCTGAGACCGCCCTGAGGATAAGGAGGTCACCAGGGTTCGTCGGCAACCTCACATCGCTCATATCGAAGGCCAAGGCCAGGAGGGCGACCTTACCTGGGTCGGCCAAAGATGGCTATGAGGTGGAGAAGCTACCTGGCCTTCAGATCGGGTCGCTCCCCGCCCATGAGGGAGGGGATGGCCGTCTGGTCAGGGTATATATGTCCGTCGACTACGACTATGTCGAGGACCGCATCGGAGGTCTTTCGGCCCATGTGACGACCAGCCCTTACAGGGTCCATACTCCATATGTGATGGAGAACGGTCGGTTCCGCCCCTTCCCTGGGATTGTGGAAAGGTCTTCAGATGATGGGGGCACCTTCGCACGAGAAAAGCAGGTATCAGGGTCAGACGTCATCATGTTCAGGGACAGACCATGGACAAGGGACCGGGCAAAGGACGATGCCGGTGAGGCTGAGCTGATATCCTCTTTCTTCAACTCTCTAGTGGAGGCCATGGTCAAGGAGGCAGGAAAGGACAGCGCCCCCGTGCATTTCTACATCTGGAAGCGGGACGAGATGTCAACCCTCATCGAAGGATGCTCGAGGTGCGGAGGGGGACTTCTGGAACATCTCTCCGAGCTCATGGGTTGCAGGCAGCCCTTGGAACAGCTCATATTCACCTCATTGGACGAAGAGGTCCGCTCCAGATATGCCTTAGGATGGTCGGGGAGCGGGCTCGCTGTCGTCTCATCCCTGAGATGGTTCGGTGAAAGGTATCATTGGCACAGGACGGTGGAGGGCAGGGAGGTGGACCTCTCTGATGTCTTCCGACAGGGCATATTCGATTTCTCATCGCCCTTGGCGCTCCGAGAGGATGGCAGCTGGGCCAGGCCAGGTGAGGAAGGGACACCATATGTGTTCGAGGTAAGGAGCAGGAATCATGACTCCCTTCCAGTACCATACTGGCATGCGGTATGGGGAACCTTGCCCTCACCTGACGGTCCGATGAAGTACACCACGAGGGAGACCATTAAAAGGTTCATGTCAGGGGGCGACCCCGCGCTCCTGAGGGAATATCTGAGGGCGAGGGTCATGGCGCTCAGATGGGTCGAGGAAAGGATATTCCCTAAGAACAAGGACATCAGGAAGCCCGCCTTGGACCTGACCTCTTTGAAGAGGTTCAGACTGCCTGGGTCCTCACCTGCGAGGGCCGCGGTCGACTTCCTGAGGATGGACCATCATGTCAAGTTCAACGATTGGATGGCCATGATGTCCCTTCCCCCTCTCGACCGGGTCTCCCAGGGCCTGAGCGTTCCCGTGAAGGATGTCCAGACCATCGCTGATGAGAGCTGCGGTGAATATCGGTTTTATGCCAAGCTCGACCTTGAGAGATTTGGGGAGACCACGGCGAGCTTCAGGGACAAGATGACGGTCGATCTGGGTTCTTGGGTGAGGCTGGTCCCTTATGACGGGGACATCTTGGCCCAACAGGGCCTCAAAGATATGCTCTTCGGTGGCCGGACCTGCATGGTGGAGCAACTGGACCTTGAAAAAGGGACCGTCGTCCTGAAGGTCATGCTCCTGGACGGGGACCGGTATCGTTTGCCGAGCCTGACGCCGAAGGAGGGCCTTTTCTGTCAATACGCGACATTGGACGACAGCCCTTCCGACATGGTCGCTGGGAGGGTCGAGCATAGGCTGCTGTCCGCTGAACGCTCTGCGGTGATGTCCTGGTTCGACATGACCTCCCCCATGGTGCCGGCCTTTCCCGAGCTGGGGCCAGGCGCATGTTCAAGATATGAGGCCCTGCTGAAGGACCTGGAGTTCGACGGGGTTCGGCTCGGTGATGACCAGGTGAAGGCCATCTTGGACGGGCTGTCGGCAAGGGTGCAGCTCATGCAAGGTCCCCCCGGGACAGGAAAGACAACCACGACAGCCGTCGCCACACTGCTAAGGACGGTCCGTCAGGGACCTGGGGAGATCACATTGGTGGCCGCGAACACGCACATGGCCATCGACCGTCTCATTGATGACATCAGGAAGAGGTCCGGGCCGTTCTTGGACGGGCTCAGGCGCATCGGGGCATCGCCCGTTCCAATAGGTGTCTACAACATGAAGGAGCTTGAGAAGGAAAGGTCTTATTGGCACAAGCTCAACCAGCTCAGAGGTACGGAGAGGCTGATAGTCGGAGGTACGACCAATGAGGTCCTCAAGCTGGCGCAGAAGATGGACTCGGTCGAGCCTTATAGGAGCGGCCATGGGTTCAAAGTGAGCTGCCTGGTCGTCGACGAGGCCAGCATGATGGTGATGTCCCATTTCCTGGCATTGGCCTCTCTGGTCGATGCACAGGGCACGATCATGCTCTCAGGGGACGGAAGGCAGCTCTCACCGATAACCGCGCACGATTGGGACAACGAGGACCGGCCCTCCTTCGTGCGATATCAGCCGTTCACAAGTGCGTTCGACGCCGTCGACTCCTTGATCAGATCTCCTGGGAACTCAAAGCAGATGATATGCAGGTCAGCACTCGACCGGACCTATCGGCTGCCGAGCGAGGTCGTCGAGCTGATCTCTGGCCTATACCAGAGGGATGGGATTGAGCTTAAGGGGAGCAAAGGCACCGTCAGGCGCACGGTCGAAAAGGGCAAGGACCCCTTCTCTGTCGTATGGAAGGAGGGTGGGATATTCTTGATCGTCCACGACGAAGGGCGTTCAAAACGGACGAACAGGTTCGAGGCGTCGCTCATAGAGGAGGTGGTGAGGGCGTCGAATGGCCTCGACCCGTCCTCCGTGGCGGTGATGACTCCTCATAGGGCACAGAGGGCGCTGCTGCAGGAGGTGCTCAGGCCATATTCGGTCGAGGTGGACATAATCGACACCGTGGAGCGGCTCCAGGGAGGAGAAAGGGCGACGGTCATAGTCTCCGGCACACAGAGCGACCCCTCATCGATCTCCAGCACCGCGGATTTCATCCTAGACCTTAACCGTTCCAACGTCATATTCTCTAGGACAAAGGAGAGGCTGGTCGTGGTCTGCTCCCAGGCGCTCCTCGACAGCGTCCCATCTGATACAGAGCAGTACATGTCCGCGTATCTCTGGAAAAGGTTAAGGGGCATATGTAAAAGGGAGCTCACGTCCTTCGAATGGGACGGACATAAGGCCAAGTTGATGGTGCCGGACCTTGAGAACGTGACGATCATAGGTGCTGATGGACAGAGTAACTTTGAACGCCCTTGCATCGTCCCAAGGAAGGAGGCCAGGTCAGATCTAAAGGTCACAAGCGCAGGGCCGAAAGGACGAAGGTCGTTGCTCGGCCCCCCTCCCAGGACAGGAATAGTCGTCGATGGCAGCAACGTCGCCCTGCACGGCACCGATGGAAAGAAGGCATCACCAGAGCAGTTGAAGAGGTGCTATGAGGACCTCGTGCGGACCTACGGTTTCACGGACGTCTATATAATCATCGGGCCGGGGCTGAGGCATAAGATGACGCCAGAGGAGTTCGAGGAGCTGGAGAGGCACTTCGAGGCGAAGGCAGCAGGTCTGGACCATAAGATATTGTTGCAGGCCCCGGCCGGGGCCTATGACGACCTTTTCACCATCCGCTTCGCGATCTACGACGACCTCCTGATATTGACCAATGACAGATATCGGGACATCATCGAGAGGAGCCCTGAGTATGAGTATGACATCCGTACGAGGTCTGTCAGGTATATGTTCCCCGGAGGCTCTTTGATAGTGGAGAAGTGGCCCGACTATGTCATGTGACAACAGGTGAAAGGGAAAAATAGGCCCGCGACGCTAAAGGTCATCCATGCCTCAAGGTCCAAAGCACGATGTCGAGATGGTGCTCGTCGAGTTCATCAGGCAGAAGGTCGAAGAGAGCGGGGCGGAGGGCGTGGTCGTCGGCCTGAGCGGCGGCGTGGACTCGGCGCTCGTGGCGAAGCTCTGCGTCATGGCCATAGGACCAGAGAAGGTGAAGAACCTCTTCCTGCCATCAACGACGACGCCCGAGCAGGACCGGAGGGATGTACGGGAGCTTTCAACGCTACTTGGGACCGAGCTGGTCGAGATCGAGATATCGCCGATGGTCGAGGCCTTCAGGTCCGCACTTCCGGAGATGGGACGGCGCGAGCTCTTAGGGAACGTCATGGCCCGGGTCAGGATGATCGTGTTATATCACTATGCGAGAATGGAGAACAGGCTGGTGATGGGCACCGGGAACAAGTCAGAGCTGCTGATGGGGTACTTCACCAAGTTCGGAGACGGTGGCTGTGACCACCTCCCCATAGGAGACCTCTACAAGACCGAGGTCTGGGAGCTTGCCAGGAAGCTGGGCCTACCATCATCCATCATCGAAAAGGAGCCTTCGGCGGGCCTTTGGCCAGGTCAGACCGATGAAGGGGAGATGGGAGTGAGGTATGAGCACCTTGATAGGATATTGGCCGGGATAGAGAGGGGCCTTCCGTTGGAGGAGATATCCAGGCGGACCGGGATAGACATGACGGTCGTTGAGATGGTCTGGAAGAAGCATCTTGCCTCGGTACACAAGAGGAAGATGCCGATCATACCAAAGGTCGGTCTGCGGACCATAGGGATCGATTGGCGGGAGTGACCGTCTCGGAAAGTGCCCTCAACGCCCTTTCAATGTCAACGCAGTCAAAGATTATCGTGTCGACGCCTTTACCGAAGACAGAGCCGAACCGCTGCCTATATGTCAGCTTCAGCATGATGAGGTCATTCCTCCTTGTGGTGACATAGAGCCTTGCACCCCTGAGATTGAAGAGGACACCGGTCCTCCAGGGCCCGCGCTCGACCCTCTCGACCTCTCTTATGTTCGAAAGAGGGACCCTCCCTCTGAAGAAGAGCCCCTGTCTCAGGACGAGCGTGCCGTCCTCGATGTAGTGATATGTGAACATCGGGACCACGCCATAGATGACCACGGCGGCGAGCGCGATCAATGCGGCAGGTACGATCATAGCGCTCCCGGCCGAGAACGAGCTCAACAAAATGATCAGCATCAAGGTCATCAGGAGAAGCAGGGCCGTGACAACAAGAAAGCTCCCTCGGCCGTATCTCAGTTCCACCTTTGCCATGAGGTCCATAAGGGAAGTGGCGTTTAATCAACATTATCAATGTGGTAATGACCGGTGTGGGAGACCCCAAAACCTTTAATTAGAACCACTTTATTTGGGGCAATACCGGCTCCCGTAGTGTAGTGGCCAATCATGAAGCCCTCTCGAGGCTTCGACTCGGGTTCAAATCCCGACGGGAGCACCAATTTACTATCCGCGATGTCTCCGAAGGTCTTTTTTTCATTTTGAGCCTAAGACTGTTGGGCATATTGGTTACGATAGTCTCCTTGGCCATGTTCATTTAGGTCGACCAGCCCCCCTTTTTTCAAGATAGTTAATAATACCACACCGAGGTCTTTCATGCCCATGGTGGTATATGACAAATGAAAAAAGCCCCTCAGTCCCCTCGTGGTGGGACAGGCACGTTTCAAAGGAAGCAAACAAGGACGTACTGAAAGCATCAGACAGGGCGGGCAACGTCATCGGAGCCGTGTTCTCCGTCATCGTAATTCTGTATTTCATTGAACTCTACAGCTCCAGTTCTGGGTTCTTCAAGGAAGATATCACAGATATCGAGCTAGGTCTGTTCTTCTGGGCAGCAATATTCGGAATATCCCCAAGCATTGTAAGGGCGACCGTTGGGTCAAGGAACATCTCGAGGCCTTTGGACATACTGTCCACGATCTTTGTCCTTATCGCCGTCCTGGTGTTGCTCTCATCGTTCCCATTCGACTTCGAGCATCTCGACGACCTGCTACCTGGACCTCTGAGGTTCATGCTAAACTGGATCAATGACGGTGTCGCAAGGGCGTTCATGTGGTTCATAGCCATAGTGAGCTTGTTCATGGTCCCTTATACGACGGCGTTGTATCTGAGCGTGAGAAAGAAGCTCTCTGGCGCCGCCTGAGATGTCAATCAGACCGAACGACCTGAGGTTCTCGGTGCCCATACGTCACCCTTATCCTTTGCCTGAACCTCTGGAATATCTTGATGGTCGGCCCTCCCAGCACGAGGGCGAAGATCACGTTCCCGAATATGTGGAGCGCACCGAAGGGAAGGCCTGCGACGAACGTAGGGATGAAAAGGTCCGGGTCGGCCTTGTAGAAGGTTATCCAGCTGCTGAAGTCCATGAGGGTGTTGTATGCCATGCCAAGGATTATTCCCAAAAGGACGACGTCCTTCACTGTTATCTCCTTCATCCTCTGACCAAGATGGCCAGCGATCATCCCGACCATCGCCCAGGCCACCATCTCCCATGCTGTCCACGGCCCTTGTCCGAAGAACATGTTCGACACGAAGGCGGTCATCGATCCGACCATCGCCCCGGCGAGGACGCCGAACACCAGCCCCGTCACGATGATCAGGAACGTGCAGGGCTTGATGTTCGGAAGGGCGGCGAACGGTATCCTCGAGGCCGCGGTTATCGCCGCGAGTATCCCGATCAGTGCGACCTCCTTCGAGCTTATCTCAGACTCCTCGAACTTCGCAAATATCACACCAAGGATGAGGAGGAGCAGGATGAACGACAGGAACGCCGCATACTCCGATACCAAAGAGCTCATGAACACCGCCATGTAGAGCAGAAGGAATGCCATGCCGATGGACGCCATGACAAGCGCATCACTTATCCTGACCCCTCTCAGACCACCACCCCCTGTCGTGACCTTGCAAGGTCTATGACCCCATCGAGGTCCATCGGTTCCAATCTACCCTCTTTAAGGTTCATCACCCTGGTCGCATGTTCGGCAACGAACCTATAGTCGTGGGTAACGAGCACGATGGTCATGCCCTCGTCCCTGAGCTCGTTCAAGATAGCGGCCAATTTCGTTTTCATGCTGTAGTCCAGCCCTCTTGTCGGCTCGTCTAGTATCAGCAGCTTAGGGCGACCGACGATGACCGAGGCCAGCGCCGCTCTCTCCCTCTCGCCGCAGCTAAGGTCCCTGGGGAACTTGTCCTTGTATTTCTCAAGGTCGAGCACCCTCAATGTCCATTCGATCCGTCCGCTCCATTCTTTCTTATCGACCTTCAGATTCCCCAGGGTGAACTCCAGCTCTTTCTCGAGCGTGTCTTCGAACAGGTAGTTGTTCGGGTTCTGGCCAAGAAAGCCGACATCCTTCGCTAAACTGGCCGTCGTATGCTCGGAGATGTCCCTCCCCAGGACCTCCACCTTCCCTTCCCACGGCCTGAGCAGGCCGTTCAGATGTTTTAGCAAGGTAGACTTCCCACAACCGTTCAGACCGACGATGGCCACGACCTCTCCTTTCCTGACCTCGAGGTCCAGACCGCACAGGACCGGGACATCGGTGTACCTGAAGCTCAATCCTCTGGTGCGCAGTACAATATCCCCGGTCTTATGTCCGTTCGATGACCTGATGAGATCCGCAAGGAGCCCCTGGGCCTTCAGATGGGGGACCACCTTGTCCGTCGTGGAGTCCATCTCGATCGTTCCATTTCGCATGAAAACGACCCGTTTCGCGTATTGGAGGCAGCGTTCTAGCCTATGCTCGACCAGCACGATGCCGACGCCCTGCTCGTCGTTGATCTGTTTCAAGAACCTGAGGAAGAGCGATGCGGTCTCCTCATCGAGCTGAGAGGTAGGCTCATCAAGGACGATCATCTTAGGCCTCATGGCGATGACCGATGCCAGAGCGAGCTTCTGCTTCTCTCCACCGGAGAGCTCCGGGATGAACCTCTTCATCAGTCTGGTAAGATCGAAGTACTCTCCATATCTCGCGACCCTCTCCTTCATCTCTTCCTGAGGGACGCCAAGGTTTTCCATGCCGAAGGCCATCTCGTTCTCCACATTGGTCATGACCAGCTGGTTCTCAGGGTCCTGGAAGACCATCCCTATCTTCGCGGCCAATCGGGCCGGGGGCGTCCTCCTTGTATCCTGGCCTTCGACGAGCACGCGGCCAGATACTTTGCCACCATAAAAATGAGGGATGAGCCCGTTCATCGCCCGGCATAGGGTGGACTTACCGCATCCAGAAGGCCCGACTATAAGGACGAACTCCCCTTCCCTTATCTCAAGGTCTATGTTATTGAGCACGTTCCGGCCGGTCTCCCCATATGCGAAGGAGAAATTCTCCATCCGTATCATCTTCTCCCCCCTGCGAATATCGGCAAGAACAGAGCAATCTCGACCATGATCACTAAGATGTCATCGATACAGATCGACAATGGCGCTCCGTTGATATAGTCAGCGTTCCCGAACCCCAGGATGAACATTGCGATCCCGAACGGAAGAGCAGCCAGGAAGGATGCGATCATGACCTTGTCCTTTTTTGACAACGGCCTATCGTGATACCTTGTACGGACACCAGCGCCAAACCCCCTGGCCTCCATCGCCTCTGCGACCTCGATGGCCCTGTCCATCGAGTTCAGCATCAGTGGCATCATTATCGGCGCCCGCGCCTTCGCCTTCACTAAGATGTTACCGGAATCGAACTCGACGCCCCTCGCCTTCATCGCGTCCTCGATGTTCTTGGAGTCCATCGCTATTGTCGGGTACATCTTTGTGGCTATGGAGAGGCCGGTGATCGTCTTGTATCCGAACTTGGATAGGGTCCGCATCATCTCGTCAGGATGCACTGTAAAGGTCAGGATGGCGAACGATGCGATGGCCAAGAACAGCCTGGCGCACATGCTCGAGGCGAAAAGGACAGATTCTTCCTTGACCTCGATGGGCCCGATCTCGAACAGGACCGTGCTCCCTTGCGAGAAGAGGATGCTGAAAAGGAACAGGAACGCCGCCACATACACGGTGTACTTGAGGAGCCCCAAGGTAGGTCTGAGCACCTTTCCCGCCGCGGCCACCGTCATGACAAGCCCGAACAGCGCGAGAAGATAGACGGTATCAGATATCAGGATAGACAGGAGGAACATCGAAAGGACGAAGACCATTTTCGGTCTAGCGTCCATCCTATGGATCCTTGAATCTTTGTCCTGGTAAGGGAATAGGAACATTCTCTCAGTCCATCTGGTTCTTTTGGAACTTCCATACGACCTCGTCGCCATCCTTTATATCGACGAAGTTGCAGGCCCTGTTGGCATAAACACCATTCACATAGTATTGCCATCCTGCTCCAGGTATCTCGTTCTCCACGCCGGCTATTGAGGTGATCAAGGTCCCGAGCGGCTGCGACTCCTCTCCTACGATGAAGCCCCCCACCTCCGCTGCCGCCATGAGCTGCAAATAGCAGTTCGGCCCGCTTGAGATCCCCTTGAACACCCAGACCGTGTGCCCTCCATTGTCGACACTGGTCACATTCCATTCTCCATCAATGAACGTCCATGTCGTAAGGTTCCCGGGGTTCAATGAAGGAGCCCCATCGATAAAATCGATGGTGATGTCCGTTGTGACCTCCCCCTCATTGTCACCGTTGGCGGGGAAGCCGAACAGGACTATCACTGATATTATCACGGCCGCCAAGGCCACCAGCACGACATCCTTTGAGCTCAACTTCATTGGCCACTACTTCCTCCTTCGTAGCATGACAAAGGCAATGACCACAAGGATGATGGTGATCGCAACTATGATGAACAATATGACAAAGGCGTCCCCCTTATCATTTGATCCTTTGACCTCTATCAGCATCTCGTAAGTTTGGGAATCGCCATTTGGCGCCTTGACGGTCAACTTCGCGGTGTACGATCCTTCCTCATCATACTCATGGTCCACAGAGGGTCCTGTGCTCAGATCTCCATCTCCGAAGTCCCAGATGTAGTCGAAATACGTGCCTTCGGTCACGCCTTCAACTGAGAATGATACCTTCATTCCATCGACCTCGAAGGTCGAAGTGACCGTCGACGGAGGAATCTCGTTCAGATTGTAAACATAGACGTAACCGCCATCGGTTGTCGCATAGAGCTTCCCATCAGCGATTGTCGGGACACAGAGGGCATAGCTGTCGGGAGCGAGGACGATGTTGATGTACATCACCCCGCTCTCGCTGACACCGACCAACCTGCTGCTCGCCTCGTTCGTCACGAGGAAAATTGTCCCATTAACGCTGGTCGGGGCTCCTCCGGAGAGCAGCATGGTCCCAAGTGGCATTTCCCAATCTATCTCGCCATCCAGACCTATCATATAAAGTTTAGAGGAGTCGACCATGGCAATACCGCTACGGGTAAGCGTCGCTGAGGCCGGCGACACCCCTGTCACTGTTTTCCAGAGAAGGTTGCCATCATGATCGACCGCCGCAAGACCACCTCTCGTTCCACCGCTCGTTCCATTGATGAAGGTCACATAGATGTTGCCATCGTAGTATATCGGGGTGCCCCGGACCTTCTCGCCCAGATCTATGGACCATAGGACCGTAGGTGTTGAGATGTCTACTGCGAACAGCCTTCCATCCTCTGTCCCTATGTAGAGCCTTCCTTGTTCAACGGAAGGGGATGATGAATAGATGCCGACACCCAGGTCCAGGTCCCAATCCTCCGTCCCATCCAATCTGAGACAGGTTATCTCCCCTTCTGCCGAGGCGACATAGATCCTGTTCGTTACGCCTATCGGCGAAGGAGGTCCATAGACCTCACCGGTCCCAAGGTCATAGGTCCAGACCTCCGTACCTGACAAGAGGTCAAATGCATACACGGTACCATCGGCCGAGGAGACCACGAGCAGCCCATTGAATATCAACGGTGAGGAGGTCTGATATCCCTTTCCGATGTTGGCGCTCCATCTCACTTCGCCCTCAGAATCAAGGCAATAGAGGACCGAGTCAGTATCAAGAACATGGGTGGTAGAGTTCACGATCCCGCTTGTGACCACGTAAGAAAGACCGTTCGCTGATACTATGGGAGCATCTATCGCACCATTGCTCAGGTTCTTGGAGTATGCCAGGCTGATGTTGTTCGGCGCATAGCATGATTGTGACCCACCGCCCGCGGCGTCCTGTCTGAAACTTGTCCATGGGCGTTGGAAATATGGCGTGGCGGTCGGGGTCGCCGCATAGGACCAAGCGATCGCCGTCACGCTAGTGGCCGGCACATCGGCCGCCCCTACCCATGACATTACCCATGTAGACGTCGTTACATCCCAGGTATAGAGACCCCAATATATCCAATTCAAATAGTCAGGGAAATAGCCTTGGACGGCCACAATGAATGGGGACCCACCATAGTACTCGACGGTCAACTGATATCCCAATTGCTCCGCCGCCCTCTCTGTCACATTGAAGGCGTTCATCGAAGGGTCCACATCTACCGATGCCCATCCGACCTCGCCATTTCCAAAGTCGAACAGAACCCAGCATTTGGTATCACTGGAGGTCGAATTCGCAGGCATGGCGATCAATGCAAGGAGCATTGCGCAGGCAAGAATTGTGACGATGCGTTTCATGACTATCCCTTGTTTCTGCATAATTGGATATATTATCCAACTTATTGTTAATCAACAAATTCGATATTTAACGGTTAGCTACCTAGGTGCTTGGCATTGTGATAAATGTTATATGGTGTACAAAGTCTGCACGAACCGTGGACGAGATCGATTTCAGTATCTGCCGTGCGCTGTTCATGGATTCGCGTCAGACCTTTGCTGAGATAGGGAAGGCCATAGGCCTGACCCCCCAGGCCGTGCATCGGAGAGTACAGGACCTTATCGAGGCAGGCGTGATCAAGGGAACGGTGGCACGTCCAACGACCTATGCGATGGGCAGGATGTGGGTCATCGTCCATGGGTGGTCCAAAGGTCGGTCAATGAAGGAGGTGGGTGACCGCCTATCCAAAAGCCCAGACATCATGGTGATGATGATGGCCAGTGGTAACTACCTGTATGTGCATGGGGCAGTATCTACTGCCAACGACCTTGCCAATTTCGTATCCTTCGTGCAAAAAGAGGCATCGATCAGCGACCCGACCGTCGCCATCGTGAACCTTCCCGCCCTCGACCCGGATAAGGCGATGACCCCTCTCGACCTTCAGATAATGAGGTCATTGAGCAAAGATTCCAGGAGGCCGGTCAGCGAGGTGGCCGAGGAGGTGGGCATCTCGGTCAAGACCGCAAGGAAAAGGATCGAGCGCCTTCAAAAAGAAGGACTGGTGAATTTTTCGATACATTGGAACCCTGATACATTGGGCGACACATTGTCCAACATCCATATAACGGTGAAGGACGGCATAGAGCGGGAAAAGGTGGCCATGGCGCTGATCAAAAGGTGCGCTCAGTATACCTTGAGGACATATTCATTCAGTAATCTTCCGAATCAATACATCATAACGATGTGGACCAAGAACGTCCGTGACCTCCAGCAGGTGTGCGACGATCTCGAGGGCGAAGGGATATTCGATTCGGTCGTAATGCATATAATGCATGGTATAAGGTATTATGAGGAGATCAATGCTAAAAGATGGGCGGAGATGATGCCGATAAGAAAGCCAAAGGTAAGCAGATGATCTGGCATAAGGTCTTGTTTCCCCTTTTTAATGCAATCGGTTGACGTCCGGGCAAAGTTACCCACCTCTTTTCCCCATATTTATCCCGTGTTCTTGACAAGGACCTAAGAACGATAACGCGACATCACCTCCTCAAGTGATTTAAATGTCACAGAACGAAAAGATGATCACAGGTCTCAAAGTGATATGTGTGCTTGGGCTGCTCCAGGCGGTCATGAGGCTGGCATTCTTCAATATGATGCTGACCGGCGACCAACCGGAGCTGCAGAACGACATAACCTCCGCGGAGTTCGACTTCATGACCGTCATGTTCGGGGTCCTCGGGGTCGCAGGTATGATCACGTCGGCAGGCATCTGGTTCAGGACAGGATGGGGATACTATGGAACGATCGGGTTCAGCGCGGTCACGATACTTTTCGACATCTGGGGATTCTTAGAGGTCCAGGTCACAGCGGCCATGGGGTTCGTCTTCCCTGTGCTGTTCATCGCGTACCTCTTGTTGAAGAAAGATGCCTATTTCTCCCAGGCGGTGAAGGTCAATGAGGGTCCTGTTGGCGTTCGGAACTAAGTACGGCTCGACCGAGAAAGTGGCCATCAGGATGGCCGAAGTAATGAGGTCAAAGGGGAGCGAAGTCGTGGTAATGGACCTCCGTCAACGAAGGAAGGTCGACCTCTCTGAGTACGACATGGTGGTCTTGGGAAGCGGCATCATCGTCGGGTCATGGACCAAGGAGGCGAAGAAGTTCATCGAGGATCACAAGAAGGACCTCGTCAGGAAGAAGGTGGCCCTCTTCGTGTGCTGTGGGAACATGCTCGTGGACCCGTCAAAAGAGAGCGAGTACAGGAAATTGTACCTTGAGGACATCGCTTCGAAGGCGGGCATCGACGGCCCGGTCCCAATGGGCCTGTTCGGTGGAGAGATCGACTTCAGCAAGTACTCTTTCCTCACAAAGGCGGTCCTGAGCGGGGTGGGAGCGAAGAAGGTGTGGGAAGAGAAGGGCATCAGCCTTGACAGGCCTTATGATTTCCGGGACTGGCCAGCGATCGAGAGATGGGCATCCTCTCTTGTGGAAGGTGACTGAATGGACGATGAGCTTGGCCTCTTTCCCCGAAGTGCGGTGGGCATTGCCGCATTGATATGCGGCATCTTGCTGGTTGTCATGGCTGTGCTGGGGCCCTTGGGCCTCGACCTTATAGAGCACCGGGTCTCACAATCAGCGAAATGGCAACTGGAGGGCCAGGATATCGCCGACCTCCTTTTCCTTGCCCCATTGTTGTTCATAGGAGGTCTCATGGCAATTCTCAACAGACCCAACGCCAAGTACCTTCTCATCCTCGCCCCCCTTACATTGATGTACACAGGCTTGTCGATAGGGGTCGGGGCCGAATGGAGCGACCCCACGATGACAGGAAACGTCGAGGATTTCACATGGATATTCCTCGGTCTGGTGGTCGGAGGGCTATTCCTCCTTATCAGCACTCTATCCATGTTCGGGCCAGATGATATTCCAGACCTCGAAATGAAAGGCCTCCGGAAGTTCTCGATAGGGATGTCATTGTTCCTTTTCCTTTTTGCATGGATGTGGATATTCCAGGTCATTACAGTTGTGCATAAAGGGGACCTGCCAGACGGTTCCTACGCTGACGGCCCGACACTGTTCTGGACCATAAGATATCTCGACCTTGGCATAGTGGTGCCCTTGGGGTTCATGGCCCTATACCTTCTTCAGAAACATCCGAAAAGGGCCTACAGCCTGGTCCTTCTGTTCTTCGGGTTCTTCGCCACGATGGCCATCAGCGTGGATTCCATGCTGGCGGTCCAGGTCATCAAAGGGGACCAGAACTTGGGGTCGATAGGGCCTGGTGCAGGGATATTTCTGGTCCTAACTGCCCTGACCTTCTATGCGCTGTACTATCTGTTGAGGCACAGACTTAGACCGTCCCCAACATATGGGAGGACCTGACCTCCCTATTTTATCAATAAATGAGGAGGACCGACCGATAGGGCCGATCCCCTTTTACTCCCTGCACCCTCTGGGTGCGTGGTCGCCTTACCGCTCCCTTTTTATAAGATCAGCAGCGCTCAGGGTCGGCTGGCCGCCCCTCCCGATAAGGAACGGGGACCTGGCCCCTGTGAATATGAGGAGCACCTTTATCGTCCTCTCGAGGTCTGGCTCTACCGAGCACCCCCATATGATCCTCGCTCCTGGGCTGACCCTTTTTCCGACTATCTCCGCCGCCTTTTGCGCCTCTTCGACCGTCATGTCAGGGCCACCAGTGACCCGGACCATCACTCCCTTGGAATTCTTCATATCGATATCCCCGAGCAATGGCGAGCTCAGGGCCTCGTTCACTGCGGCCGTGACACGGTCATCCTCGGAATCGGACTCGCCTATCCCCACGAAGGCCATCCCTCCCTCTTCCATGATTGTCTGGATATCTGCATAGTCAAGGTTCACAAGACCTGGTTTGGTGACTATCTCCGTTATCCCCTTGATGGTCTGCATCAGCACCTCATCGGCGACCTTGAACGCGGCCTCCACCGGGAGCTTCGGGACAAGCTCTATCAGCTTATCGTTGAGGACCACTATCGTGGTGTCGCACACAGAGCTAAGTCTGCGGAGCCCAGCTATCGCATTCTCCATCCTTACGGCCCCCTCCGCCTTGAAAGGCAATGTTACCACGCCGATGGTCAACGCCCCGATCTGGTTCTTCGCGATATCGGCGACATAATGCGCTGAGCCGGTCCCAGTGCCTCCTCCCATACCGGCGGTGACAAATACGATGTTTGCCCCGTTCATGAAGTTCCTGATCTCGTATTGGCTCTCCATGGCCGCGTTCTCGCCCACGCGAGGTATCGCCCCTGCCCCAAGCCCTCTGGTGGTGTTCTTCCCTATCAATATCTTGGTGGGGACGTTGATCGAAAGAAGGTGTTTGGCGTCCGTGTTCAGGGCACACATCTGCGCTCCTGTGATACCAGCGTTCACGCATCGGTGCAAAGTGTTGCATCCGCCCCCTCCACATCCCATGATCTTGATGCTTATCGCAAGCTGCTCAGCATATTTTCGTATCTCCTCCTCGCCCTGCGACATCTGTACCCTCCCTTGACCATCTGGGGGTTGCTGGGGGACCCCCTTATCAACCCCCTTCCCAACATCTGCTGTTCCATCTCTTGACGTGTTCGTCATAGTGCATCCCGTAAAATCAGTTGGTGGACGAGTTTAAATAATTTACGCTACATAAATATAAAATTATATAATATAATAAAACTCGAAGGTCCGAACATCGGGTGAAATATCAAATTATCAAGTTATCAAGTCGCCACAGAGGACCGAGAACCTTTCTCATTTCGAGACCCTCTAGATGCATGTTCGGTTCAATATCAGGGAATCAGCTCTCAAGATGCAGGCCCATTTGCTTGGACAGAAAGTGGGCATACTGGGGAACGTGGTCTGGCGAACATTAGACCATTTCACCACCTAAGGTCTTTGTTCGAAGGAACCTAGCGCCAGATCATTCAATGGTATCGTTAAATCTAGGACATCGGGGTCAGCAGGGGCGCCCCCCCATAAACGATATCTACCCCAGAGCCGAATCAAATCCATATGATAAAGGACATCAGGATTACCGAGGTACCCCCTCAAAAGGCCATGGCGGTCCGAGAGGCGGTAGCGAACGACCAGATCCAATCCAAGATGGGGGAGTTCTTTGGAGAGGTCATGAGCTATATGGTGAGAAATGGCATTCAGCCCACAGGGCCGCCTTTTGCTTTCTATCATTCCTATGATCAGAACATTACAGATATGGAGGTCGGCTTTCCATGCGATGAGACGAAGGTGGGGGAGGGAAGGGTCATGGCCACTACGGTCCCTGGAGGGAAGATCGTCACAGCTACACATATAGGGCCCTACGACAAGCTCATCGACTCTTACAACGAGATGCTGAGGTGGATGAGCGAGAGGAGCTTGAGGCCTAAGAAGGAGATGTGGGAGAGATATCTGACAGACCCCGCCTCCATGGAGGACCCAGAAAAATACGTTACAGAGATGTTCTGGCCTTATGAATGAAAAGTGCCTGTCTTTACATTTAGGTCCATGAAGGTCTAACAGGGCGCTCCCCACCCATCGAAAACCTTATGCCACAACTAACCATCCTGAGCGCTGAATGGACGATGTAAGAAGAGCGGCCATCGCGAGCAAAGAGGCCTCCTACAGTCTACAGAGCATCCCAGAGGACGTTAGGAACAGGGCCTTGGGGGCGATCGCGGAAGAGATCTCTTTCAGGCGCGCCTCTATTGTTGCTGCGAACAAGAAAGACCTGGAGGAGTCAGAAAAGGCGGGCCTCTCGAAGGTCCTGCTCAAGCGGCTCAAGTATGATGACGCGAAGGTGGACGAGACCCTGGAGTCCTTGCGCTCATTGATGAGGCAGGAGGATGTCCTTGGCAAGGTACTTTCCAGGACGGAGCTTGACACAGGCCTCATCCTTGAAAAGGTCACATGCCCCATCGGCGTGATAGGCGTAGTATTCGAGGCTAGGCCCGAGGCCCTCGTCCAGATATCATCATTATGCATCAAGTCAGGCAACGCCGTGCTCCTTAAAGGGGGGGCGGAGGCTAAGCATACGAACGAGGCCTTGGCTCAGGCGATAAACGATGCGATCGTCAGGGTCGACCCCAGGTTCAGGTCGGCGGTCCAGCTCCTTTCCACCAGGGAAGAGTTCAGGAAGCTGTTGGACCAGGACGACCTGGTCGACCTGATAATCCCTAGGGGCAGCAATGAGCTCGTACGCTCGATAAAGGACCAGACAAGGATCCCTGTGTTGGGACATGCAGCCGGGGTCTGTCATGTCTATGTGGATGATGATGCCGACCTGGACATGGCCGTCAAGGTATGTTATGATGCGAAGGTGCAGTATCCTGCCGTGTGCAATGCCATGGAGACCCTCCTCGTCAATGAGAAGATCGCTCCTCGATTCTTGCCGATGATGGCGAGGGAATATGAGAAGGCGAACGTAGAGCTGAGGGGGGACGAGGCGACCAGGCGGATAATAGATGCGAGAGAGGCGACGGAGGCCGACTGGTCCACCGAATATAACGACCTGGTGCTGTCCATCAAGGTGGTGCCGAGCATCGATGACGCCATCGACCATATCAACACCTACGGCTCACACCATTCCGATGCGATCATCACGAACGACCCTGGCAAAGCAAGGAAGTTCCAGGAGCTGGTGGACTCTTCGTCGGTGATGTGGAACTGCTCTACAAGGTTCGCGGACGGCTATCGTTATGGGCTCGGTGCAGAGGTTGGGATCAGTACCAACAAGACCCATGCGAGGGGCCCTGTGGGCCTGGAGGGGCTGGTGATCTACAAATATCGCCTGAATGGGACCGGTCAGGTCGTCGCGGATTATGTCGGCGATGGTGCCAGGAAATTCACTCACAGGAAGTTAACATGAGGGACCTCAAGGCAAAGAGAGTGGTCGTCAAGGTGGGCACGAACACGCTGTGCAAGGGCGACGGCACGGTAGACGTCGAATATATAGAGGGACTGGCAGACCAGGTCATTGAGATGGAGAAGCTCGGCATCCAGACGATCATCGTCACGTCCGGCGCCATAGGGTCAGGGTCCGCAGAGCTGGGGCTGGACGGCATCAACAAGGACGTGGCGATGAAACAGGCCTGCGCGGCAGTTGGCCAGGGAATACTGATGATGGCCTATAGGGACATCTTCAAGATGTATGGCAAGTCGGTAGGTCAGGTGCTGTTGACATATGGTGCTTTCAGCGACAGGGTCAGGTATCTTAATCTGAAGAAGGCGATCGAACAGATGTTCGATCTTGGCGTGGTCCCCATCGTCAACGAGAACGATGTCATCGCAACAGATGAGATCGAGGACATCTTCGGCGACAACGATAAACTATCAGCTCTGGTAGCCAGCAAGATCGATGCGGACCTGCTCATCATCCTCACGGACGTTGATGGCCTTTATGACAGGAACCCTTTGACCGATGAGAACGCGAAACTGTTGCACGTGGTCGACGAGATAACCCCTGAGATCGAGCGGATGGCCGGTGGGCGCAAGAACGAGCGGTCCACTGGAGGGATGAGGACGAAGATCAACGCTGCGAAAATAGCAATGGCGTCGGGCTGTAATATGGTGATCGCGAACGGTGCCATTGACAACGTCATCATCAGGATCGTGAAGGGAGAGGAGATAGGTACGCTCTTCACCGCGAAGAAGGTCTATACGAACAAACAGCGTTGGATACTCTTCGCGTCGCCCAAGGGGAGGATCGACCTGGACGAAGGGGCCCAGAAAGCGGTCCGCGAAGGGAGATCTCTCTTGGCATGTGGTGTGACATCTATCGATGGCAAGTTCAAGGCCGGCGAGGTTGTCAGGATAGGATCATTCGCGAAAGGGATCTCGAAGTATTCGGCCGAGGAGATGGCCGAGCTTGTTGAGAGATGTCGCTCGGAACGAGGGGCCCTTTCGAAGAGCAACGGGAATGTGGTCGTCGAGAACGTCGACATCATGTTCACTGATTGACCGCCTGTTATCATTGGGGCCGAGGGTCACTTCACAAGAGACCCTGCCCACGTCTCCACCGCGTTCCAATCCCTTAGGTCATAGACCGTAGAAACGTCCGCACCGGACAGCCCTCTCTTCACCACCTCGCTCTTCATTATCGTTCTCACGAGCAGCCCGTATTTTGGAAAATTGATCACCCCTGCGAAGAGTCCGGTGGATACGGGTCTTATCGAAGGATATCTTGCGAGGAACTCGTCGAGGTACTCCTTCTGTGCCTTTGATATCAGGTCAGGATTGCCAGCATCTCCGCAGCAGACGAACACCGCGACCTTTTTCGAACCGAGCTCTTTCTCGTTCGTGGCGACGAACCTCTCGGCAGGTTTTGTCCATCTGCCCATCATTATGGCGCTGCCTATCACGACCATGTCATATCTTGTTAGATCCGGCTTGTTGCCGTCCTTGACATCGTATAGGTCCGCTTCATTTCCCGTCGATCTCAACACCTTGGCGACCTTTTCTGCTATCTCTTTGGTGGAGCCGTACTTCGTTCCATATGCTACAAGCGTGCGCATCTCATCCCCAATGGTCCGAGCATTTGTCAGGAGGCATAAAATGCTATGCTTCCCTGTGCTGACCGTAAGATATTCACGTCCGTTGTCCAATTGAAACATGATGAGCGACCGACGTATCCTTTTTCTGACGGACCCCATCGGGACCCAGAGGAATGACCATGTCACGATCCCAGACCTGACGACCATCGCCGATGAGATCGGCAAGTTCGATCTATGCGGAAGGTCTTGGGCCGAACATCCAAGATCATGGGCCGAGCTCGTGTTCAACACTTTCAAGCCTGTATTCTGCAGAGGAAGGGTAACAACAGATCAGATGGAAGAGCTCCTTGAGGAGATCGATTGGATGGGCATCGATGGTCAGAAGTTCTGGAAGACCGGGGTGAGGGGGCAGGAGGAAAGGAGCTTTGACGAGGTGGGACTGGATAAGTCTCGGCTTGTGGTCATATGTTCCGACAAAGCCGTCCAGGACCTTATCGGACGCAGCATTTCATATGTGTATTCTTATCATGCAAAGAGAGATGACATCAAGGGAGAAAAAGGACCTATTTTTCTCTCTGAGATCAGGCCAAGGTCGCCGTCCATATTATCTCAGATCTCAAAAGACCTTGCTGACAAGATCGAGATCGCCGTGCTTCCGGAGCCGTCAATCGGCGGCAGGAGAGATATTAAGGGGCTCAAGATATCGGTGGAGAGGTTCGAAGAGCTGAGACAGGACTACATCCGCAGCATCCATGCAACTCTGGGCTGTGACCGGCATGCCCTATGGTGAAAAATGCCTTCAGCATCCTCCAACGAACATAAATGATTAAGATGATTTACAGGGGCAGGGGAAGTAAATGCATTCCACAGACATTGTGATCGATGTCAGGGACCTTGTGAGGATCTACAGGTCCAACGAGGGTTTCCTCAAGAGGAGGAAGAGGGAGACGCTCGCTGTGGATCATATCTCTTTCGAGGTCATGCGAGGTGAGCTGTTCGGTGTCCTGGGCCCCAATGGGGCAGGCAAGACCACGACGATCAAGATGTTGACCACATTGCTGACGCCCACCTCTGGTGAGGTGAAGGTCCTTGGTCACGACGTAGTTTCGGAAGCTACCGAGGTCCGGAAAAGAATAGGTCTTGTCTTAGGAGGAGAGAGAGGTCTTTATTATCGCGTGACCGCGAGACAGAACCTGAGATACTTTGCTGACCTTTATGGGGTCCCCTTGAACGTGAGGGAGAAGAGAATAGACGAGCTTCTGAGGAAGGTAGACCTTTCGGACAGGGCCGACGAGAGGGTCGAGGATTATTCGAGGGGCATGAAGCAACGGCTTCATCTGGCAAAGGGCCTCATCAACGACCCAGAGGTCATATTCCTTGACGAGCCTACGATCGGTCTTGACCCGCAGGCCGCCAGAGATGCCAGGAAAATGATAAAGGACCTTGTGGCCGAGGGAAAGACCCTCCTGCTCACGACCCATTACATGTTCGAGGCGGACGAGCTGTGCGACAGGATAGCGGTCATCAATAAAGGAAAGATAGTGGCGATGGACACCCCGAAAGGGCTTAAATCTCTCATTAAGGACATGAGCATCATCGAGGTCGAGGGTTTTGGAATAACAGATAAGGATATCGAGGCCATCAAAAAGTTGGAAGGGGTCCGTACGGTGACCGCGTCCATGCAGGAGGACAAACAGGTCCTGAGGGTCCAGGTCTGCGACTCATCAGAGATGCTAACGCCTGTAGCGAACAAGCTTGAGAACAGCAAGGTCATCGGAGTCAGGGTCAAGGAGCCGACGTTGGAGGACGCGTATCTGTGGTTGGTGGAAGGAAATGCCTAAGCTAAGAGCGATATCCGCCTCGTTCAAGCATCAGTTCCTACATTTCATTGCCGATCCCCAATGGCTGATACCGAATGTGATCCTCCCCTTCATGATAACCATGGTCGCCCTCATCATGTTCCAGGGGCAACAGGGAGGGAACTTTGTGCTATACGCCGTCCTGGGCGGTGGAATGATGAGCATGTGGGGCAACACTCTTTATTCATCAGGTTGGTCCATCAATTTCGACAGGTGGAACGGGACCTTTGAAGAGATAATAGCCACACCGTCGCCCCTGGTCTGGATCATCGCAGGGCGCTCGGTATGGAATGCTCTTGTTGGCATTGTGAACGGCCTTTTCATATTGGTCATAGCGGTATTGTTCTTTGACGCGGACCTTTCGTTGAAGGACCCCCTCCTATTCTTCATCGCCTTCTTTGCGACATTGCTCTCCCTGTCCATGCTGGGCATGCTCTTCTGCTCGTCCTTCGTGCTGACAAGGCAGGCCGGCGTCCTGACGAACGGTCTGGAGTATCCGATATATGTCGGGACGGGAACGATGTTCCCAATAGCAGTTCTGCCATGGTGGACGAACCCTCTGTCGTTATCTATGGGGCCCACTTGGGGGATAGATGCGATAAGGTATGCCGCCTTGGAAGATTACGAAGGGTTCGACGTCGGGTACTGGGGCGACATAGGGATCATGCTGGCGATATCGTTCATCTACTTGGCCATAGCGTTCTACCTCTTCGGCGTGGTGGAAAGGAAGGTCAGGCGGGATGGGAGCATGGTGAGGTATTGAGATGTCCAGCTACATCTTTCAGAGCGCAAGGGTTTTCTGGTCCTCGGCAGTGCTTGCGAAGAGGGCGTTGTTCGCATGGCTCAATCCCGGCCTATGGATAATGCAGATGTTCTTCATGTCCATATTCCAGATAGCGTTCTTTGTTTACATAGTGAAGTATGCTGGAGGGAGCTCGGATATAAATGTCTCATACGTCGCCGTCGGGAACGCGATATCGTCGGTCAGCTATGTGGCGATATTCTCGGTCTGCAACATCACAGGCGAGGAGAAACAACAAGGGACGCTGGCACCAGTGCTCGCGACCCCTGCCAACAGGATGGCCCTATTTATCGGCAGGGCCATGTTCCAGGTCCTGAACGGGATGGCGACGGTGTTCATAGCCCTCTTCTACGCCTGGGCCATCTTCGACGTCGATTTCTCGGCGACAAACTGGCCTGCCTTGGTGGCGGTGGTCGTGGTCACCTCTCTCACGATGACATGCCTCGGACTGTTGCTGAGCTCCATCGGTCTTTACCTGAGGACGTCGTTGATAATAGCGAACATCTTCCTTTTTATCGGGCTCCTTTTCAGCGGGGTGAACTTTCCGGTCAGCTATCTTCCAGATATGATCGAACCCCTCGCCTATCTCTTCCCGCTCACATACAGTACAGATGCGGCAAGAGCGGCGGTGGCCGGATCATCTCTTTTGGAGATAGGGGACCTCATGTCTTACATGCTCATATCAGGAGCGGCCGCACTGTTGCTCGGTTATGTGATATTCAGGTTCTTCGAGAGACTGTCGAGAACAAAAGGAACAATGGACAGATTCTGAATACGAGGAAATGAAAGAGGTTTGTCACAAGGGCTTCTCACTTGTAACCGAACTTGTCCCTGAACAGGCTCAGGCTGTAGGATATGGCATCGATCGCCACCGCCCGCCCCTCCCAACCTAGGACCTCGGTATGTTTCCCTTCTTCAAGCCTCTTGTAGGTCTTGAAAAACTCAGCTATCTCGTTGAGATAATGACTTGGTATATCCTCAAGCTCATGATATTCATTGTTCCTCGGGTCGCCCGTCGCCACACAGAGGATCTTGTCATCCTTCCCCTTTTCATCTGTCATGTGAAGTATACCTATCGGTCGGGCCTCCACCACACATCCAGGGAAGGTATGCTCGCTCATGATCACCATTGCATCCACCGGGTCCCCATCATCGTAATAGGTCCTTGGGACCAGGCCATAAGCGAGAGGAAAAACAACGCTGGAATGCAGCACCCTATCGAGGAGGATGTAATCATACTCCTTCGAGACCTCATATTTGTTCTTGCTGCCCATGGGCGTCTCGATGATGACATTGATTATCTCCGGCGGGTTCCTTCCGGACGGCACCTTCTTCCAAAGCGACATCTCAGGTCTCCTTTGCGCGGTACGATTGGGATTGTCTACTTATGTCTTTTGCCATTACCCATCGGTTAGAATGTCAGTCAGGAATATGTGATTCCTCAAGGAACTCTTGAAGGTCTTTCTAATCAAAACCATGGTTGGAGCATTTTTTTAATATGCTTGTTCATATCCTGGTCCGGGATGGGAATTGTCTGGTGAAGAAGAGATCGGCACGATATTGTTCGGCCTCCTCGTGCTCATTGTGATGGCCAAGGTCGCCGGACTGCTTTGTGAATGGGCCACCCAGGCAAGCAGGGGCAGGGTCGTCATACCAGGTGTCATCGGTGAGATCGTCGCAGGCATATTCGTCGGGAACACGGTCCTCAAGGAGTTCCTCGACCTGAACGAGAACGGGGATTTCTTCTATGCCCTGAGCCAGCTGGGCGTCATATTCCTTCTCTTTGCGGTAGGTCTCGAGACCCCCTACAGCGAGCTCAGAAAGGTGGGCAGGACAGCATTCTTCGTCGCGCTCCTCGGAGTGATAATACCATTCTTCGGCGGCCTAGCGCTCTTCATGGCCCTGAACTATGGTACCAATGAGGCGCTGTTCGTCGGGGCCGCGATGGTGGCCACATCAGTCGGGATCACGGCAAGGGTCATAAAGGACATGGATCTGATGAGCTCCAAAGAGGCAAGGGTCATCATCGGGGCGGCGGTGATAGACGATGTCCTAGGCCTGATAGTCCTTTCAATCGTGGTGGGCATATCGCAGGGGAGCGAGGGGAGCCTCTTTGAGACCGCGGTCGTGGCGTCTGAGGCAGTGTTGTTCGTCCTGGCGATCATGTTCATTGGAAGCTATATCTCAAAGGTAAGGGCGAAGAAAAGGGCAGTGGGGACAGGGGAGGTATGTGCCCCGACCACCCCCGAGGGAAGGACGCTCGAGCTGAGCGCCCTGTCCATAGCGATCATCCTCTGCCTCGGCCTATCATACGCCGCCATCTATCTGAACTTGGCCGGCATCGTCGGGGCGTTCTTGGCCGGCATGCTTTTCGCTGAATATAGGGACAGGTTCTTCTGTCAGAACCAGATCGAAGCGATCAACGAGTTCTTGGTCCCGTTCTTCTTCCTTTACGTCGGTATGCAGGTCGACCTGGGGAAGTTCGGTCCGGTCATTGTGATAGCGGTGGTGCTGACGATCATCGCGATCTTTACAAAGTTCGCGGGATGCGGCCTAGGTGCGGTCAAGATGGGGGGCACCTCGGCGGCCATTGTCGGTTCAGGCATGTTCCCGAGGGGAGAGGTGGCGATGATAGTCGCCGCCATAGGTTTCACGGCAGGGGTGGTCGAGGGGGAGGTATATTCCATGGTCGTGTTCATGGCGATCGCGACTACGCTGGCCTCGCCTCCTATGTTGAGCTACTTCTTCACTAAGAAATATGGTAAAAGGAGAGAAATGAAAGGGACGGAATGAATAAGACCTAAGAGGTTCAGGTAGGCCAAAGATACTCGGCGATGGTCACGACCGCTATGGTGAATATCGCGAGGCCCAGGACGATATACGGGTTGATCTTTAGGGACTTCTCATCTTCGCTATCAAAGTAACGGATAAGGCCCGCTGAAGACTGGAAACCGGACTTCTCCTTGTTGCCTGCCATCTTTATCGACCTCGCTACCTGCGCGAGAATATTTAACATTTATCTTACATCGAAGCAGAAAATGCCTTCTCCACATCAACGCAATGGTTTATATCCCGATGGGCATTCGGTCGTTGATTTGTATGCATTGGGCAGACGTCATCGCCAATGAGGTGATCAAGAAAGGTGGAAAGCACCTGATCTCAACGGGCATTAGCCCCTCCGGCTTCATTCATGTCGGCAGCCTGAGGGAGGCCATCACGGCCAATGCCATATACAAGGCCATGCTCGACAAGGGGGCCGATGTGAAACTGATCTACCTCGTCGATGACTATGACCCGCTCAGGAAGAGGTACCCATTCCTTCCAGAGCATTATGAGAGGGAGGTCGGCAAGCCCCTTTGTCAGATACCTTGCCCAGGTGATGGGTGCCACGAGTCCTACGGTCACCACTTTATCCACCCGTTCTTGGACGCGATCGCAGAGATGGGAATAAGGCCAGAGGTCTACTACACGCACGAGCTATACGAGCAGGGCAGGTTCGCCGAGCTGACTGACCTGGTCATCAGGGAGAGGGACAAGGTCGCCACGATACTCCGCGAGGTCACGGGAAGGGAGGTCCCACAGAACTTCTGGCCGGTCTCCCCTCAATGTCCACAATGCCAACATTTCACGGACAGGATCATCGGATACGAATATCCATATGTTCATTTCAAGTGCGGTTGCGGTCACGAGGGCAAGGCCGACATAAGGAACGGCCAGGCGAAATTGCCATGGAGGTTGGAGTGGGCCGCTAAATGGAAGATACTCGGGGTCACCTGCGAACCGTTCGGGAAGGACCACGCCGCAGCGGGAGGAAGCTACGACTCTGGCGTAAGGTTTGCCAGGGAGCTCTTTGATATCGAGCCCCCGTTCCCGGTCCCCTATGAGTTCATACAGTTCAAGGGCAAGGGCCAGATGCATAAATCCACGGGGACGGTGGTGACAGGGACGGATGCGCTTAAGATCACCCCAGCACCCGTACTGAGCTACAGCGTCCTAAGATACAATCCCGAAAGGCACATCGACTATGACCCTGGCCTCGGCATCCTCGACGTGGTCGATGAATATGACAGGGTCGAGGCGATGTATTTCAAGGGCGGAGCGGATGAGAAGGACAAGGACCTTCTGCGGGCGTATGAGATCGCCCAGCCCAGGTGCGTCAGGGAGAAATTGCCGATCCAGGTGCCATATAGGCATCTGGTCTCTTTGGTCCAGATAACGGACGATTTTGAAGGTGTCGTGCAGATCCTCAAGAGGGCAGAGAATATAGCCGAACTGCCGTCCGAGGACAGGGAGGTCCTGAGACAGAGGGTCGAATGTGTGCGTCATTGGCTGGCCAACTTCGCCCCCGAGGAGGTCAAGTTCTCTGTCGCGGACCGGCCTCCCGAGGTCTCCCTTACCGATCAAGAGAAGGGGATGTTGAGGTCCATGCATAAGATACTGTCAACTGTAGAATGGCACGGTGACAACATCCATAATGCCGTATACGAATGCGCCAAGGCATCAGGCATACCGACGAAGAGCGCATTCCAGGTGCTGTATCAGATATTCATCAATAAAAAGCAAGGTCCCCGCCTGGGCTATTTCCTTTCCACCCTGGATAAGGATTTCGTGCTCGAGAGGATATCGAATTTTGCTCAATAGGACGCCTTCGGCCTGATGCCAAGCAGGAGGATCGATATCCCGAGCCATACTATGAGACCGATGAACAGATAGAGAAGGTTGCCAGGGTACCAATGGTTCAACAGGACCAGCACCCCGAGCGTCAATATCAGGTCCCCCCAAAAGATCTTGAATTTACCATCATCACTGGCGACCCGGTCCGTCGATCTGACCTTCTTCCACAGACCTATAATAAGTATGTATGCCCCCAAACCAATAAGCAATGATGGTAGGAAGAGCCCCCAGTCATTCATCTGGTCGGACATCACTATCGCGGAGGCGATAATGAACAGCACCACTGCCGCCGTCAACGTCGAAAGGCTCATCCTTGAAGGACCGCTCATATCGTTCCAATTCACCGTTCAAGTAATAAAACCGTGCATCATCTACGCAATATGCCCAGCTCAGCGAGCTTCTCGGGAAGATACTTGTCCGTGACATAGTCCAGACCGTATTTTGCCAGAGCCTGCTGCTCTGCCTTCTTGTTAAGATGGAGCATCGTCTCTATCTCACCCCGCCAGAAATCATCTGCGAACCTGGGGTCCTTGAGCTCGGCGTTCAAAGCCCGGATGTCCATCTCGGTCAGCTTGTCGGTCGGAAGGTCGTAGTTCGTGATGTCCGATGCGGTGATCCCAATGAACTCAGCGGTCGGCGTCGCAAGATATTCAGATATATGCGCGGTCTTTATGGCGCCATATGCCACCGAGGCGAAGATCCTGAATGACCAAGGGTCACCATCAGTGAAGACCACCACTGGAAGCCCCATCTCCTCGTTGAGCCGCTTGATGAACCTCCTCGTGCTCCTCGCAGGCTGTCCTTTCAGGTGCACGAGGATCGAGTTGAAATCCTCTGCGAACCCGTTCTCCACCAGGCGGTCGAACATACCACCGGTCTCGATGGCGATGATGAAATCCGCCCCTGTCTCTATCAACTTCACCTTGTCCTTCTCTACATTATAGGGGATGCCATACCCAGAGTCCCCGACGTCCTCGAGACAATTGATCCTCTTCGTCCTGCCTTTCCTGTCCTGTTCCTCGATCGTCAGGTCGCCTATCACGCTCGCGCCGTTCTCCTCCGGCCTGAGCTTGAAATCCTCCCTCATGCACCCGGTCACTATCTCCAGGTCCTCCGCGAGGAAGTTGCTCTCATCCTGGGAATTGAACTTCGCCTTGTCCCATCCCTCAGATATGTAATACATCTCTCTCAGCGTCGAGGACTTCTTCTGAGCGATCATGTCCTCGATGAGCTCCAGCGTATACATGGTCCTGAGTAGCATCAAGGCGCCGTTCGTCTTCTTTGCGGTGCGCGCCCCAGTGGCCTTCCCGTATTTCCAGACGCCGTGCTTTTGGTCGAACTTTATGTTGCTCTTCGTCCTCAGCGGAAGGACCATCTTTGGTATCTTTCCAGAGTCGATCTGGTCATAGATGTCCGAAGCGATCTTGTGGAGCTCCTTCACAGCGTCCCGTTCTGTCTGCTCAGTCATCGGTCAGCGCCTCCTTCTGTTCATCATAATCGACCTCCTCTTCTTCCTCGACGGGAAGCGGCTCTATCTCGGTCACCTCAAGCCTCTTTACGTCCCAATCACCAGGAAGAGGTTCTGCGCCTATGACCATGGCAGGGTCGATACCGCTCACATACACCTCGTTCTCGTCGTACGCCTCCTTGTCCAGCCCTTTCAACATGAAGTTGATGTCTATCTTGCCCGTGGAAGGTATGGACCTAAGCTCCCATGTCATCTTCCCGTCATCCTTCACCTCCGCCGGGAAGATCTGCAGGCCAGTATAATCGAAGCTGTCCTTGGGGACTACCATATGCAGGTTGAGCTTCTGGGACTTCGGAGTATAATTGTATATGGTCACCCTGACCTTGTGCTTCCCATTCTCATAGGTCACAGAGTCGTCGACCCAGACCACGTTCATGATCTTGGTTATCGTGCCCGACAGGGCCGGCACGGGCCTGTTCACGATCTTGGCGCTCTTCTGCGCGATCAAAGGGAGGATGATCTGGACGATATCGAATTTGGCCTTGGTCTTCGACTTGGTCTCTTTTTTATTCAGATGGGTCTTGAGGCTCCTTCCGCATATCTTCAACGCGAGCTCTATCTCCGACTGGATCTCGGGGATGTTGGCGATCGCCTCCTTCGCCTCCGATGTGAAGGGCACCTTGGTCGAGGCGACATGGACCAGGATGATGGCAGGCCCATATGGGATGCCGCTGCCACCCCTCTGCTCCAGGCCATATCTGCGCCAGTCTGTCGACTCTATCGCCTTCGTGATCGCACATGCGCCCTGTTGATATAGAAGCGGGACCCTGTTCGCGAACCTCAGTATCTGGACGGGCTGGTCCTTTGGTAGGTCCCCTCCATACACGATCCCTACCTCCACCAGGAAAGGGTTCCCCGCATAGACCTTAGGGTCCCTTGTGACCGGGTGGGCATAGAATTCAGGCCTCTGCTCGGCAAGAACATTCTTCAGGCCCTTTTTTATGAGAGCACCACCGATCGGTGAGAGACAGTCGGTCTGTGGGGCCATTATTTTCACCTGCCCGATGGCATCGATGAGCCTTTTGGACTCCTCTAATGTCAGCGAGTTCGTCGGCTTCTCGGTCGACATCATGGCCTTGTCGCATATCTCCTTGGCCAGGCGGTCACTTATCCTTGAGAAATCGTTCTGTAGGAATTTCGAGAGGGTCTTCATCTTCGACTCCTTCGCCATGTTCATCAGGGTGCCAAGCTCAAGACCTTCGGGATGTGGCTTGATCTCCTTCGTTGGAGGGGGAAGTTGGTCGTGGGCCCTTTCGAAGACGATCTTCCTATTGTCGGGGTCAATGAACGTGAACCTGGCATGGGGATTGACGATTGCCGTCTGTCTCAGATATTCCATGACGGACTGTTTCCCTGTCAGATATCGCCCGTTCATGAAGAACTCCACGCTGACGCCATGCTCCTTACCCTCCCATATGATGGGGTCTTCCTTCAGGACCTCTGGCATATTCTTCTTTGTGTTTATGATCAGGTCCAATTGCCATGCTGTCTCCTCGTTGGCCACCTTTGACCGGACCCTTGTCGGTTTTCCAGTGGTTATCTGGCCGAACATGACCGTTGCCGAGATGCCTATCCCCTGCTGTCCTCTGGACTGTCTGACAGCATGGAACCTGGAGCCATAGAGCAGACGACCGAAAACGTTCGGGATCGCCTTTTTTACGATCCCAGGACCATTATCCTCCACGGTCACCTTGTACTCGTCCTTGCCCACCCGCTCTATCTTCACAAGGATGTCAGGGAGTATCTGTGCCTCCTCGCAGGCATCAAGGGAGTTGTCAACAGCCTCCTTCACCCCCATGATAAGCGACTTCACCTGCGAGTCAAAGCCCAGTATCTGGCGGTTCCTCTCGAAGAACTCCGAGACCGAGATCTCCTTCTGTTTCTTGGCAAGTTCCTCAGCAATAGAGCTCATAGCATCCTCTCTGGACAATGCGAACAAGGAATGAATGCATCCCCGGGCTCAATATCCCAAGGGAGATAGATAAAATTTGGCGGCCGGTCACCTTTAGCTCTTCGGGTCGAGCTCCTTGCCGCAGTTCCAGCACTTCTTGTCAGTAGCGAAGATGACAGCATTGCACTTGGGACATTTCATGTCCTCATCGGCCTTCTTTTTAGGCTCCGGCTCATCATCAAAGGTCTCCCCGCACTGGGGACACTTTGAAGCATCACCTGGGACCTCGGCCCCACATTCGGAGCAGACGAACTTCTCCTCGGCACGGCCTTCCTTCGCGTCCGCTTCCGCCCTCCTCTTCTTCGCCTCCTCGACCTGCTTCTGCATGCGGACCTTGCTCTTGTCCATCCACCAGGTCAGGAAGAGCAACATGAAGAACAAAAGCCCGATCTGGAAGAAAGAGTAGAACATCCCTGACATTATCGCCTGGTTCATGATCTCGTCCGAGGGGGCGTTAATAGGCCCATAGCCGGCACCGGTGGCCTGCATCTCTTCTCCGTCCCATATCTCGAACTCATAGGCATATATCCCCTCTTTCTCCAGGGTGAGCTGTCTCTCATAGAGCATTCCTCCGGTGACGTTCTCGACGAATACCATATCGTATTGAACTGCCTCATCAGCGTCCCAACTGTTATCGACCCACAACGTGACGTTCTTGTACACGCTTGTGTTCAGGACTACTACCTGGAAGGTGTAAAGTTTAGTATCGAGGTCCTTGGTCGGTATCACGGTGCCTCCTGAGAGCAATCCCTCCTTCTCGACCATATCGGACCCGAAATTGTTGATGTTGTTCGCCATGTTAAGGCCCCAGGCCAGGCCCAGCACTATCAGAAGCACGAGCCCGAAGACAGCCAGCTTCTTTCTGTCCTTGAACCCGAAATAGTAGGGTACACCATACATCACAATGGCCACGGCCATTGCTGCAAAGCAGATGTACCAGGCGAACAATACAAGCAGGAGCGATAAGGTTGCGGTCAATGAAAGCCCGACCACGAGCCCGGTCTTCGAGCCGCGGAGCTTTGTCATGACGTCTCCAAAGCCACCGTTAGACATCGTTCTCCTCATGCGAATCAGGGGTTTAAAGGTATTGTAGGCCCAAAGTGGCACAGACCGATAAGAAAAAAATGGACGGGTGAGAGATGAACATCCGATACGCTAATAATGCAGACCCGTATTAGCGCCTTGTCATATAGGGATGCGCCCTGAGCCGATGGGCGGGCCGCACATCGATGGAAGGGCCGGGTGCAATGGTGAAGTAAAGATGGCCACGATCGAAGACCAGATCAAAGAGATCCAGGCGGAGATCGACAAGACGCAGGTCAACAAGAAGACCGAATATCATCTGGGCAAGCTGAAGGCAAAGATAGCTAGGCTCAAGATCGAGGCTGAAAAGAGAAGGTCCCAAGGCGGCGGCACGGGAAGGTCCTACGGTGTGAAAAAGAGCGGCAACGCGACCGTGGCCTTGGTAGGGTTCCCCAGTGTCGGCAAGTCGACAATGCTCAACAGGTTGACCGACGCAAAGAGCGAGGTAGGCTCCTACGACTTCACAACGCTCGATGTCATCCCTGGGATCATGGAATATAAAGGTGCAAAGATCCAGGTGCTGGACCTTCCGGGTCTGATAAGGGACGCCTCGAAGGGGAAGGGCAGGGGGAGGGAGGTGCTTTCGGTGGTGCGGTCCGCCGATCTCATCCTGTTCGTCATGGACCCTTACGACACTAACATCCATGTCCTGGTGAGCGAGCTTGAGACGGCAGGCATACGGTTGAACACCCGCCCCCCCGATGTGGTCATAACTAGGAGGGACCAGGGGGGCATCGACGTCAAGACGACGGTGGAGCTCACCAAGATGACAGAGGAATATGCCAAGGAGATCGTCATGGAATATGGCCATGTCAGCGCCGACGTCGTTATCAGGGAGGATATAAACGTCGACCAGCTCATCGACGTGCTCGCTGGCAACAGGATATACATGAAGGCGATAATGGCGGTGAACAAGGTCGATACGGCGGACCCGGAATATCTGGAACAGCTCAAGGTCAAGCTTCAGGAATGGCACCCCGTCTTCATCTCTGCGCAGGCAGGCATAGGGCTCGAGGAGCTGAAAGAGGCCATCTTCAAGCACATTGACCTCATACGCGTCTACCTGAAGAAACAAGGTCAGGAAGCGGACCTGAAAGAGCCGTTGATCGTGAGGAGGGACAGCACGGTAGGTGACGTCTGCGATTCTCTGCACAGGGTCTTCAGGCAGAATTTCCGTTATGCGACCGTCTGGGGGAAAAGCGCCAAATTCCCAGGACAGATGGTGGGATTGGATCACGTGCTACAGGACGGGGACATATTATCGATAATCATCAGACGCACGGGTGAATGATGGTCGTTCCGAATGGCATAAATGGATGTATGTTTTTCATCGGAGCATGAAGCGGAAGATGGGCCTCTCCACCCGATCGGTGGATGCTGGCGAGATCAAGGGCATAAAGGGATCTGTCAACACCCCTATCTTTCAAACATCCACATTCTTCTATCCAACTGATGATGAGGAGACGTGGAAGGGCGGTCTCCCACCAGGCACATATATATACAGCAGGCATGGCAACCCCACTGTCCAGGCGGCGGAGGACAAGATAGCTGCTTTGGAAGGGGCGGAGAGGGCATTGGTCTTCTCTTCGGGGATGGCCGCGACCTCAGCGACCGTGTTCTCGCTTTTGAGCAAAGGGGACCGCCTCGTCTCCATGGAGGACATCTATGGTGGCACATACAATCTGTTCAAGAACGACCTATCAAGGTTGGGCGTGACGACCGATTTTGTGCCTTCTGTCCATACTGACGACATCATCGCCGCCCTGAAGCCCGGCACAAAGCTGCTCTGGCTCGAATGCCCGACCAACCCGTTGCTCAAGATCATCGACATCCCTGAGATATGCAGGGCGGCGAAAGAGCAGGACGTGATGGTGGCGGTCGACAGCACATTCGCCTCGCCGTACAATATGAACCCCCTTGAGATGGGGGCGGACATAGTCATGCATTCTTGCACTAAATATCTCAACGGCCATTCCGACCTGATAGCCGGGGCAGTTGCAGGGAGGCAGGAGATCATAAATGAGGTCTGGAAGAGAAGGATAACGATGGGCGGCACATTGGACCCGATGGGCGCATTCCTGCTGTTAAGAGGGATGAAGACATTGGCGATACGCATGAGGCAGCATAACGAGAATGCGATGACGTTGGCCACCTATCTGCTGGGGCACGAGAAGGTACAGAAGGTGCATTATCCTGGTCTTCCATGCCATCCGCAACATGAATTGGCCAAGAAGATGATGAGAGGCTTTGGAGGGATGGTATCGTTCGAGGTAAGAGGTGGGGTGAAAGCTGCGGAAAAGGTCATGAGGTCCTTCGAGCTTATCAACGTCGCGAGCAGCCTTGGGGGCGTGGAATCATTGGCAAGCATGCCGTTGAACACATCGCATACGGCATTCTCCGCGGAAGAAAGGAGGAAGCTCGGGATCGCGGACTCGATGATAAGGCTCTCTGTCGGTATCGAGGATGTCGAGGACCTAATCGACGACCTTGAACGTTCATTGGGACACATTTAAGACCAGCGATCGGATTGAATAAGCAAAATAACCTATCATCAGCGGGCAAGGTAGAAAGGTGAGGACATGAGGACCAGGCATTTAGCGCTCTTGGTGGCCGCGGCAGGGGTCGCTATATTGTTGTTCGGCTTTATGACACCGACAACATCCGACGGAGGTGGCGGAATGAACAGTGGCGCCTCGGGGGAGAGGACCTCGTACTCCGTCAGCAATGGCCTTCTAATAATGGTAGGCTCGTTCATCGCAGCGACAGGGATCTCTTATTGGGCCTTCAAAGAGGATTATGTGCCTGTCCCCCGACCCCCCGTCGTAATGGTCCGAGAAGAAAAGGTAGAAGAAAAGGCGGATGAGGGACCGGTCGTCGAGGGGGCACATTCACCTATTGCGGGCGAGCATCTTCTCGTACTTCGTCTTCTTAACGGGGATGAAAGGTTCATGTTCCGGACCATCATCGACATGGGGGGCGAGGCGTTGCAGAAGGACCTCATCGCAAGGACGAAGATGTCCGATGCGAAGGTATCTAGGGTAATCGACCGTCTGATCGAGAAGGGCCTGGTGACCAAGGAAAGATATGGGGTCACGAACAAGGTGAAGATCTCCGTAGAAAAATGAACATAGACCATCCAGTTTTCACTTTTCAGCAAACTTTTCACCACTTTTCACATAGGGTTTTAATTATCTTTTCACCCCTCGAGATCTATTCAGGCGCATCGGTCCGGTGCGCCTAGGAGGTGCGCATAGAATGAACAAGAAAGTGATGATAGGGGCCGTTCTAGGAGCGGTCGTCCTGTTCGCTGTGGTAGCGTCCCTTGCTACAGCATTGCCCGGAAATGGCGATGCGGTCATTGCAGAGAAGGTTGGGGAAGACCCCAAAGGGCAAGGAGATTGTGACAGGACTCAGCAACAGCTCCGGGACAGGGACATGCTGAGAGACGGCTCGTGCTGCGATCAGGACGGCGACCGAGCCCTGAATCAAGAAAGGGAGAAGAAGAGGGATGGTACCTGTGGGGATGCTGCCGGCCCTGTGAGAGCGGGCGAGGCTGTCATGTATCAGGCGATGGAGCAGGTCCAGGAGCAGGTACAGACCTGTGCTGCGAACGGCAACTGCCCTGAAGGTTACGCCTATCAATATCAGCATGCGAACCAGAACGGAAAAGCATGATGAACCCCCTTCGACAAACTTTTTATTTTTTTTATTAGACGACCTGGCCTGGAGAGGAAAATGTTAAGATTGACAAGGTCATTGCTCGCCGCATGATACAACGGCCGCGTGGAACCAGGGACTTCACCCCTGAGGAGATGGAGACGAGACGATCGTACGAATCAATGATGAGGTCGGTCTCAATGTCCCACGGGTTCCGTGAGGTTCAGACACCGATATTCGAGCACACGGAGCTTTTTACCACGAAATCGGGACCTGGCATCGTGGAGGAGATGTATGCCTTCAAGGACAAGGGCGACAGGGAGATATGTCTCAGGCCCGAGCTCACGGCCTCGGTCATAAGGTTCTTCGTCAACGACCTTACCAACTATCCAAGGCCTTTGAAGCTCTTCTATTTCGGGCCTTGTTTCAGGTATGAGAGGCCTCAGGCCGGTCGCTATAGAGAGTTCTATCAGTTCGGTGCAGAGATCATTGGTTCACCGACACCTGAGATGGACGCCGAGGTCATCGGTCTCGCCGCCTCGATATTGGAAAGGACCGGTCTCATTGATTATAAGATAAGAGTGGGGCACATAGGCCTTCTGAAAGGAATGCTCAAAGATGCTGGCGTGGAAGATGACAGGGCGTTGCCCATCCTTCAGAAGCTCGACAAAAAGAATTACGACGAGGCCCGGCCCTTGATGGAATCTGTTGGGATGGGAAGGGAGGACATAGAAAAGGTCATCGCCACGACGAAGGTCACGGGGCCAATATCGGTGCTGAAGGATTATGAGGGCGAGGCGAGGGGATACCTTGAGGAAGTGTTCGAGATACTTGGTCACTATGGCCTCAAGAACCTCGAGGTGGACATGGGGGTCGTGAGAGGTCTGGCATATTATACCGGGATAGTCTTCGAGGTCGATGCCCCGAAACTAGGCGCGGAAAAGCAGATCTGTGGTGGCGGCTCATACTCCCTCAGCGAGCTGTTCGGAGGGGAGAAGGTATTCTCATCGGGGTTTGCGATCGGTTTCGACAGGACCTTGATAGCGCTGGAGAAGGAAGGGGTCAAACCGAAAAGGTTCAGGATGAAGGCCTATGTCGTCCCTGTCAGCGATAACGTCAGGTCCAAGGCATATGAGATAACCGCGCTGCTCAGAAGGGCGGGCATCAGCGCCGACATGGACCTCATGAGGAGGAACCTAGCAAAGAACTTCAAGTATGCCGATGCGATCGGCGTCGAGAACGTTGTGATAGTCGGTGAGAAAGAGATGACCTCTGGGGCTGTAAATGTGAGGAACATGGCGAGCGGGGAGCAGAAGCTCGTCAAGATCGATGATCTTGTCTCTTATCTTGCTTGAACAGATCGATCATCGGCCAATGCCGCTTCAATCTCCTTTGCGAGGCAGGGCGGCCTCTCGAGCTCCTTTCCTTCTCGGTCATAGACCTTTCCGCCCTTTATGACCAGGTCCCCGTTTACCATATGTTTGATGACGCTCATCAGGAGATGCCCCTCCCTCCGGACGCCCTCCGCCCGGACCATCCTCCGAAGCTCATCATCGTCCCTTGCCAAGCTTCTCAGCCTCTCAACATCGAACGAATCATATGCTATCGCGTCTCCACGGTCCAGATCGGGCGTGCAGACATGGACCGTCGCACCATAGGAGCGGTCCTTGTTCTCGACTACCTTCTCGATGACCTCCTCCCATGTCCCTTGATAAGTGCCAGGTAGGGCGGGATGCAGATTGATCATCACATATTCCATGCAGGTCTTTGGGTCCAATATGAGCATATAGCCCGCAAGGACCCCGAAGTCCATCCGGTGAGGGGAGATGAGCTTCCTCATCTCTTTACCATATTCCTCCCTCCAGGCCTCGATGTCATTGGCCTTGAGCTCAGGCATGAAGCCGTCCGATGGTAGTATGATCACCGGGATACCCCGGTCCTTGGCCATTTGGACCATCTGCCGCCTGTTCTCATTACCCTTTATGTCGCGATTGATGAACATGAACGCCAGCTCTACCTCTATCTCCTTGTCTTCGATCTTTTTCAAGATCGACCTGAACAGGTTCATCGAACCCTGGCCTCTAGCTGTTGTGAACCAACCTATCCTTTTCATGCCATCACATCTCGATAATGTATCCAGACCGCCACTCATAATGTGCTGGCATGATAAAAAGGCTTGTCGAAGGATAATAAAGGGATGGGTGCGGGGCCGATGAAGATGGGGGGAATAAAAGCAACTCTTTTAGGAGGAGAGTTGAGCCACCGGCCCACCGCACCTATTATACTGTTCTATGATTGTCTATTTATATTTATTTCAGCCCCGCTCGCTATTGGACGAATTATAGCTTGGTCCTTTGTGACATCAGGTCCAGTTCGATATTTACCAGTTCGTCGGCCTTGGAGATCATCGGATGCTCCCTCGGTGCATGCAAGATATCATATCTGCGGAAGCTTGAAAGCAGCCCTTGGACCGTGGCGAATAACGGTTTTAGGTTCTCCGCTTTGATCTTGTACTCCCCTCTGACCTGCCTTACCACGAGCTCACTGTCCATTGTTATGGCGATCTCAAAGGCACCAAGCTCTTTCGCCTCTGTCAATGCGTCTATGAGACCATGGTACTCCGCCTCGTTGTTTGACATTATACCAAGGTACCTCGACCCTTTCTTCAGGATATCTCCGTCCTCGGAGCATATAATATAGGCGCATGCCGCTGGTCCGGGGTTATTCCTCGACCCTCCGTCGGAATAGACGATCAACCTTTGACCATCGGCGCGGAGATCTTTTTCTATAGGTGCCGTTGCGATCTTTGGCGAAGTATAAGAGATGTCCCTTAGGTACCTGTTCTTGTCATCGACCAATATGACCTTGGGAGCGATGGGCCGGTCAGTAAGCTCAAATGACATGATGATCACCTTGTCACCTTCCTTCACAAGGTGGGCGGCACCTCCATTGACCGAGACCGTCCCCGAGCCTGGAACCCCTTCGAAAATATACGTCTCGAATCTGGCACCATTGTCGGCATCAGAGACCAGGACCTTCTCTCCCGGCCATATGTCCGTATGTTTCAACAAAAGAGGGTCCACCACGATGCTCCCGACATAGTCTGGATGCCTTTCTGTCACCGTAGCTCGGTGGATCTTGCCTCTGAGCACGAAACGCATGGTCGTCAATCAATGCGACAGGTATCTTCAATCTTTCCTATCGACAATCATAGGTCGTCTTATCATTTCCTATTGGAATACGAGCCGAATATCTTGACGATGTTGGCCTTCAAGGTTTGGTCATACTCCATCACCGCGTCGATGTTGAATACCTTCTGCATGTTCTCTCTTGTCAGGACCTGTTCCGGAGCACCGACCGCAAAGACCTTATGATCATGGATCAGAACGATCCTGTCGCAGTATTTGACCACCATAGGGAGGTCATGAGAGACGATCACGACCGTGAGCCCCTCATTCCTCGACAGGTCTCTCATAAGGTCGAGGGTATCGAACATGTGACAAACGTCCAGATGTAGGGTCGGCTCATCCAGAAGGACTATCTCAGGTCTTTGTGCGAGAGCCCTGGCGATGATGACCCTCTGCCTTTCACCGCCGCTCATAGTGTTGACATATCTTTCCGAGAGGTCTGAGATGTTGGTCTTCCTCATCGCATCCTCTACGATCCTCTCGTCCTCAATGGATTCGACCTGGAATCTTTCAAGAAAAGGCATCCTTCCCATCATTACTATATCCTTGACGGTGAAGGCGAAACGGATATCGTTGCTCTGCGGAACGACCGCTATCTTCCGGGCTATCTGTTTTTTTGTGAGTTTTTCAAGATCAGAGCCTTCGAGCATCACCTTCCCCTTATCTGGGTGCAGGTCCTTGTTCAGGAGCTTCAATAAAGTGGTCTTTCCACATCCATTGGGACCAAGGATACCTATTATCTCACCTTTTTTTATCTCGAGGTCAACCCCATCCAGCACGGGCCTCTCTCGATATTTGAAATGAAGGTTCTCCACGCTCAGCATCAGTCCCACCCCACCTCATGCCTGCGTCTTCGCAACAGATATATGAAGTATGGCGCACCGATGAGAGCGGTCACTATCCCGACAGGGAGTATCCCTATTCCTGGGGCGATGACCCTGGAGATGTAATCGCACATCATCAGGAACGATGCCCCCCCGATGAGCGAGGCCGGAAGCAGTGCTCGGTTGTCTGGCCCCATCAATATCCTTAGTATGTGGGGCACTACAAGGCCCACGAAACCTATGACGCCCACGAAAGCAACGGCCGCCGCGGTGACCAGGGCAGATGCGACCAATAATTGAAGCCTGACCTTCGGCACCTCGACCCCTAGGTCGAGAGCGTGGTTCCCACCCAGCATCATAGCGTTAAGGTCCCTGGAACTGGCGATCATCAGGATGCAGCCAGCAGCTATCAGAGGCGCAACTATCAGAATATTGTCCCAGGTTGCATTGGTCAGATTGCCCATGGTCCAATACACTATACCCTGCAACTGCTCGCCTGCGAGGTAGGTGAGAAGTGAGACCAATGCCGAAAGGAACGATCCAACCGCTATCCCGGCAAGAAGCAGGGTCTCGGTAGGCACCTTTCCACCCACCCTTGATATCGAGTAGACAAGGAACAGCGTTCCCATACAGGTAATGAACGCCAGCATCGGGATCATAAGCAATGATGGCAGCCAAGAGACCGTGAATGTGAGACCGATCGCGGCCCCCAAGGACGCACCTGATGACAATCCTAGTATGTATGGAGAGGCCATCGGGTTCCTGAACAGCGCCTGCATCACAGCGCCCGCGATCCCTAGGGCGGCCCCGACCAGACATGTCATGACGACCCTTGGAAGGTTCATCTTCTGGACTATGATGATATTTGTATCGGAGCCCACCCCGAACAACGCCCAGAAGGCCTCGGAGAACGACAAGGGTATAAATGCCTGGGTAAGGTCCAGGACCATGAATACGAACAGCAATGCGAATAAGGCGATATAAACAGTTAGAACCCTCACCCGCCTTTTCCTGGATCCTTTCATGTGCTCGACCTCGTATCGAATTTTAAAATGGTTTACTGGCGAAGGGCATTGCCTTCACCTCTTTCTTAATACGAACAAAGTTGCGACGGCCACTATGGCCACTCCTATACCGACCCCTACATACAGGACCATATCGTCACTCTCCGTGTTATCCGCCTGCACAGGTATCTCACCTGTGAAATATTCTGGATAGAACAGATTGGCAATGGCCCACAGACCGGTCATCGCATCTGGGCAATATGAGTTCCAGGTCTTGTTCAGCTTATAGACGACGATATCATCATCGCCTATAAGGCTCTTGAACTCATCAGCCGTGCCTGTATAATATCCATCTAGGAGGACAAACTCAGGCTCGAGCTGCAGGATCGCCGTGAAATCGGCCGAATAGGTAGGGACGGCCTTGGAGGTGTCATTGGCAACGTTGAATCCCCCGGCGGCGTTGATGAAATCGACAGTTATCGACCCACCATTACCAAGCTTTAGAATGTTCGAGCTATAGCTGGCATACAGTGCCCTCACTTTCTCCGATGTTTCGTTTATACCATTCTCCTCAAGGGTCTCGGCAATGTAGGTCTTGACATAGGCCATTTGGTCCGATACATCATGCTCAGCACCGACCACGGTCTCTATGTCCTTCACGACCTGGACGACCCCGTCATAGGACGTCGGATAGAAGGTCATCACTTTAAAGCCATACCCTTCAAGTTCTGTCCAGAGCTGGCTAAGATAACCGTAACCATATCCGAATATCACATCCGTCGTCTTGTTCCATTCCCCATCGTCCACAAGTTTGAGCATATTTTGGATGACAGCGTCCTTGTTGCTGTTACTGACCGTGATGAACTTTTCAGATGATACGTTCTTGACCTCCATTATCCCGCTCTTCTCATAGGCAGAGGTCGCATCGAAGATGACAGCCTTATCGAGCTTCCCGATATCGACCAGGGTTTTGGTCGCAAAGGCCCCGAAAGCGGCCACATGGGTAGCTGGACCTGGTAGCACGATGGTCACGCCGCGCGAGTCTTTTATGACGATGTCGTGGCTCTCTTCCGCCGCAGTTATCGGTATCGTCCCTGTCAAAAGGGCCAATATTGCACAAATCGCTAGTATCTTCTTAGGTGTCATGGTCATACCTGTAAGAAGAAACAATCAGTTATGCCATTGCATTATTTAACGATATTGAGATTTTCCTTTTGTGCCTCTTCCCTTTGATTCATCGACGACATTTTATCAGACACCGCCCCCTTACTTCTGCCGATGAGGATGAACAGGAGCGAATCATTATCGTTGGTCAGGGAACACGTGAAAAAGGAGGGCAACGTCAAGCACATGGTAGGTGTGGGGGCGGTCATGCACCATCTCGCTGAGAGATTGGGCGAAGACCCCGAGCTATGGGAGGTCGTTGGGATATTGCACGATATAGACTTTGAGATCTGTAAGGGAGCAGACGATCATACCCTGAAGGCCAAGGAGATTTTGGAGGGCAGGGTCGATGACGGCATCATCGAGACCATTATGGCGCACAACCATGAACATACAAATATCATGGTCGATACCAAGATAAAGAAGGCGCTGATCGCCAGCGACGCCGTCTCTGGACTTATCGTAGCATGCGCCCTGGTCATGCCCAGTAAAAAATTGGCGGACGTGAGGCCCGAGTCCCTGATCAAGAAATTTAATTCAAAGGATTTTGCCAAAGGGGTCTCGAGGGAGAGGATCATGATGTGCAACGAACTAGAGGTCCCATTGGAGGATTTCTTAAAGATCGCTTTGGAGGGGATGAGGTCCCGGTCTGAGGAGCTTGGTCTCTAAGAGGGCCTTCGTTCATTATTTCTACCAACAACGCCTCTTCATCGTGATATAAATGGTGACCAAGGTCAGGCTGAATACACCGATCTGCGATCATGGGACCGAGATAATCGCAAGGGCCATCGGAAGCGATACTTTGGTCGAGATCAGGTCAGATTGCAGATCCGTCCAGACGTATGCAGATAGGCTTGGAAGGGTCAGCATGGATGATATAATGGACCTAAAAGGCTCGAAGATCATAGAACTTGCCAGCGATGTTGGCCTTACATCCACCTGTCTGGTGCCCGTCGCAGTTTATAATGCCTGTTGGGTCGAACATGGGATGATCTCGAGGAATCTAGCTCTTGCAAAGGAGAGATTATGCATCGAGTTCATCGAGTGAACGGTCCATTCTGCTTCCATCTCTTAGGTAACCGTTATCTAATCCCGCTCTCATCTGGATAAGGAGAATGAACTGAATGTCTGGTAGGACCGCGTTCTTCTACTCGGATACGATGCTCAAGTATTACTTCGGACCCGAACATCCGTTCCAGCCGATAAGATACCGGCGCATCTTCGATACCCTGACCGAGATCGGGGCCTTTGGTCCTAACCTGGTCCATCTAGACCCACCGATGGGCACCAGGGAATCGTTGAGGCTCGTTCATACTGACGAATACATCAATAGGATCGAAGAGGTCTGTCAAAGAGGGACTGGTTACCTAGATGGAGGAGATACGCCAATAACCGAGACACTTTTTGAGGGGGCCCTTGCTGTTACAGGCGCGACCGTTGCCTGCGTAGAGGCGGTCGAGAGCGGGGAGTTCCAACACGCCATGAATCCAGCCGGGGGCATGCACCATGCAATGCCCGAAAGGGCCTCGGGCTTCTGCGTGTTCAATGATACGGCGATAGCTGCCAGGACAGCTCAAAAGAAATATGGGACCAAACGGATCGCGATCATCGACATCGATGCCCATCACGGTGACGGTACCCAGGAGATATTTTACAATGAGGCCGTGCTCAAGATATCTTTCCACAGGTTTGGACAATATTTCTATCCCAGGACCGGTGGGAGGGAGGACATCGGAAAGGGGAAAGGGAGGGGATATAACATAAACGTCCCTTTGCCCGGAGGAACACAGGACGACGTCTATCTTCGTGCATATGACAAGGTCGTCAAGGCCGCGCTGGACGCCTATAGACCTGAACTGATAATACACCAGTTCGGCACGGACGCCCATTTCGGTGACTGCTTGGTCGACCTGGGCCTTACCACAAAGGCCTATGAGAGGATCGCGGAGATGACCCACGACCTCGCCCACAAGCATAGTGATGGCAACTATGTCGTGACGGGAGGAGGGGGCTACAACATCGAGGCGGTGAGGAGGACCTGGGCCATCGTGGCTTGCACGGTATCGGGCGCCTATCCGTATGACCCAGAGGCCCTACATCATCTACAGGACTCTCAGATAAACCAGAGGTCCAATTATCATAGGGAAGAGGTAGAAGAGGTCGTCGATTATATCCTGAGGGAGGTCATCCCCCTTATCAAATGATCATCGTGCCTTTTCAGTTCTGTCGATCCAGTCTCTTACCGTCTCACCCTCTTTCGTCAAGACCATCTTACCGACCCCCTCCTCGAACTTGATGAGGCCCAAGGTCTTAAGAGCTAGGAGCGCAGACTTAAGCTCGGTATCCTTCTTTGAGGAGGGGTCGATCCTTGAAGGCTCTATTCCGCTCCCTACGATCTTCAGTGCCTCCTTTTGCCTTGATGTCAGCCGTTCGCCGATCGTGACGTTCTTTAGCACAGGGAGTTTCATCACCTTTTCATCGACATAATATGATACAACTCCTTCATTGAACGCTGCCAGCAGGGCCGCATCGCTCAGCAATGGAAGCCCTCCGCTTATGTTCATTTGGACTTCGTTGCCTTTGCTTCTCAGTTCACGGATCAGAGCGATCATCGTCTCGAAGCTCTTCGCAAAATTGAAGACATCGATGGTTATGGTGCGCACAGGGGTCCTGAGAGCGTTACAAATCTCGACAAGCCTCAGATAAGCGTCCAGCTGGGTATTGTCAACGCCGGTGACGATTATCATCTCATCATGATTTATGGATCGCATGGCGTCGATGATCTTCCGGTCATCGAAGCCGAAGGTACAAATCAGCGAGCGCATCTCATCGCCTCAACAGGAGCTCCATCGATTCATCAGCTCTGATCACTTTTTCCCTACTGTCATCTTTTTTTGTTTCCAGGCGCACAGCTCCCTTTTCCAATAAATTCTTAATGTGATGGTTTATCGTCGCCTTGTGCATCCTGAGCTCCTTTGACAGATCCGCTTGTGTCAATTCCCGGTCCTTGTTCGCCAGCAAATGATCGAGAAGCTTCTTCTGCACATCGGTCAGCATGTCAGAGTATCTTATCTGGAGCATCGGAAGAGGAATTTCTTCCATAGTATTATCATGGACATAGACGGCATTCAGACCTTCCAGCGTACAGACGAGCAATGCAGAGGCGCTCATTATCCTCGTCCCGCCAGCGATATTGAAGACCCATATGTTGTCCCCGGCCCCTCTGATCTCTAAGATCTCATCTTGAATGGCCCTTGCGACCATAATGAAATCATATGCGTTCGGGATCTCCCTGTCCACGAACTTCACGCTCATGGCCTCACATAACGCACAGACCTCGGTCGCAGCACCCCTTGACCTCTCATGATCACTATGGAAAACCACCACTTTATCCAGGCTTTTCGTGGACCTTATCGTCGGTATTAGCGTCTCTGGTCGGAATCCTAGCGTTCCCAAAACGACTACCATTTTTCCCCCTACGGGATAATCATGAGCTCAGTTAATTGATTTTGTTCAGACGGTATCAAAAAATATAATATCGTAGAAATTCGAGACACATACAACAAAAACATACAAATGGACATTGTGGCGCCCTGGTCGGGATTTGAACCCGAGTCGAAGCCTCGACAGGGCTTCATGATAGGCCGCTACACTACCAGGGCAGTTGCTTTTCACCCCAACATGATTCTGATATATATGACTTAAGGTTTTGAAAGAAAAAAACAGTCCCCCTATCATTGACCGTAGGTCATCCAGAAAGGTATTTATCTACACCCTGCTTCAACATAATGCCCCTAGCGCCCGGGGCGAGCGATGGTAAGGATGGTCGAGAGGAAACCAAAGGTCGAGGACTATATGGTGAGGGACGTTCAGTATATCCCCTGCAACTACACAGTGAAACAGGCGATCGAGCGGTTGATCTCGACCGAGTTCCATGGGATGCCAGTATGTGATGATGGGATCCTTGTTGGCTTCATCACGTCCAAAGAGCTCCTCAGGGCAGCAAACAGACCTGATGACCTGGTGTTCGACATCATGAGGAAGGGAACGTACACGGTAACTCCGGAGATGGACCTTGATGATGCGGCCAGGATATTGTTCAGATACGGACTGAGGAATGTACCAGTCATTGATCCGGAAGGGCGCCTGATCGGTATAATTTCAAATCTGGATATCGTAAGGTCGCATATCGAAAGAGCGACACCGAACAAAGTGGCGATGATCAAGAACTTCCTAGAGGCAAAGCATGGCATAACCATTACGGTCAGACGGAGGGTGATACCAGTCGAGGCCTTGAGGCCCACCCAGCATGAAGTATATGCCGACGAGCTCCTGGGTAGGAAGGAGGAGATCAAACGGGGACTGGTGGAGCCTTTGATAGTCATAGATAAAGGCAAATATTTTGTTCTTGTAGACGGTCATCATCGAGCATTGGCATCGAAGCAGATGGGCGTGCGTCAATTTTCCGCCTTCGTACTTGAATTGAGCAAGGACATCGACCTTGGGATGGAGAAGGTCGCGGATGAGCTTGGACTGAGGACCTTGGACGATGTCAGGATCATCGAGGGTTCTCATCACCCTCTGGTTGAAATAACTACAAGGCTGTTGAAGGATGAAAAGAAAAAGATAGAGGACAGGGTCAACGGTCATTGAGGTCATCAAAGGAAATACATTATGAATAATTATATATCATTATTATAAAAATTATAAAAATATTATAAAAAGGATTTTAAAGGTTCTTCCTGGCACCCTCGAGCAATATACGCTGTTCTGCTGATGCGATGATGGAGATCGTATCGATCACCGAGTCGGGGTTGAGGCTTATCGTGTCGATCCCTGCCTTAACTAGGAACTCGGAGAACTCAGGGTATACAGAAGGTGCCTGGCCGCATATTCCGACCGTCCTCCCCTTCTTATGCGCGGCGTCTATCAGGATCTTGATGGCCCTTTTGATCGCCTCGTTCCTCTCATCGAAGTAGCCCATCTTGCCGAGCACCTCGGAGTCCCGGTCCGCCCCCATCGTCAACTGCGTCAGATCGTTACTTCCGATGCTGAAACCGTCGCACCAATCAGAGAACTCCTCGGCCATGAATATATTGCATGGGATCTCCGCCATCAGATATAATTTGAAATCGCGGTTGCGCTCCAGTCCGACATCCGACATAATGGCCGTTATCTTCTTCAGCTCTTCGATCGTCCTAACGAATGGAAGCATGATGTGGACGTTCTTGAGACCCATCTCCTCCCGGACCTTCTTTATCGCTTTCAGCTCCTGTTTGAAAGCCTCTTTGTAGGAATCAGACACATACCTCGAGCAACCTCTCCAGCCGATCATTGGGTTCTGCTCTTTCGGCTCATACTTCTCGCCGCCCTTCATGTCCCTGTATTCATTTGTTTTGAAATCCGAGGTCCGAAGGATCACGGGCCTTGGATAGAACTCCTTTGCCACCATCGCGATCCCGTCGGCGAGCTTATCGACAAGCTCTTGCTGCCTCCCTTTTTCAATAAGGGCACATGGATGCTCTTGGATATATGATGTGAACAAGAACTCTATGCGCATGAGGCCGACCCCAGACACAGGGAGCTTGGCATACTCTGCCGCCTTGTGTGGTACTCCTATATTGACATAGATCTTCGTTCCGGTCACTGGCACGGCCCTTCCCACCGGGACCACGACCTTTTCCTTTTTCTCCTCCACAGGTTTTTCCTCAGCGCCCTCAAAGACGACCCCTGTGCTTCCATCGACGGTGACGATAGTGCCATCCTTCACCTTGTGCGTAATATCGCCCGTACCGACGATGCAAGGGATGCCCAGCTCCCTCGCGACAATTGCTGCATGGCATGTCATCCCACCCTCGTCCGTGATGATGGCCGAAGCCCTTGTCATCGCTGGGACCATGTCCGGTGATGTCATGACGGTGACCATGACATCACCGTTCTTGACAACCTCAAGGTTCATCTCGTCCGAGACTATCTTCACAGCTCCACTGGCCTTGCCTGGACTTGCTGCAAGACCCTTGGCAATTATCTTGAGCCCTTTTTTCAGCTCGGCCTCATCTTTTTGTTTGGGGGCTTTCCCCCCGTTCCCCTTCAATGTCGTGACAGGCCTGGCCTGGACGATGAAAAACTCCCCATCCTCATAACACCATTCTATGTCCATTGGCTTATCGTAATGAACCTCGATCTCATTCCCGATCCTGGCAAGGTCCAGGATTTGCTCGTCGTTGAGCTTTTGCTCGTTCCAAAGCTTCTCTGGAATGTTCTCTTTGACAGTATCCCCGACCTTCCCCCTCACATATTTCCAGGTCTGCTTGGACACCTTCTTACTGATCAGCTTATTATGGAACTTATCGACCACGTAGGTGTCTGGTGTTACCTTTCCCCCGACAATGGCCTCCCCAAGTCCATATCCCGCTTCTATGATGATGTGTGGCATCTCTGAGTTAGGGTCGACCGTGAACATTATGCCAGAGACCTCAGAGTTAACCATCTTTTGGACCACTACGGCCAACTTTACCTTCGAATGCTCGAAACCCTTGCTCACGCGATATGATATCGCGCGAGGGGTGAAGAGCGAGGACCAGCATTTCTTGACCTTGTCGATCAGCTCATCTTCAGAGTGCACATTGAGATACGTGTCCTGTTGACCAGCGAAGCTGGCCGTGGGCAAATCTTCAGCTGTCGCACTGGACCTGACCGCCACAAGTCCGGGCTTCTTCCCCTTCCACATCTTTTGATAACTTGTCCTTATCTCCGAGACCAGGTCATCCGGTATCGGCACTTCCTCGAAGAGCCTCCGTATTGCTTGCGATGCATTCTGTAAGGAGCTCTCAGAGCTAACATCCACCTGGTCCATTATCTCATGGACCTTCTTCTCGATCCCGCTTGTCTGCAGAAAATAATCATATGATTCTGTTGTCAGAACAAATCCTGGAGGCACATTGAACCCGGCAGTAACAAGCTCGCCCAGGTTGGCCCCCTTGCCACCAGCGATCGGGATATCGTCCTTGCTCAGTTCAGAGATCTCAACTATCCTGTTCATCCATCCATCTCCCCATCTGAATCGGTCCCCAAGACAATTGCGACATCCATTGGGGGGCCCTGTTTCCCAATTTGCACGATAGTAAATAAGCTTTCTTGATTTGTAGTTACATATTTTTGTTGTTGCTCAATCAGTATGATTATCTATCTGGTGATAGTGACCAATATTATATTGATAGGACAGTTCATGGTTCAATGCTAGCCTTTGTCAGGCAAGGTCGCAGAAATAATCCGAATTCACAGGCGCTCATCATAAAATGTTATCTTATCCCCATTATTTCTATTGTTATTCGTAAAATATGTTAAAAAATTCGTAAAGAAATTAATGGAAATATTATATATGATGACCTTTTTCTGGTTGGATATACGGTGGATTCCTTTGACCACGATAGAAATACGTTGGCATGGAAGAGGCGGCCAGGGCGTTGTTACTGCGAACGAGCTCTTGGCTGGTGCCGCGCTCAAGGAAGGTAAATACATCAAGGCCTTCCCTGAGTTCGGTCCTGAGCGCATGGGCGCCCCCATCAGGGCGTTCACAAGATTATCGGACACCCCGATCCAGGTCCATAGTCAGGTCTATTATCCCGATATGGTCGTCGTGATCGATCCCACGCTCTTGAAGCAAACAAGCATAATGGAGGGGTTGAAGGAAGAAGGGATGCTTGTGGCGAATTTCGCAGATGGGAAGGATAAACTGTCGAAGATTGTTGGAAAAGAAAAGAACGTTCATGCCGTCAATGCAACGGCGATCGCAATGGAAGAGATCGGAAGGCCGACCACAAACACGGCCATGCTAGGGGCCGTCGTAAAGGTCCTAAACTATGTGCGCCTTGAATCTGTCCTAGAGGAGCTGGAGGCCAAGTTCTCGGGCAAGTTCTCAAAAGAGGTGGTGGCGAAGAACATCAAGGCGGTTCGGCGAGCCTATGAGGAGGTGGACTGATGTCTGAGAAGAGGTCCAAGGAGCTCCCACCAGGGGCGATGATCATCGAGGCAGGTAACGCCAGGAATTATGAGACAGGCAGCTGGAGGTCTTCAAGGCCGATCGTTGACAAGGAGAAGTGTACGGATTGTCTGATCTGTTGGATCTATTGCCCTGACAACAGTATCATCGTCGAGGGTGAGAAGATGAAGGGGTTCAAGCTGACGCATTGCAAAGGATGCGGGATATGTGCTAACCAGTGCCCAGCTAAAGCAATAACGATGAAAGAGGAGGGAGCGTAATGGCAGAGCAACTTGTATGCAACGGCGACCAGGCGATAGCGTATTCATGGAAACAGGTCAACCCTGACGTCGTGGCGGCCTATCCAATAACGCCCCAGACGATAATCGTCGAAAATTTTTCGGAGTTCGTCGCGAATGGCGAGGTCAGTACAGAATATGTCTGTGCTGAATCAGAACATAGTGCGATGTCGATATGCATCGGCTCTTCGGCAGCGGGGGCCAGGGTCGCCACTGCGACCGCCTCAGCAGGGCTTGCTTTCATGTGGGAGGTACTTTGGATAGCATCTGCTATGAGGTTGCCGATAGTGATGTCTGTTGCGAACAGGGCCCTCAGCGGTCCGATTAACATCCATTGCGACCATTCTGATGCCATGGGCGCTAGAGATGCAGGGTGGGTCCAGTTGTTCGGAGAAAATGTCCAAGAGGCCTATGATGACTCTTTGATGTCTTTCAAGATAGCAGAGAACATGAAGGTCAGGCTCCCCGTCATGAACTGCATCGATGGGTTCATTATAACACATGCGCTCGAGAAGTTCCTTCCGATGGAGGATGATGAGGTCAAGAGATATGTTGGAGAGTTCAAACCGATCAGGCCATTACTGGATTGGAAGAACCCGACCACATACGGACCGTTCACTGGTACGGACTATTACTTCGAGCACAAATATCAGATCGTCGAGGCCATGAGAGAGGCGAAAAACGTCGTAAAGGACACCTTACAGGAGTTCGGGCGCCTCACTGGTAGGAAGTATGACATGATAGAGGGTTATCATCTAGAGGATGCTGATTATGTGGTAATGGCGATAGGCTCCACAGCTGGGACCTTGAGGTATGTTGTCGACCAATTGCGGGCAGAAGGGAAAAAGGTCGGGTCTCTAAAATTACGTCTGTTCCGCCCGTTCCCATCGGCCGAGGTCGCCAAGGCTCTTGAGGGCAAGAAGGCGGTGGCTATCATGGACAGGGCGATCAGCATGGGCTCTACTGGACCGATGTTCCCGGAGGTCTGCGCGTCGCTCTACAACTCTAAGGACAGGCCTAGGCTTTGCAACTACATCTACGGCCTGGGAGGAAGGGATGTGAGGCCACAGGAGCTTGCTGGCGTCTTCGATCAGTTGATAAATGGCACGTGTAAGGAAATGAACTTCATGGGGGTGCGGATATGAGCGTCTCATTGAAAGAGCTCTCGAAATTGGAACCCAGGTATACCGAGGGTCACAGACTTTGCGCCGGATGCGCAGAGCCGATCATCGCACGACAGGTGCTTATGGCGACCAACAAGCCCATCGTCGTGTCGAATGCGACCGGATGCTTCGAGGTATCGTCAACGGTCTATCCATTCACGTCTTGGACAGTTCCTTGGATACATAGCGCCTTCGAGAACGCAGCCCCCACAATAACAGGCGTGGAGTCCGCATACGTAGCATTGAAGAGGAAAGGAAAGATAACCGATGACATACGCTTCGTGTCGTTCGGTGGGGACGGTGCTACCTACGATATCGGTTTTCAGGCGCTGTCAGGGGCGATAGAGAGAGGGCACAGGTTCATGTACGTTTGCCTGAACAACGAAGCATATATGAACACCGGCATCCAGAGATCAGGTGCTACTGGAAGGGGGGCCCAGACGACAACCTGCCCTGCGGGCTCCTGCATTCCAGGGAAGAGGGAGTACCCGAAAGACCTGACAAGGATCGTCATAGCTCATGACATCCCGTACGCGGCCCAAGCATCCCCCCATAATTATAGGGACCTTATGGAGAAGGCGAGAAAAGGTTTCGATGCAAATGGACCAGCGTTCCTCAACGTCATCGCCCCTTGCCCGAGAGGCTGGAGACACGATTCATCCAAGACCGTGGAGATGGCAAAGCTCGCTGTCGAGACGTGCGTCTGGCCATTATATGAATATGAGAATGGGAAATATTCATTGACGGGTGAGAGCAAGAGGATAGCGGAGGGAGCGAAGGAGAAGAGGCCCGTCTCAGACTGGCTCAAGGCGCAGGGAAGATTTGGGCACCTCATGAAACCTCAATGGTCGTCCATCGCGGAAGAGATACAACACAACATCGACAAGAGATGGAACGAATTGTTGAAGCTATGCCAGATCTAAACCATTTATCAAACATTCTTTTATTATTCTTGAATATCAATCGATATCATCATCGAAGATCGTCCTTACTTTGAAGGACCTGAAATATCTGGAAAGATCTATGATATCCCTTTTGGTCAGGTCCTGACCTTCGATCTTGATCGGAGTGGACAGATACACCATCTCCACACCGATATCCTCACATGTCCTTGCGATCTCCTCTGCCTGATACATGTTCGCCTGTACAAAAGTGACCTGGACCCGTATATCGCACCTGTTCTCTGCCTTGACCTTTATTGCCCCTTTGACGATATCATCGAACCTGATGGAGCTGTGGGGCCTGTTCATCAAATAGAAACCTTTTTCATCGGACGCATCTAGCTTGACGATAACGACATCAAAGTCCTCGAGCTCGTCCATGACATCTTTTCTTTGCAACATCGAGCCGTTCGTGATGACGCATATCGGGACATCGGTCAATGCCCGCAATGATCTGGCCATCATACCTAGGTTCCTTGCTAAAAAAGGCTCACCAGTCCCACGGATCTCGACCGCGTCGACATCTTCTTCATTCAAGATCTCTCTGGCCTCTTCGACGACCTGTTTCTCGTCTACGAACCTGCAACGGTCCGTGATCATCATCCCACCATGTCCCAACCTACAATAGACGCACTTAAGGTTACAGACCTTGGGCTGCCTACATATCGGGTCCACACCTAAGGCAGCACCTACACGCCAAGACCTGATCGGACCATAAACTGACTTCATCCCCTCACCATCTCAATGATATTTTCTGAGGGCACCAGTCCACAAGTGATCCCTATCACCGGTCGCTCAAACGGCATCACATGATCGTCGGGAATAGGGCAACGCCTCAAGCATATACCTTTCGCAGCTCGACCAATAAGAAATGTGATAAAAGGTCGCTGGTCGAGCGTGTATGGTCGCATTTCATCATGCTGGTTCTTGCGACGATTGTCCTAGCATCTCTTCCCAGAGCTTTATCGTTTCTTTCGCTTCCTCCTCATCGACGACCTGGATGGCGAAGCCGGCATGGATTATAACATAGCTTCCCACCTTGGCATCCACCATCGATATGTTCGTCTCACGGATGACGCCCCCAAAATCTACCTGGGCGTTCTTCCCTTCAATTGAAACGATCTTTCCAGGAACCGCTAAGCACATGTTCTCAGACCTCAAGATGACATCAATTTTAATATGGCCTCGGCAGGCTGACCTTCAGCAGCTTTGAGCGCCTCGATGGCCCTCTCCCGCGAGCAACCGGTCTGTCCCATCACAAGCTCCACATCCTCCTCAGGGATCTCGGCCCTTTCGGGTTTTGCATCGACTATAGAACTCTTGGCCCTCTCATTAACCTCTCCGACGATCTGGAACGTCTTTTGTCCTTGCATGGTCATTATAGAGACCTGGGGATTCGAGATGACCATCTCAGAGCCTTTTCTTTTTATGACCACTTCTTCGACATCATTCAGCTCTTCGGCCGAAATCCCTAGGCGCTTCATCGCCTGCTTCATCTGCCTGGGGTTAACCCTTCCCATTCCTGGCATCATGACGGTCATGGAGTGATTATTCCCAATATATATAGCATTTTCAAAGCACCACGTTGTACCGGAATAATAAAAATGAAACCGTTAAATGGTTTGAACCAAGGTAATCCCTTAAAGGGCCTGAAGATAACGGTCGATCTCCCAATCGGATACCCACTTCCTATAATCGTCCCATTCCTGCCCCTTGATGTATAGGTAGTTGTTCATGATGTGGTCTCCAAGGCATTCTCTCATGACCTTGCTCTTGGCCAGGCACTCCAATGCCTCTCCAAGGTTCATAGGCAGGCTCTCGATGCCATACTTCTTTCTCTCATCCTTGCTCATATGGTAGATATCCTTCTCCACCGGTTCAGGAGGTTTAATATTGGACCTTATACCATCAAGGCCTGCAGCGAGCATGACGGCGAACTGCAGGTAGGGATTTCCTGCCGGGTCCGGGTTCCTGAGCTCGACCCTCGTCCTGCCGCCTCTACCGGCAGGTACGCGGACCAGAGCACTCCTATTCATATTGGCCCAGGATATATAGCAGGGAGCTTCGTATCCTGGGACCAGGCGCTTGTATGAATTGACATAGGAGGCCAGGATCGCACAGTTGTCCCTTGCGTGCGCCAGCAGTCCGCCGATGTATTTCATCGCTATGTTGCTAAGCCCGAACTCACCGTTCGGGTCATCGAAGGCGTTCTTTTCCTTTGACGCCAATGATTGATGTACGTGCATCCCCGACCCAGATATACCATATATCGGCTTGGGCATGAAGGTGGCATGCATTCCATACTGCATCGCTATCGTCTTAATACCATATTTCAGGGTCAGGACACGGTCTGCCATCGTCAGCGCATCCTGATACCTCATGTCGACCTCAACCTGTCCAGGTGCCACCTCGTGATGTGATGCCTCCATCTCATACTGAAGTTCATCGAACATCAGCATGATGTGCTTCCTCGCCATCTCGCCCGCGTCCATAGGCATCAGATCGAAATAACCGCCAGTATCCGCCGGTTTCCTTATGGCCTTTCCATTTTCATCCACGGGGAAAAGGAAGAACTCGAACTCTGGACCGACATTGAAATTATAGCCCATCTCTTTGACCTTTGCCACCATCTTCTCGAGGACCCATCTAGGGTCGCCTTTGAACCTGTTACCGCTGTGGTCAAAAATTGTGCACATGAACCTTGCGGTCTTCATGTTGTCATCCATTGTCCATGGATATATCTGGAAAGAATCCAGTATCGGCTTTGCCCTCATATCCGATTCTTCTATCGTGGCATATCCAAGGATAGATGAGCCATCGATGAAAACACCGTCATCGATGACGCTCTCGATCCTGCTGGTAGGGATCGTTACGCTTTTCACAGTTCCCAAAATATCGGAGAACTGCATCTCGATGAACTTTACGTTCTCTTTTTTTACCCTCGAGAGGATGTTCTCTTTCAATTCATACTCGTTTAGCGCCATGAATGCATAGAAAAACAGATTACTAAAAATACCTTTGCATTCAATACATTCATCTAATAATATTTTTAATAATGTACAATCATCTAATAAAATTTCATTATTATGTACGAATAAAGCACCACCCCTTACAAAACGTCGGTGAGATTAGACGTTTGTCTCGCTGAGCGCTCTCTTAACGTTCTCAAGGACATCCTCGACCTTTGCTCCGGATTCGATAGCGCCCGTCGCAAATGTGCTATTCCCCCCACCTTTACCTCCGAGAGGTTCCAAACATTTTTTAAGTATAATGTTTGCATCCTTGCCCGACCGTTTTCCAGACGCGATCACAATTGTCGTCCTCTCGCCCCTATCAAGAAGTATGCAGACCGACCTTCCGTCCTGCACCTTTTTCGTAGCTTCCTCGGATAATGTTCTTCTGTCGGCACCCCTTGATATCATATGATATACTGGCACACCACCGATAATCTCTGGTTCAAGGTCCTCGACCGCTTGTTTAACATAGGACCTCAAAGCATCCTTTGCCATGGTCGCTTCAGTTCTAAGGTTCTCAAGGGCGCTCACCACGTCCTCTGGGCCAGATCCAAGGATGGCTGCAGACTTCAGTGCTATCGTCTTAAAGCTCAAGGCCTTTTGTACCGCTATGGGACCTACATCGAACTCTATCTCGAAGTCACCTTGAGGTTTTGCCGAAACCAGCCTTTCAACGAGGAGCATCCCTATCTCAGAAGTGTTTTTAACATGTATCCCAGAGCAAGCGGCGAGATCGACATCACCGATCCTTATCAGTCTGATCTTATCACCATATATCCTTTCCAACTTTACCCTGGCATCCAAGACCTTCGGGTCGTCCCTGTTTACAATCTCCTCTTTGATGTTAAGACCTGACGCTATTGCACTGTTGACAAATTTTTCCGCTTCCGACACTATGTCCAGATTCAATTCTCCTCTCACTATGAGGCTCTTCTTCGCAGGAGTTATTGATATTTTGACGAGCTCAAGGTCAGGGACCAACCTGTTCAATGCCGAGAAAAGGAGATGTTCACCGGTGTGCGCTCTCATCAGGTCCAATCGACGCTCCATGTCCACAGTGCCCTGCACCTCCTGACCGATTGTAAAAGCGTTGCCAGGCACCTTATGCAAAACGACCCCGTCCTTCTGCCGCACCTCGACGACAGGGCATCCCTGGAGCATTCCGGAATCTGGGTCTTGACCGCCGCCACCAGGATAAAAGGCAGTCCTATCGAGTATGACAAGGTCGCCATCAACATCAATGACCTTTGCGAAGAATTGCGACGTGTAGGCCTCCTTCTCATAGACCTTCTCGGTGTGAGAGCTCATCGGACATTTGTATCCCGGAACATAATGAAAAATGATTCCATATCGTGGTGAGTTTATTAACTCAAACAAATAGATAAATGTATGACTAATCGATACCTCACAAGACATATATCTATCAATCTATTGCCTGTAAGGTGGGCCATAAGTTGGAGGGATACCAATGATCGATGAACTGGACAAAAAGATAGTACAAGAGATCTGTAAATCTAGCCAAGGTTCTTACAGGCAGATCGCGAAGCGCCTGGGAATACATCCGACAACATTGATCCAGAGGATCAAGCATTTAGAGGAACAGGGCGTCATAAAAGGATACAGGGCGAACGTTGACTATATGAAGCTGGGCTATGAGTTCATGGCCATTGTTCACATATATGTCGAGGGAGACCTGATGGAGGTCGAAAAGAAGGTCATGCAGCTATCGAACGTAGTTGCTGTGTTTGATGTGACCGGTGAATGCGACTCGATCGCATGGGTGGCTTGCAGGAGCAGAGAGGAGTTCAGCTCAGTTGTCAAGGGAATGTTGACCATCCCTGGTGTAAAGAAGACCAATACCTATGTCATCCTTAATATGATAAAGGACCCCTTCAAGTTCTTGCCAGATTTCTCAGAGACCGTCCATGACGGGTCTGATTGATATCGAGCAGTGGCGTTCCTCGGCACATTTACCGCTTTCCTGATGTCGAGTTGACAATAAGGTGTATTATAATGAAATATCTGACATATTGTCAAATAATATGCCGTACATTGAATTATATGCGCTCAATGTCGGGGCCAAGCTGGAAAAGGGTTTAATATCCTCTCTCCATTAGCTCGGCCCTACGAAACACAAAGCCCAGAGGCAATCGATATGATGAAGACACACGACTGCGGAGCCCTCAGGTCGAAGGACATAGGCCAGAGGGTAAGGCTTGCGGGCTGGGTACGCTTCTATCGGGACCATGGCGGGGTGCGTTTCTATGACCTTGCCGACACCTTCGGCTCCACCCAGGTGGTCTATGACCCTGAAGCATACCAGTCAAATGTCAACGTGGTTGGAATCGGTCAGCTTCTGAATAATATCGGGCGTGAGTATGTCCTAGCAGTAAAGGGCGTTGTCAGAGAAAGGGTCCCGGGGACAGAGGACGAGAGGAACCCGACAGGCAAGGTCGAGGTGCTCATCGACGAGGTCGAGATCCTCAACACTTCAAAAATAATCCCTTTCGAGATAGCGGAGCAGAAGAACTCACTTTTGCCAAGTGAGGACCTCCGACTGAAATATAGATATCTGGACCTAAGAAGGACAGAAATGGCCAACAACCTGAGGTTCAGGCATAGGCTATTGTCCTCTGCAAGACGCTTTCTGGACAGCAAAGGTTTCATCGAGGTGGAGACCCCGACCCTTACCCGAAGTTCTCAGGAAGGGGCGCGAGATTTCCTGGTCCCATCAAGGACCATGCCTGGAACATTTTATGCTCTTCCTCAATCTCCACAGCTCTATAAACAAATGCTGATGGTCGGAGGGGTCGAGAGGTATTACCAGATCGCAAGATGCTATAGGGATGAGGATTCTCGTGCTGATAGACAACCGGAGTTCACGCAGCTGGACATGGAGATGTCCTTTGTCGACATGGAAGATATTTTCCATACAATAGAGTCCCTTTACGCGTTCATTTGGAAGGAGATCTTTGATACCGATCTTAAGACACCGTTCCCAAGGATATCATTGGAAGAGGCCTTGAGCAAATATGGGACCGACGCACCGGACATCAGGTTCGGTCTGCACCTCGTTGATGTGACCGAAATAGCGAAATGTTCAAGCTATGACATATTCCAGAAGGTCCTTTCTAAATCAGGGTCCGCGGTAATCGGTATCAATCTGAAATCCTCTTTGGTGAAAGAGAAAACCTTGGATGCCAACGTGGGTCGAAAAGAGGTCGACAGGCTCATAGAATGGGCAAAGCAGCAGGGTATGGGCGGCCTGACCTGGATGAGGATGACGGATGAGGGCCTGAGCTCTAACATTGTCAAATATTTCTCGAAAGAGGTGTTGATGAGCCTCGAGGAGAAGATGGATGCTGAAAAGGGAGACCTTTTACTCTTCCTCGCCGGCCCTAGGCATCTAGCTCTGAAGGCAGGAGGCCAGCTCAGATTGAAGCTTGCACGCGACAATGGTCTTCTTGAAGGAAAAGGCCATCAGTTCGTATGGTTGGTGGACTGTCCCCTGTTCCAGTCAGACCCGGTCACAGGTAAGCTGACATCGTTCCACCACCCATTCGTGAGGCCGGTCTCCGGCGATATCGACATGGAGGGAGACCTTCTAAGTCAAAAGGGATGCTCATATGACCTGGTGCTCGATGGGAATGAGATCGGTTCGGGCTCTCTTCGTAACCATCGTCCTGAGGTCCAGAGAAGGATGTTCAGCGTCCTCGGGATGTCAGAGAAGAGGATGCAGGAGGAGTTCGATTTCTTCTTGGAGGCCTTGGAATATGGCGCGCCGCCTCATGGCGGTATCGGCATGGGCATCGACAGGCTCTGCGCGATATTGCTGGGCTGCGAGAGCATCCGCGACGTCATCGCGTTCCCGAAGAATAAAAAGTTCCAATCATTGGTAGACAGCTCGCCCACGAAGGTCGACCAGGCCAAGCTCGACGAGCTGCAGCTGATGTCATTGGTGGACGATGATGAGCAGAAATGATGATAGGTCAAGGATCAAACCCTTTTCGCCATCTCCTTATTGACGCATTCCACGATATCTTTGGACGAATACCTGCCTTTCGTCCCTTTCATGACGAACCCGATGACGGAGTTCACCGCCCTCGGGTTGCTCCGGTAGTCCTTTACCACCTCGGGATGCGCATCAAGGAACTCTTTGACCATCAATGCCATATCAGTTTCGCCAGAACACGTTTCCTCTTTTCCTGCGTTGGCTCCCGTCAGGGTCTGGATCCTCATCCTGGCCTCACTGTCGGTGATCCTTCCCTCTGCCTCGGCCCTTATGATCTCGATCAGACCTCTGCCATTATCAGCCTCCACCAATGGTGCAAGGGCAGACCAGTTCGAGCTGATCGGCCCAAGGGTCCAACTTATCGCCTTCTCCTTCGGGACGATGGTGCAGAGCAGTTCCAAGAGGTCGGCGAGCTCCCTCGAGGTGACCACGACCTGTCTGGCGGTCTGCATTGGTATGTCAAGAGCATTTGACAACCTCTCCGCCCTCATATTGGTGGTCTCTTTCAATCTCAACTCCCTGGCAATAGGTCCGATCACATATTCCCCCAGGTCCGGTTCGCCGATGTAGCCATAATCTTCCTCGAACTCCTTCTCTCTCGCAGGAAGGGTTATCTTCCGTTCTTCGTCATAACGTCTGGTCTCTCGGACCACGTGTTTTCCGGCCTCCAGGACCTTCGTCTGCCTCGTGGCCTCGTACCTCAACGCCCTCTCCAGGTTCTTGAGGCCTTGGACGTTCTTGACCTCCACCCTTTCTTCTCCCACCGATATGTTTGCATCGACCCTTACCGAGGTCTCATCTTGGACAGTGATGTCGATAAGATCTTTGAGCTCGGCCACAAGCCTGTCGATGAACTCCCGGGCCTGGGCGGGCCCATCGATGTCAGGTGCGGTCACGATCTCCACCAGCGGTATCCCGCTCCTGTTATAGTCGATGAGGCTGACCTCCTCTCCGGGACGTCCGACCCGCTTGATCCGGCCTGGGTCCTCTTCGATGTGAACACGCCAGATCCCTATCCGCCGGTCATCCAGCATATAATGACCGTCGGTGCCGACCGGGGATTCATATTGCGTTATCTGGAAATGTTTTGGTAGATCTGGATAGAAATAGGTCTTCCTTGAGAACCATATCTTCTCGTTGATCTTACAGTTAAGGAACTTGGCGATCATTATCCCAAGTTCCAGCGCTCTTCGATTGAGCACAGGCCGTGAACCAGGGAGCCCTAGGCATGTCGGGCACACGGAGGTGTTCGGCCCTTCTCCATTGGTAGGGCAGGAACAGAACAGCTTGGACCGTGTGGGCAGCTGCAGATGTATCTCCAGACCTATTTTCATGCCTTCACCTCTGGGGCCGCATAATCGAACCACGATTCCCACCTTTTGCCGAAGTGGATGAGCGCCCCCTCTTCCCAATGGGGCGCGACTGCCTGCATACCAATAGGTAGGCCCGATGCATAGCCACAAGGTATCGATAGATGGGGCAGTCCCGTCAGGTTCGGAGGTATCGTGAGAAAGTCAGCACTGTACATCTCCACAGGCCTCATCTTGGCTATCATGTCGAAACGAGGGGCGATGAAAGGCATCGTAGGGGACAGGACCAATGAATGCCCCTCGAAGATCATTTCATATTCTTTCATGACCGCCTGCCTGACGCTGAGCGCCTTCAGGTAGTACTTGTCCCTGAAACCGACCATCCTGCAGAAGGTACCAAGCAATATCCTTCTCTTCGCTTCATCCCCAAAGCTCTTTGACCGCGTTGTCGCAAAGTAATCGTTGAAATGCTGATGGTACTCCTTTTCTGAGACACCGAACCTCATTCCACAGTACCTTGCAAGGTTGGTAGAGGCTTCGGCCGTTGCCAAAACATAATATGCTGGCATCGAGAATCGTAGACTGGGCATGTCCACTTCCTCTACCTCATATCCCATATCCCTTAGGCCCAGGACCGACCGGTCGAAGGCCTCTTTGACCGTCCTGTCAAGACCGATGAGGCACTCCTTTGGGACGGCCAATGGACCCTTCCTGACCTTCGAGAGATCGAGCGATGGGGCACAGCAAGATGTAGGGTCTTTGGGATCACGGCCCGAGATGACAGGCAGCAGCCTCTCGATATCTATTATTGTCCTTGAGATGAGCCCCACCTTGTCCAGTGAGTTCCCGTAATCGATCAGCCCATATCGTGACACCCTTCCATAGGTGGGTGTCAGTCCTACAACCCCGCAGAAAGAAGCTGGACAAGATATCGATCCCCCGGTAGATACCCCAAGGGCAACATGCCCGGGGATTAGCGCGGCCGCACAGGCAGCCCCACCACTGGAACCGCCGCACGCACGTTCGATGTCAAACGGGTTCTTCGGAACCCCGAAACCGCTGTGGGTGCTAAAAGTGCCAAAACCGAACTCGTCCATGTTGGTCTTGCCTATCAGAACTCCTCCAGCCTCCCTCAATCTACGGACCGGCGTGGCGTCGAAGGGGGGCCTATATCCATCAAGAATCTTTGAACCGGCCCTTGCCTGGAAACCTTTGGCGCACAGGTTGTCCTTGGCGGAGAAGGTGAAGGGAGCATCTTGAGGAAGAACATCTGTAATTTCACTGAAAGCCTCATATCGCTGATTCAGCCGCTTGATCGCTCCAATATCAAGCGCGCTCACGAGAGCTTAGGCCCCCTTACGTAACCTTCATAGGTGTCCATCGGTCCCATGAGCTCTTCAGGGTCAATATCTATTGAAGCTTCATCCTCCCTGAGAACGTCCATGATGGGGACCGGGTTGAAGTCATAGCTTTCCGACGACGGGGCAGAGCTGAGGACCTCAAAGCTTGAAAGGATGTCCTCCAGGTCTTGTCCATATCTCAAGATCTCTTCCTCGCTGAGGCGGAGCCGGGCGAGCTTTGCCACCCTGACCACGGTTTCTCTGTCCATATGAATCTCCCTTGCTTCGGCACGTCACCAAATGCAGGAAGACTAACTGAATCTTTCGTTTGTGCGACACTTACCCTCGACCCCTTGAGTTCAAAATGTTTATGAACATCAAGCTGTTACTCAGCACAAGTGATCTGATGTCTGAGGAATTCGATAAGCTGATGAAGCAAGGGTTCCAGCTCATGAGCGAGGGAGAGTACCAATCGGCCCTTTCCAAGTTCGACAAGGCAATAAAGGTCGACCCAAAGAACGCTGAGGCTTACCTTGCCAAGGCAGACGCCGCGGTCCTTGTCCCGAAGGTCTCTCAAGAGGAGATAGAAGCGCTCTACAAGAAGGCCATCGAGCTACAGCCCGATAATCCCTTCATGTACCAGTCGTATGCAGCGTTCTGCATGGATGTGGGTAAGTTCAATGAGGCAGAAAGTGCTTATCTTAAAGCTGCGGAGGTCGACCCTGAGAACGCACCATATTATTACTCTGAGTTCGGGGTGGAGTATTATAAAAAGGCCCCGGTCGTGTACGAGCAGCACCTGGATGAAAAGACCAAGGAGATCATTGCAAGGAAGTCTTTGAAATATCTTCTTAAGTCCATAGGGCTCGATGAGGCCGCAGCCAAAAAGCTATTGCAATGATCTTCAGATCACATCGACGAAGGTCCCTTGGATGGTGGTCTGTCCTGGGACCTTCTGGGTCCGCACCGTGAGCATGCCCCCGACCGGGGGTCCATATGCTCCTTGCACGTAGGCTGGCCGCAGATCGAGCACATGGCAACGGCCATTTCTCCGCATATGCTGCAGGGGTCGGGCCTGAGCACTTTCATGTCATCAGCATTGGCGGCCCGGACATTTACATGTTATGATTCCTAGATAGCACAGCCCTTCAGCGACCCCTTGGGCATGCTTTGCCAGTGCCACATAGTCCGCGGCGGCCTTCGCTGCCGGAGAAGCGTTTCCCACAGCGATCCCGAACCCGCATTCCTTCAGCATCCTCACATCGTTGTCCGCATCACCGATGGCGACCACCTCCTCTAGGTCGATCCCTAACAATTCGCAGGCTTTTCTGATGCCGGACATCTTACTATGCCCCTTTTCCATGATGTGGATTGCAAATCCCGTTGCTTCTATTTCCACATCCCACCCTTCCAAGGCCCTTCGGACCGATTCAAGGTCGTTGGACCTTTTCAGACCTACCTCCGTCTCCCTCCAATTGTCAGTGAAGAGCCGCTCGGGAGCGGGGATAATTTTTTTCAGATGATCATATGCCCGTTCCGGAAGCTCTGACGAATGGATCTTGTAGATCTTCTCGTTATACGAAACAATGCCACCGTTCTCTGCGATGACAGGGCCGTTCAGCCCGATAAATGCAGACAATCCATAGGCCACAGGAAGGACGTTCCCCGAGGCCAACATGACACACAGACCTGATTCTTGCACCTCTCGCAACGTCTCGATGCCCAAGGTCTGGATCCTCTTCTGGGGGTCGGTTATCGTCCCATCGACGTCGCAGACCACCGCCTTATATCTTCTTGTCATCCAGATCATTCATTCCTGTTCTCTGAGCTCGCCCAGGGTGGTCACCCTCTCAGCAAAGGCGTTGTGTTTGTGGATAGACTCCTGGCTCTCGCTTCTCACGGTGACGATCGTAGAGTCAGGAAGGTCTTTGTATCTTTCAACGATCTTAGTAAGGTTTGACCTCACGACGTCCTCAACGAACTTTGGGTTCTCATGGGCCACGATTACAACCTGGGCCTCCTCAGCTCTTTTAAGTATCTCGAAGGTTGGTGAACTGAAAGACCTCTCAACTATGTCAATAAGGTCGTTCGCCTCCACAGAATAATCTCCGGGGACCTCCATGAGAATAGTGGTCACATTCCTCTGGTTATGCGTGATATTGGGGTGGAACTCCTCCCTGTCCCTCAGGTTGCCCTTCTGAAGGTCTCTGACCGTCTCCATGGCGCATGGACATGCGGTCATGCCGATCACCTCGACCCCTATCATCTTCTTGAGGCCGTTGCCCCGCTTGTCAACGGCCCTCGCAAGAAGCTTGTAGGACTCCATTGTCTTCCTTCCCGATGGAACTGTCCTTTCTAAAAAGTACTCGGCCATGACGTTCGCCTCAGAATACGTGGCGTACTCATGACGTTTCAGGAGGTCCATCGCGATGTTCGCTGCCAGGTCCTCCAGGCCATTGACAGGTTCTGACAGGCTCTGGTCGACAGCCTCTGATATGACCTCAAGGTTCCTTGACAGATGGGAGCCCTTTTGGCTTGAAGGAAGGTCGACGAACACATCGATCGTGCAGATCAAAGTAACTGTTTTTCCCCCCCGGCATACCTGTACAGGCTTCTTTACCCCCGTGACCCCCACCCGGGACAACATGAACCCGTTGGTCAGTCTCCTCCCCTGCACATCGCTCAAAGTAATATTATCACCGCTCCTTCATTCCAGGACCCTTTTTAAACAATGACCTTTCAACAAAAAAAATAGTTAAAGATCACGTTATTGGTAACTACTTGACCGTCACCAACCTATATTCTCTCTTCCCTAGGCCTAGCTCCTCTGCATATTCCAACTGGTGCTCCCAATTTATGTTCGTCAAGGCCTTCACCTTGTCCTCACCTCGTCCTCGCCCTTTTTCCAGGGCCGTGCCCTCTGGCCCTTGCTGAGCGTTCACGAGGTCGCATGCTGCCTGGTCTATCGCCACAATATCTTTTGACATCAATATGCCTATATCGGGCACAACGCTAACATCGTTCCAGGGCGCACAATCACAATAAGGGACCACATCCATAACGAAGGTGACGAACCCGAACTTCTCATGGCGCCCCCTCATTATCCCGTAGCAGTACTCGACAATCTTTTCCTGTAGGGCCATATTGTCGGAGGACCAATCCTTTGCTTCCATGGCCTGATGAAGACATATGACCACGCACTCACCGCAGCCAATGCAGGCACCCTTGTCGATATGCGCCTTCCCATCAATGATCTCGATGGCCTTACCTGGACACCGAGGGACACAATAGCCGCATCCCCTACATCGTCCCTTGTTCACCTCTGGCCCCATCCCACAATGCATCTCCAATTTCCCCGCCCTTGACCCGAACCCCATGCCAAGGTTCTTCATGGCCCCACCGAACCCCGTCGCGATGTGCCCTTTATAATGGCTGACACAGATCACCGAGTCGGCGTGCATGGCGGCCGCTCCAACCTTCACCGTCCTACACCTTTTGAGCCCGACCTCGACCTCGACCTCCTCCTTACCTTTAAGCCCATCCGCTATTATCACAGGTGCATTGACAGAAGGATAGACGAACCCATGCCTCGCGGCCGTCCATAGATGGTCGACCGCGTTGGACCTGGATCCTACATATAATGTATTGCTGTCCGTGAGGAATGGCCTTCCCCCAACAGCAACTACCAGGTCCACTATCTTTGATATGAACTGAGGTCTGAGGAATGCTGTGTTCCCCATCTCTCCAAAGTGGGTCTTTATGGCCACAAGGTCCCCTTTTGTGACGATCTCCCCGAACTTTGCCCTCTTGAACATTCGGGCCAACTTGTTCTGGACATTATCCCGCTCCATAAAGGCCCTTAGGTCTGTGAAGAATACATCAGACATCAATATCAGTACCATTATATGACCTATCAATTATCTTTCTTCCTCCCATGCGTCATCGATTTATAGGCACCATGGCCTTCTGACATCACGTGAGATGTGGATTGGACGAGGCGGGACGAGGGCCTGTCATCGGGCCGTTGGTCATCGCTGCGGTCATGGTCGATAATGAATCAGAACTAAGGAAAATGGGCGTCAAGGACTCAAAGAGGTTGATGCCATCTAAAAGGTCTGAGCTTGCAAAGAAGATCAAGGAGATCGCCGAGGTCAACGTCTGTATCATCGATGTCGCCGAGATAGATTCTCGCGGGGATGAGAGGTCGCTGAACGAGCTCGAGATAGAGAAGTTCGCCGAGCTGATTGTAAAGATGCGGCCCAAGGAGGTCTTCATAGATGCCTGCGACCCGGTTGAGGAGAACTTCCGACGGTCAATAATGGAAAGGCTTGACTATTCGCCTGACATGGTCTGTGAACATAAGGCGGACCAGACCTACCCGGTCGTTTCCGCGGCATCGATCGTTGCTAAAGTGACCAGGGATGAGCTTGTTAAAGAGATCGGGGCATCTTTAGGTTGCCAGGTAGGAAGTGGATATCCTGGAGATGATGTGACCATAGAATTCATAAAAAGTTGGATAAAGGAGAAGGGGGATTTACCGCCACATACCCGTAGGTCTTGGGAGACGTCTCGAAGGCTTCTGAGCGAGTCCAAGATCCGGAAGTTAACATATTGGGAGTAAGATCTGGATGTCATCATGTAAGCCGATATTCGAGGAGCTTGTCGCTCAGTTCGACAACAAGGTCGCCAAGGATGCGAACCTACAGAAGGAGCTCGAGTGCCTCACAAAGAAGGTGAACATCGATCTGGGCACAGAGAAATATTCTTTTATCCTTGATAATAAAAAGGTGACGAACTTCAGCGAATGCCTCCTTCCCTGCGCAGATATCGTCGTCATTTCAGACCCTCAGACGATCAAAGACCTATATAGTGGTAAAATGAAGATGATGAAGGCCTGGGCCTTGAAGAAGATATGTGTCAAGGGGTCTCTGGAGGATGTTCTGAGGCTCAGAAAATTCTTTTAGGTCTTCGATTTGGCCAGACCATCGACATCTGGCCGACCTCATGATCATCGATCTGACCCCTGCTGTTCAGAGTTCTCTAATACTCATCTAAACGAGCATAAGGGTCTTGCAGTCCCAGGTCATCAACAGATCGATGGCCGGGCCGACCTTGCTGACCGATAAGGTGCATGAAACCTTCAAGGTCATCAGCAGATCGACCAAGGACCGTATCGATCAGAAGGCCTACGAACGAACTTGGAAGTATGAGGGACGGACGATATGGTGTCGGATAAGAGCAAATGACGGTTCCAAGCCGGGACATATTTTTTTTAAACCAACGTGGTGTCCTGCCCCCTGATATGCGCTTCAACACTACTCAGAGGACCGAAATATACAATGTCAACCCTCGCTGGTATGGAAGGAGGTAGGTCTGAATGACCCTCCAATTCCTGACTGTCCAAGAATATAAATAACAAATCCCCATTAGCATATTTTCATCATAGCGGGGTAGGGTAGCCAGGACATCCCGTCGGGCTCATAACCCGGAGACCGGTCGTTCAAATCGACCCCCCGCTACCATCATATATTTTATCATCGCCTCCCATATCGAGGACCAGGGCCAGCTGTTCCATCTAAAAGGTGTTGCATTGCGCGTAGATGTTCTGATCATAGGCGGGGGGGCCACGGGCGTAGGGATTGCCAGGGACCTGTCCATGAGGGGGGTCGATGTCCTCCTTCTCGAGAAAAGCGATTTCGGTTCTGGTAGTTCAGGGGGGAACCATGGCCTTCTCCATAGCGGGGCAAGATATGTCATCAACGACCCCATTTCCGCAAAGGAATGTGCGGCGGAATCCAAGATATTGAAAAAGGTGGCATGGAACTGCATCGATGACACCGGCGGGCTCTTTGTCGGCCTGAAGGGGGACGATCCTGAGCACGGGTCAAGGTTTGAGGGCTCATGTAGGTCTTTAAGGATCAATGTTCATCACGTCGGCAAGGATGAGATATGGGAGCTCGAGCCCAACATCTCAAAAGATGCTGAGGAGGGCTATCTGGTCGAGGATGCGGCGATAGACCCTTTTCGATTGGTCCTCACGAATGTCGATGATGCTCGTAGAAACGGCGCGACGCTCAGGAACCATTGCGAGGTCATTGACGTCGAGACGACAGGGGAAGAGGTGAGGGCGGTCAGATTCCGCGATATGAGGAATGGGGATGTTGATGAGGTCTATCCTGAGATAGTGGTCAACGCGGCGGGCCCTCAGGCGGCGGCCGTCGCTAAAATGGCAGGCATCAACCTAGGTCTTACAAGGGATTTCGGGACATTGCTGGTGTATAACGGGAGGACCGTGCGCAGGGTGATAAACCGATTAAGACCCCCCTCGGACGGGGACATCATCGTCCCGAGCCATACCTCCATGGTGGCAGGTACCACATCGAGGAGGCTCAGGCCTTCTGAGAACGGTTGTCCGACCAGGGCCGATGTCGAGAAGATATCGAAGGAAGCATCAGCTCTGGTACCATCACTCGAAACCATGAGGGTCATCAGGGCATATGGGTCGTCCAGGCCTCTGATATCCTCTGAGGGGGGCAGAACGGCATCAAGGGGGTATAAGGTCATAGACCATGCCACGGATGGTGTGGAAGGCATGATCAGCATTATAGGGGGAAAGCTGACCACTTACAGGCTCATGGCCGAATCGGTCTCTGACCTGGTATGCCGAAAGCTTGGCGTCAGGGCGGATTGTAGGACGGCGACAGAGGTCATGGTGGAGAAAAGGGTCGGCTTGAACTTTCCTTCCACGAAGGCGGTCAAAGATAGCATCTCAAGGAGATATGGTAATGCACAGAACGCTCACCTCTGGATAGAAAGCAATGGCACAGGTATGGACCTGGCGTGCAGCTGTGAGGGTGTCCTGCAGACCGAGCTTGAACGTTTTTCGGCCTCAGGCGACATCTTGAACCTGACAGACCTGATGAGAAGGACAAGGGCGGGGATGGGCTATTGCCAAGGCACAGGATGCATGTGGCGGATGGTGGCGGCCTTATCCAAAGGAGACGATGTCCAAGAACTGGTCGAGGATTTCATAAGGGAAAGGAGAGCTGCCATGGAAAGCGTGCTTGAAGGTGACCAGTTGCGTCAAGAGATCTTCAGGTCGCACATTCTATGGAACTATCTCAGCGAGAAGGATGAGAGGGAGACATGATGAGAACGTCTCTCCCCCTCAATGTGGAAGTGGCGGTCATTGGCAACGGTGCCGCTGGACAGGCATGTGCGTGGAACCTTGCGAAGAAAGGGATGGATGTAGCGGTCATAGGTAGAGGGACCTCGGCCACGGAGATGTCAACCGGATGTGCGCTCTTCGGCGGAAATCTTAAGATGGGCAGCTTCCCTGAGTGGAGCCAGGCCTGTGATAGGGTCGAAGAGCTGGTGCTGGGGGAACTGCCATCGGTAGGGCTCGAGATGGAAGGTAGGGCCAGGAAGGAAAGCCTACTTATTACCGCTGAAGGTACCTTGATAAGAGAACACCTGGTCCAAAAGATCATATTCAATGGGAGAGCTGAAGCGATAGGTCGCCTCAAGGTCGGTGTTATCGGGCCCTCCACAGGGGGTCCCTTTGACATACGGTTGCTCACCAAGGCCCTATCGTCAAAAGGGATCTGCATACAGAAAATGGAGGTCTCCCCAAAAAAGCTGACACAGGACCCTTTGACGGCCCTCTCCGAGGCGGCCTCAGGTCTGAGCGCTGATGTGGTCTTCATCCCTCCGTTCCTCAAGTTGCACGAGATTGCTGAAGGGACCGTCAAGATGGAAAAGAGCACTGGTAGAAAATTCGCTGAGCCGGTCATCCCGCTCGGGGAGGCGGGAAAAAGGTTTTCAGACGCTCTTGGTCGTGTAGCGTCCAATAATGGCGTTAGGCAGCTATCGCATACATATGTGGACCGGATCGATCCAAACGGAAAGGACATCTGCCTCCGTTTATCATCGGGGCATACCGTGAGGAATTTGTATTGCAAGGCCGCGGTCATCTGCGGTGGTGGCATAGTTGGAGGCGGGCTTGGGGTGACCGGAAGGGACGTCATCGACCCTTTGGGCCTCATGGACATATATACCCCTGAAGGGGCAACGGGCGTGATCGAGAGGGCACTTGCCTCTGGCATCAGGACAGGTCAAGACCTTGCCGTCCATGTCAAGGGCGTCAAGATGAAGAACATGTTCGCCGCAGGCGCCTGCCTCCCTGGATGCAACGTAGTCATGGGAGCAGGGATCGGTACGGCGATGGCCTTAGGGGTCATCGCCTCCGAAAAGGCCGTGGAGGCGATAAGATGAGGGAGCTTGACCATTGTATCAAATGTAATAGCTGCATGAGAGCATGTCCAGTGGTCAGGAACGTAGGAGAAGGCGTTTTTCCAGGCCCAAGGTCTTTGGCAGTAGATGAAGCGAGACATGCCGCGACATCCTCATCAGAGGAGCTCTTGAAATGTTCGATGTGCCTCAGCTGCCGTGATGCATGCCCATCAATGATAGACCTTCCAAGGGCCATCTTAACATTGAGAGGATCCAACAAGGGCGAGCCCCTTCCTGGACATGCAAGGATGCTGGCCAACATAGATGCTTATGGATACTCAGTACGGCCAGATGCTAAAAATATTGTTTCATACCACAAGGGCAGTGAAAATGGCACATGCCTTTTCCCGGGCTGCATCGCCACTTGGCGGTTACCGGATATGGCCACATCGGCGATAGGGCTTCTCGGATGGTTCGGCAATGACATCTCCGTCCCAGAAGGGCTTTGCTGTTGTGGTTCCCCACTTGAAAAGATCGGTGACCGCGAGAGGCTCAAGAAGCTCCTTGAGAGGAACAAGGCAGTTCTCGAAGTCTATGAGAGCATAGTGACGATCTGTCCCGGCTGCACGGGACAGCTGAATGAGAAGTATGGCATCGAATCGCTACATATCGTGGAGTATATCTATGAAGTGGTGGGTCTGGACAAATTAAAGGGATCGATGGATGGAAAAGGGATGACAGTGGTGGTGCACATGCCATGTCATCTTGCGAGAGGTGTCGGGCGTCATGCGGAGGAATATCTTTATCAGATATTGTCCTCTGTTCCAAACCTCAGGATGACCGAGGACCCTTATGGCGACGAATGCTGTGGCGCCGGGGGCGGACTTCTCTCTGGGTTCCCTGAGATAGCTTCTACCTTGGCACTGAGAAGATCGGAGAAACTTGCAAGGAGCAAGGCCGATCTGGCCGTGACCGCATGTCCATTCTGTGTTCTTACCTTAGATGGAGCAGGCCGTATGAGGACCTTGGACCTGACTATTTTATTGAATAGCCTTATACATCGTTGAAAGTTTACGACAGGATAAAATACCATGAGCATGTCTTTCGGGACGAATGACCTCGAAGCCCCTATGTTTTTCATGTCTCCACAGGGAGAACCGTCCTGAGCTAGGAGTGAATGACCAGCTGATATATTGCAGGAAGAAGGACCTTGTTGTCAGACCGAAAATCGAATGCAATCTTTATTCTAGGGCAACTCAACAATCGATAAAGGAGCTCCATAAGGCCATTTATGGCGTGATCGAGGACGAGGGAGAAGAGATCTGAGCTAATGCTCCCACCTTAATTGGCTGCACTCCATCCCTGCGGCCCAATGTATCTCGAATGGTACCCATTGGTTCATTGAAGGCATGCCCCGCATATGTCTTATCCTCATCATCCTGTTCAGGTCATAATCGAACTTCAGCTCTATGACACCATCAACGAGCGCCATCAGGTGGTTGGTCGTTCTTTCATCATGTACGCCGTCATGAAGGGAGTAGATCACGGTCCCGAACTCGTCCCTTATCCGAGATGAGGATATCTGGAAGAACTTGAGGACAACATTTGCCTGATTATAGAGGAACAAGGTCGAGATGGCATAGATGAAGACCCTTACGGGCCGGCCATGCTCTTTGGCTATCGCCGCGATATTGAACATTATTCCCTCGATATCGCTGACCTGTTTAACCTTCCTTTTATCAAAATCAGTTGTGGCATCGGCGGTACCTAAAAGGCAGGAGTGATAGTCGATGATGAATAGATTCTTACCTAACGCCACATCTGTATCGATCCCAAAGACCTTCATCACTCCTAGAACATCGGACGGCAGAGCATCCAAAGAGACGAATATCACCCTTTCATCGTCCTCCAGATATTCCTTGACCAAACCTATGTTGAACTCGAGGAGGCCGATCCCTGGAGCCCCCATCAAAAGGACCGACGCCTTATCTGGAATGAAGTTACGGACCATCATGTCTCTTCACACCACCTGGGTCAGGACAACCTTGGTCTTATGGCCATCAGATTGGAATGTGACCGCATTGCATTCAGTGAACGGCCTAATGCCATACATGATGGTGGTCCCACCGATCTTATCTAGTTTCACATGAACATAGGCCATGTCCGCCAAACGATCCTTCGAAACGGTTGAAGATGATGCCACGCATAGACAGACCCCGTTGTTCTTCTTCATAGCACCCAGATGGTCCATGATCTGGTCTACGACCTTCTCACCGTATATGGACTCCAGCGTATCGAACCCCAGCACCGACAAGTACGGTTGCTCCCCATTGCTGAGCATATAGGACACACTCCTCCATTTAAGATCGGTCCCGGCGTTCGTACCCTCGACAGGCATGATATATGGGGCTGAGATCTCCACCTGAGAGGCGACCTCGGGAATTCTGACCTGTCTGTCGAAGATCTCTTTGGGGACAAGTTCCAACATCTGTGACCTGATCGACTCGGCACTGGACCTTCTCGAAGGGAACCAAAGGACACCTCTCCCAAGGGAGACAAAGTTGGCAACGAAGGACCTCTCCAATTGCTCGGCCACTCGGAGAGGTACATTGTGCCCGATCTCGATCAATATGATCGACCCCCTCTCGATGCCACCTCCGACCATCCGGTCTACATCGGCCATCCCAGTTGACATTTTCCCATCGGAGTCCTTGATCGGGGACCAGGGGCCGATAATGTTCGCCCTCTCCGTCATCTTTTCATCAAAGGTCAACATCTGGCCCCCCTTCAAGGTAAAGAGGTAACGAGGTCTCAGTATCTCACAGCCCCTGAGCTTCACGAGCTCGATCTCTCTGACCCTTCTTTTATCAAGTTCGGAAGCGCTTATGACGACCACACCATCTCCAAGATAGTCCAATAGTTGCTCAGGGCTCTCGAGGACGTAAAGGACGTTCTGACCATATCCTTCCACCAGATCCTTTTGCAGAGAGGCGATGAGCATTGCCTGGTCGAGCCCATATTTTTCAGCCATAGCGTCCACGCTGTCGATCACAAAGAGCATCCTTTTGATGCGGTCCGCCTCGACCAGCTGATATATGCATTCCAGGTCCGTCAATTGCCTGCCTATCGAGATGGACATCTCTTTGGTCTGGCCGGTCTGATAGTCAATATTGATGCCCTTTAGTTTGGCCAACCCAGACCTTTTCTTACCGCTCATCACATGTTCATCCCTTCTCACTGGGTCATAGATCAACCGTTCCTTTAACCAAGGGAACTGGGTCAACAAGGATCGGTCAGAGACCCTGGTGGACAGATAATAACCGACCGTCTCCCTGGAGAGGTCCTCTATGACCTGGAGCGCAAAGGTCGTCTTGCCAGTGCCAGCACCTCCCCTTACTATCAGAGAATGACCGCCAGGTGCATTGAAGAACCTGAATATCTCTGAGGGGATCCTCAAGCCAAGCGACGGTTCAACGGTCAAAACGGCACACCCTTAAATCACATACTTATGCAGACTATTAACAATCTTTTCATTTGCTTATCATTTTTTATAGCAGCTTAAGGACGTTGCTATGGAATCAAGGATGAGGGCCATGATGAAACCTTTAAATCAGCATTATTGAATCAAGCAAAGAGAGGTCGATCTAGTGCAGGCGGTCGTTCTGGCAGCAGGGGAAGGAACAAGGTTGAGACCGTTCACTCTAGCACGGCCAAAGGTGATGATACCGATCGGGAACAAGCCCATACTTGAATTTGTCGTCGAGGCATTGGTGGCGAACGGCATCAAGGACATCGTGATGGTTGTCGGATACAAGAAGGAAAGGATCATGTCGTTCTTCGGTGACGGCTCCAGGTTCGGTGCGCAGATCACCTATATAATTCAGGACAAGCAGCTGGGAACGGCCCACGCGATGACATATCTGAAAGATAAGATCAAAGGAAGGTTCCTGGTGCTGCCGGGGGACAACATCATAGACAAGGAGATGGTGGCGTCGCTCCTGGCACTGAAGGAAGGCAATAGCATCCTGGTCACCGAGAGCGACGAGCCCTCTAAGTATGGTGTTGTCAGCATCCAGGACGAAAGGATAAGGTCTTTGGAGGAGAAGCCTATAGATGGGGCAGGGAACATAATCAGCACCGGGCTCTATAATTTCGAACCATCAATGTTGGGGCTGATCGAGCAGGGCGTAAGGAATGGAAAGTATGGTATATCGGATGTGCTAAAGTCGTTATTGGGCCAAGTGGAGATAAAGGCCATCTTTGGAAACGGTCAGTGGGATGATGCCGTCTACCCTTGGGACCTTATCAGGCTCAATGAGATCGCGCTCGGCGGGAAAGGTCAGGCCGTTCAAGGGATAATCGAGCAAGGTGTAATCCTAAAGGGATCGGTGTCCATCGGTCGTGGAACGAGGATAAGGTCAGGCACCTACATCGAAGGGCCGGTGGTGATCGGTGAAGGATGTGATATCGGTCCTATGACGGCAATTTTCCCATCGACAAGCATCGGCGAGGGCGTCAACATCGGTCCGTTCACGTCATTGGCCAATAGCATAATTATGTCGAATGTGACCATCGGCTCACATGTGCACATTTCACAGAGCATCATCGATGATAATGTCAAGATCGGACCGAGCTTCTCGATATCGAGCGGACAGGCCACTGTCAAGGTCGAGGGAAAGTATCACACGGTAAAGAAGATCGGGATAATGGTGGGCGAGGAGACCGTGATCGGGTCCAGGGTGGTGGCCAGCTCCGGAACGGTCATAGGTTCCTTTTGCTCCATTGGAGACGGGACAACGGTCTCAGGGAACATTGAGAACAGGAGCATAGTGATCTGAGATGTGCGGTATAATCGGTTACACTGGTTATCGCCAGGCCACAGAAGTGCTCATGGAGTCGTTGAAAAGGCTCGAGTATAGGGGATATGATTCTGCTGGTATAGCCATCATGGCGCCCAATCTGACGATACACAAACAGAAGGGGGAGCTCGACAGGTTGAGGTCGAGCCTCCCAAAGCTGGAAGGGAATGTTGGGATAGGACATACCAGATGGGCGACCTGCGGAAGACCCTCGGACGAGAACGCCCATCCCTTTATCGATTGCACGGGCCGCATCTCCATAGTCCATAATGGGATCATTGAGAACTATATGCATCTGAAGGAGGGTCTGTTGAAGGAGGGCCATAGGTTCACCTCTCAAACGGATACGGAGGTGCTCGTCCATCTCGTAGAAAAATATTACAAGGATGACCTGATGGACGCGGTAAGGTCGGCATTGAACGAGATAAAAGGGACATATGCGATGGCGGCCGTGGTACAGGGGAGTGACCAGATAGTGGCCGCAAGGAAGGAGAACCCCCTTGTGGTCGGCGTCGGGGTCAACGAGAACTTCATCTCTTCCGACGTAACAGCCCTTCTCAATTACACAAACAAAGTAAAGTATGTGATGGAAGGTGAGATAGTCTCCCTGACCCCCAGGTCCATCGTCATCTGGGACGGGAATGGGGACGTGGTCGAGAGAGAGGTCCAGACGGTGAATTGGAACGCCGAGGATGCTCAAAAGGGAGGATTCCCACACTTCATGTTGAAGGAGATATTCGAGGAGCCTCAGGCCATACATAACTCACTGTTGGGCGCGTTGGACCTGATAGAGAATGGAGATATCCTTCCTAATGTCCAGTTCAATTCGGTCAAGATCATCGCATGCGGTTCATCATTCCATGCGGCCATGGTCGGCAAGTATGTGATGGAGGAGCTGGCAAAGATACCTGTCACCCTTGAGCTGGCCTCAGAATATCGATATTCCCCTGGTGCGAAAGAGTTCCCGCTTGTGATATTGATATCGCAGAGCGGTGAGACCGCCGACACGCTTGCCGCTGCCAGGGAGGCAAAGAGGAGAGGGTGCAGGACTTTGGGCATCACCAATGTTATCGGGTCGACCTTGACCAGAGAGGTCGATGAGGTCGTCTACACCCGTGCAGGGCCCGAGATAGGGATTGCAGCGACCAAGACCTTCATGACACAGCTCATAGCGCTCTATATCGTGGCCATCAGGATAGGATATGCAAAGAGGTCCCTGAGCCATGACGGCATGTGGAGCAATCTTAAAGAACTGAGGAAGATGCCTGGAGTGGTGCAGGCGGTCCTGGACAAGGACCCTGAGATCGAAAAGGCAAGCGAGATGATCGCTACAGCAAGAGACGTCTTCTTCATTGGAAGGAACATCAACTACCCAACCATGCTCGAGGGGGCACTGAAGCTCAAGGAAATATCATACATCCATGCCGAAGGATTTGCGGCCGGAGAGCTTAAGCATGGTCCCCTGGCATTATTGGACTCGAAGACACCAGTGATCGCGGTCGCGATGCAAAAGGACCACACATATGAAAAAATGCTGGCCAACATCTCAGAGGTAGCTGCAAGGGAGAGCCCAATATTGGCCATAGGATGCGAAGGGGACCGCGAGCTTGCGCAGATCTCTGACATATGCATCAACGTCCCCTGCGTCCATCCATTGTTCTCCCCGATACCCGTGACCGTCGTCCTTCAGTTGATAGCGTATCATGCAGCGAACAAGCGGGGCTGCTCGATCGACAAGCCGAAGAACCTAGCGAAGAGCGTCACAGTGGAGTGATCACTTTACAATCTCTCAGGGCAATCTTCACGTCTCGAGCACGAATTGCATTTTCCTGGACGATTATGGTTCCTGTGCGCCTCACCGGATGATGCGACCATCCTCATCTCATCAAGCTTTGAGACGACGATTTCTTTGAGCCCATCATCGAAATCTATCTCGACCTCGTGCTCCCCATATTTTAAAATCCCTCTGCTGACCTTTTTTCCTTGGTCTGTTAGAATGAGACAATATGCTGCCAATTGCACGATATGGGAGAACAACGGTCCTTTCGGCCTTCTACCGCTCTTCATCTCCACTGGGACCAGCTCTCCGTTCTCCTCGAGGATATAGTCGGGGCGACCGGTGAGCCCATATTTATCAGACCTAAGTAGCTCTGAACTGTCAGTCCCGATGTAACATACCGTAGCTGACAAATGGTTCTGCCCTTTCCTGATCTCAGATTCCCTTTTGGAGGAAAGGGACATATGAAGGGCCATACTGGTCCCGATAAGCCAAAGGAGGGACAGCACCATGCAGATCTGTGCTATCTCTGGGGGCACATTGAATATGATTATGAGATTGAGCACAATAAAAACGGACACGATGCTGACCAGTGCCAATGCCCTTTCCGTTCCGAACTTCTTTTCGACGTCCTCCCTCCCTGACCGATAAACGAGATAAAGGATCAGGCCGATCCAGAGCACAGAAGGAATGGAGCTCAGCCAGATCGTTTCTCTGGACATCTGCATGTTGAATATGAACAGACCGATCAATGCGAGTATCGTCGCGATCAATGAAAACCAAAGCACCATCCTTTCCCAGATCAACGCCTTTTTTTCGCTCTCTATGATCATCATGAGCTCGGTACTGAGGTCACTGTGCTTTTTATCCCCCTGGTGAAGCGTCT